>DATBZG010000024.1:0-14685 GCA_036513335.1 Solirubrobacteraceae bacterium | reverse complement strand
CGCGGCGTCAGCTACGCACGCTCGCTGCCCGCCAAGGGCTGAGCGCGGCCCGCCCGCCTGGCTCACATCTCATCGCGCACCGTCGCGAGCGCGGCGCTCATCCGCACCAGCCCGTCGAGCATCGCGTCGGCTGCCTTCTCCATCGTCTCGTTGGCGTCGATCACGCCTTCGTCGTCGAGGAACTGTGCGACGAACGGTATGGAGACGGCCTCGGTCAGGGCGAACATGTTCAGCGTGGTCACGACCTGCTTGATCATCTGCACCGCGCGCGTGCCGGCGGAGACGCCACCGTAGGAGACGAAGCCGACCGGCTTGTGGCGCCACTCGTAGTGGAGGAAGTCGATCGCGTTCTTCAGCGGCGCGTTGAAGCCGTAGTTGTACTCGGGCATCACGAACACGAACGCGTCGGCGGCGTCAACTTTGGCGCTCCAATCCTTCGTGTGCTCGTGGGTGTATTCACGCAGCCGCGGATGGTTGGGCTCGTCCATGAACGGGAGGGCGAGCTCGGCGAGGTCGGCGACTTCCACGTCGAAGGCCTGGTGCGCCCGCGCGCGCCCCTCGAACCAGAGGCCGACAGGCAGGCCGACCCGACCGGGACGCGTGCTGGCGATGATGATCTGCAGTCGTGGCATGTGGTCTCTCCGGGTGGAAGGTCAGGACAGAACGCGGCCGCGGAACTTGCGCAGGCCGAACGTGAGGAACGTGGCACAGAAGCCCAGCAGCACGGGGTAGATGATGTAGAGATGCATGTGCGAGGCGTGCGTGAGCCCCGCGCGCATGCCCTCATTGACGTAGATCAGGGGGTTGACCAGGACGATGATCTGCAGCCAGTGGATGCCGCCGACCTGCACCGGCGCCAGGCGCGTCCACTGGTAGTAGGTGCCGCCGAGGAACGTCAGCGGCAGCACGACGAAGCCGAACATCAGCCCGATGTTGCGCGGCTCGAACGCCGTCCCCAGCAGCAGCCCGAGCGAGGTCATCGTCACGCAGACGAGCGGGATCAGCGTGAGCACCACCCACCAGTGCACCGAAAGGTGGGCGTGTACGCCCGATGCGTGCACGACGGCTGCGATCGGGAACACGATCACCGCCGCGATCAGGCCCTGGGCGGCCCCGGAGAGAACCTTCGAGGCGGCAACGAGCCAGATCGGGCAGGGCGCCTGCACCCGGTCCTCGATCTCGCGCGTGTAGCCGAACTCCGTTGACAGCTGCATCGCGACCGCCTGGATCCCCTGGAACATGATCGAGATGCCGACGACGCCCGGCACGAGCACCGTCGCGAATGCCGACTCGGCGGCCTTGCCCCCGCTCCCGCCGACGCCCTGGCCGATGTTGGGGAACACGTAGAGGAACACGAACACCAGCAGGAACGGCTGGATCAGCGTGCGCACGACGAACTCGCCCTTGCTCTTCCAAAGCACGACCAGGTCGCGCAGGATCAATGCGCGCAGAGCGATACGGCTGGCCGCCATCACCGAGCGGGTGGGCTTGATTGCAATCCGCTCGCGGTTACCCTGCTGCACCTCAGCGGTTGAGGTAGCCGTCGCGGCCATTACTCGCGCAGCTCCTTGCCCGTGAGGCTGATGAACACGGTCTCGAGGCTCGGCTCGGCCACCGACAGGTCGATCACGTCGAAGCCTCCGCTCTCGGCTGCAGCGACGAGTCGCGGCACGAGCCGCTCGGCGCCTCTGACGTGCAGCTCCACGCCGCCGTCGACCGGACGCGTGTGCGTGACCTCGCTCAGCTCTTGGGAGAGTCGCGCGGCGAGCGCATCTGGGTCGGCATCGGCCTTCACGGTGACGATCGTGTCCGCGCCGATCGAGCGCTTCAGCGCCTCGGGCGTATCCAGCGCGAGGATCTTGCCGTGGTCCATGATCGCCACGCGATCGCAGAGCGCGTCGGCCTCCTCCATGTAGTGCGTGGTCAGCAGCACCGTCTGGCCCTCGCCGTTGAGCTCACGGAGGATCTCCCACAACGCGAGGCGACTCTGCGGGTCCAGGCCCGCGGTCGGCTCGTCGAGGAACAGCACCGCGGGCCGGTGGAAGATCGCCCGCGCCATCATCAGACGCTGCGCCATCCCGCCGGAGAGCGCGAACACCGACGCCTTGGCCCACTTGGCGAGCTGGAACTGCTCGAGCAGCCGGTCGGCGTTCTCGCGCGACTCGGACGCTGAGATGCCGAACAGGCGCCCATGGAAGTAGAGGTTCTCCCACACGGTCAACTGCCGGTCGAGCGTGTTCTGCTGGGAGACGATGCCAAGCAGCTGCTTGGCCAACGCAGGGTGTGCGACGACGTCGATGCCGCCGACATACGCGTAGCCGGAGGTGGGGATCACACGGGTGGTGAGCATCCCGGCGGTCGTCGTCTTGCCGGCGCCGTTGGGCCCGAGCAGGCCGAATATCTCGCCGGCCTGAACGCTCAGATCGAGCCTGTCGACCGCGGCGAAGTCGGTGCCGGCGTAGACCTTCGTCAACTGCTGAGTGCGGATGACTTCACCCTCGCGCGCCCCGCCGGTGCGCCCGCCGCCGCCGTCTGGAGTCGGCGGCGCGATCTCCACAGGTGGGGTGCCGGCCATCGCCCACAATCTATAGCGCTCGCGCTACCCTCCCGAGGCGATGGCTGACACCGGCAAGATCGCCAAGAACCTCGAGCGCTTCGCGCAGGCGGTGGCGGCGCACGACCGCGAGAACCCCACCCACACGGCCTACGGGATCGGGCTTGCGCACTTCGACATGGAGCGCCTGGGGCTCGACGAGGGCGAGGAGATCCTGCCGGGGATCACGATCCAGGCCGACCAGGGCGTGACGGGCAACTTCCGCGTGCTGTGCGACGGCGACCACGAGGAGGAGCTCACGGAGGCGGAGGAGCAGGCGGTCGAGGCGATCGCCACGCAGTCGATCCCCGCGCTCGCGCCCGGCCACTCTCCATTCGAAGCGCAGTAGCACCGGGCATATTGGACGTGCGGCTAAGGGCAACGTCCTTGCCTGTGCGCAAACTTCACGCAAGTGGCTATTGACACAGGCGAGGAGGCTTTGAGCGCACAGACGTGCCGAGACTGGGTCGGCCACGTGATCGTGTGCGGCATCAACGATGTCGCGCTGCGCACGGTCGAGCAGCTGCACCTGGCTGGTGCGCGCGTGGTGGTGCTCAGCGATGGGCCGGACGAGCGACTGATCCGGATCGTTCTCGGCTGGGGGATCCCTCACCTGCCGCGCGGCGGGCACCTCACCGAGCCGCTGTTCGACGCCGGCATCGCGGGGGCCGCGGCGGTCGTATGCGCGGAGAACACCGACCTTCGGACCCTGGAGACCGTGCTGCAGATACGCGACCTGCGACCCGACGTCCGCGTCGTCGCCGATCTCGACAATCCGTCTGTCGCGCATGCGGTCGAGCAGGTGCTGAGCTCGGTGGGGGTACTCGACGTGGCGGCTCTGTTCGCGCCGGCAGTCGTGGAAACGTGTGTGGGACGGCGTGCTCGTGAGATCCAGCTCGGAGACAGCACGTTCGTCACGGCGGAGGTGACCGCTCCGCGTGACGGCACGCTGCGAGAGCTCTACGGCAGCCTGGCCCCGATCGGCGTAGTGACGGAGTCCGACGACGAGCTGATCGCCTGCCCCGGACGCGACCAGCGTGTGTCGGCGCGAGACCGCGTGACCCTGCTCGGCACGCGCGCGGAGCTCGAAGACGCCGGATTGAGTCAGCGCGAGGCGACCGCGGGCGCCGTATCGGCACTGCGTGCGCGTGCGCGCAGCTTCCTCAAGCGTTCGCGCGGCACGCTCAGCAGCATCGTCGATCGTCCGCTGCGCATCGCGCTCGTCCTTGCGCTCGTGCTGCTGATCGTCTCGACGATCGTTCTGCACCTCGGCTACCTCGAACCGAGCGGGCACGCGCATCTGGGACTCTTGAACGCCGTCTACTTCACGGTCGAGACGGTGGCGACGGTCGGCTACGGCGACTTCTCGTTCGCGTCCCAGCAGACCGACGTGAAGGTCTTCGGGATCGTTCTGATCATCGCCGGCGTGACGCTCGTGACGACGATGTATGCGCTGCTTACGAACGCGCTCGTCAGCCGGCGCCTGGCGCAGTCGCTCGGCCACGGGCGGATCCCGGGGATGCGCGGCCACGTGGTGCTCGTGGGACTCGGCAGCGTTGGCATGAAGGTGCTCGAAGGACTGCTGGCGGCAGGCATGGAGGTGGTCGTGATCGAGCGCATGGAGAACAACCCGTATCTCACAGAGGCACGCGCGCTGCAGGCACCGCTGGTGCTCGGGGACGCGACGCTCACACGCACGCTTGACGCGGTGAACCTCGCAGAGGCGGCAGCCGTCGCGATCCTCACCTCCGACGATCTGACGAACATCGAGACGGGCCTGGCGATCCGCGACCATCTCGGCTCGCGCTGGACGGAGGTGCCGGTCGTGCTGCGGGTGTTCGACCGCCAGCTCGGACGTCGCCTCGAGCAGAGCTTCGGCTTTCGTCACGTGTGGTCGACTTCGGCGATCGCCGCCCCGTGGTTCGTGGGCGGGGCGCTGGGCCTGGACGTGCTGTTCACCTTCTATGTGGGCAACCACCCCTTCCTGCTTGCGCGCCTGCGCGTGAGCGCCGGCGGCGGCCTCGACGGTCTGGCCATGCTCGAGCTCCCCGGCACCGTCCGCGTCGTGGCGATCCGCCGCGCGGCGAGCGCGGGCGCGCTCGAGCATCCGCCGCGTCGCGACACGCGGCTTGCTCCCGATGACGATGCGTATCTGGTGGGTCCATACGCGGAGCTCCTGGCGGTGTTGCGCCACGACCGCGCGACAGGGCGGGCGCCGCTCAGCGATTAGGTCTGCGGCACGCCCAGCCGAGCTGCGATGAGGGCGACGAGCCGCTCGATCGTCGGACACGAGATCCCGTGTTGAGCGCCGGCGCGCAGCACCGCGCCGGGGATGGCGTCGAGCTCGGGCTCGCGCCCGGCAGCGATGTCGCGCTGCATGGAGCTGCCGAGCGTGTCGTGCGCAGCCTCCAGTTCGGCGATCGCCTTCGCAGGATCGATGTCGGTCGCACCCTCCGCCCTGCCCACGGCGCAGGCCTCCTCGATCGCACCCTCGAGATCGGCGCGCAGCTGCGGCGTGGAGCGGATCTCGCCGAGCAGCACGTCGTAGGCGCTGGTGGTGCATGCGAGCGCGTTGAGTCGCACGAGCTTTGCCCACATCACGTTCGCCTCGGAGTCGCGAACCTGGGCGGGTATGCCGGCGCGCACGAGGGCGTCGGCCAGCGGCTGCATGGCGGCCGTGCCACCGGGCTGCTCACAGGCCATGTCGACGCGCAGGAACGGGCTCGTGTGCACGACGACGCCGGGTTGCGGCCTGTCGGCCTCGACGCGGATCGCCCCCGCGAGCACGGTGTCCGCGGCAAAGCGTCGACGCAGGACGGCGATGTGGTCGAGGCCGTTGAGAAGTGGCAGCACGACTGGTGGCTCGACATCGACGCGCTCTAGCGCCGGCTCGAGGCCGGCGGCCTTCGTCGCGACGATCAGCGCGTCGATGGGCTCCTCGAGCAACGCCACGGCCGCCGGACGGGCGGTGAAGTCGCCGAGGATCACGCTCTGCACCCGGATGCCGTGCTCGGCGATGACCGCCGCAGTCGACTCGCGCGCGACGACGCTGACCTCCTCGCCGTTGCGTGCGAGCGCGCCGGCCAGCAGCCCGCCGACGCCGCCGGGGCCGAGGACAGCGACCCTCATATGGCTGGACCGATCGGCACGCGCCAGCATTATGCCGGGCGTGTATTGATCGGCGTTCAGGTCAGATTCAATAGCCTTCAAGGAGAGTGTCCGATCGAGCGGAGCCCGCCACCCAAGCACCGCGAATCCTCGCCCGGGGACCGTGGGCGATGGAGAACATCACCGCCCGCTGGCAGGACACCCAGTTCGAGCCCCCGCGGGCACACACGGAGGCGGCGGATGAGGCGATCAGGGAGCTGCAGCGACGCGGCTCGCCCAGCCACGACGGGATCGCGGCGCGCATGGTCGACTACAGCCAGGACGGCGATGGGATCTCGATCGAGCTGCAGCCGCTGCGCTGGGCGCTGCGCCTGGTGGAAGGCGACGCCTCGCAGAGCATGGCGGCACTGTGCGTGACGCGCGCTGCGGACGGACGCTGGCTGGCGGGTCGTCGCGCGCAATGGGTCTCCTCGTGGGCGGGGCGCTGGGCGCTGGGCGCCGGCGGCGCGGTTGACCTCGGCGAGAGCCCCGCGGACACGCTGGTGCGCGAGCTGAAGGAGGAGTGGTCTGTTTCACCGGAGCGGGTGCGGGGTGAGGCGCTGCTTTGCCTGCCGCAGAGGATGGTCATGTTCGTGGGACAGGCGTGGCTGGCCGAGGGCGCCGAGGACGAGGTCGCCCCTGACGACGAGCACGACGCCTTCGCCTGGTGGCCGCGGGAGATCGATCGATGGCCGGCCGAGGCGGGCGAGGTCTTGCCGCGCATGGCGTACTGGCTCTCGCAGTGACGGCCCAGCTGCGCGCCGCAGCGGGCCCGCTGACGTTCACGCGCCTGAAGTGGATGTCGTTCACACATTCATGCGTTTACACGGCGCTGCTGATCAGCGCGTTCGCTGCAGGCAAGCCGGAACCGCTCACGTTCATCCTGGGATTGACCCATGGACTGTTGTGGATCTTCATGTCTCTGGCATGCATCACCGCCGCTCGATTGCGGGTTGTGTCTCTCAGATTGGCGGTCGCAGTGGCGGTGCTGGGCGGCATCGGGCCGTTCTTCGGCAGCTATGAGTTCGTCCGCGAGGAGCGTCAGCGTGCCGGTCCACGGGCCGCGCTAAAGTGAGAGACCGATGGCAACCGGCACCACCGCAGTGCAGACGATAGACGTCGTAACACCCGCTGCGGGCGAGTCGGTGACCGAAGGAACGATCCTCGAATGGCATGTCAAGGTCGGCGATCCGATCAAGCTGGACGACACGATCGTGGAGATCTCCACGGACAAGGTTGACGTCGAGCTCCCCTCCCCGGGCAGCGGCATCGTCAGCGAGATTCTGGTCGACGAGGGCGAGACGGTCACCGTCGGACAGGTGATCGCACGCATCTCCGTCAACGGCAGCGTGCCCCCGGCCGCGCCGGTGCCGGCGGAGCCCGAGCTCGACGAGTCCCCGGAGCAACCGCTCGCCCCGGAGGCACAGGCGTCGTCGGAGCCCGAGGCGACCGCGCCCGCTGCGCCGAGCGACACGCCTGCCACCAACGGCTCTGCGGCGAACACGGTCGACGTGCTCACCCCCGCCGCGGGCGAGTCGGTGACGGAGGGGACGATCCTGGAATGGCGTGTGCAGGTCGGCGACCCGATCAAGGTTGACGACACGATCGTGGAGATATCCACCGACAAGGTCGACCTGGAGCTGCCCGCCCCGGCGACTGGCACGGTCAGCGAGATCCTGGCTGCGGAGGGCGACACGGTCACGGTGGGACAGCTGATCGCTCGGATTTCGGTGAACGGCGCGGTGAGCACGCCTCGACCTCCGACTGGCGACTCTCCGACGGCCGCCACCACGCAGGCGAGCGAAACCGCGAGCGCGGCCTCGAGCCACGCACCGGGCAGCGTGCCGGAGGGCACGAAGGTCTCCCCCGTGGCCGCGCGTGCGGCGGCGGTGGAGGGCGTGAACCTGGCTGAGGTGTCGGGCAGCGGTCCCGCGGGGCGGATCACCAAGTCCGACGTGCTGGGCGCGGCGAGCGCAGGCGCGAGGACCGCGACTGACGGCGGGCACGCCACGAACGGCGCGGGCAGCAACGGCCACGCACACCCCCCGGCGAGCGAGCCGAGCTCGCAGCCGATGCGGGGCGGCGCGGCGATGCTGGTGCGCTACATGGAGGAGTCGCGCTCGATCCCGACGGCGACGAGCTTCCGCACGCTGACGGTGACACGGCTGGACGCGCGCAGACGCGAGCTGAAGGCGGCTTCGCGCAAGGTCTCCTTCACGCACCTGATCGCCTACGCGATCGTGCGCGCGGCACAGGACATGCCGGTGATGGCCAACCACTTCGAGGAGATCGAGGGCAAGCCGAACCGCATGGTGGACGGCACTGTCAACCTCGGTCTGGCGGTGGACGTGCAGAAGAAGGACGGCTCGCGCACGCTGATGGTGCCGGTGATCGTGGGCGCGGACAGCCTCACCTTCGACCAGTTCCTGGCGGCGTATGACGCGCTCGTGGAGAAGGCGCGCACGAACACGCTGACGGCGGATGACCTGGTGGGCGCGAACGTGACGCTCACCAACCCCGGCGGCCTGGGCACGGTGGCCTCGGTGCCGCGGCTGATGCCCGGCCAGGGCACGATCGTGGCGACGGGCTCGATCGGCTACCCGGTGGGCCTGGAGAACATCGGCGAGATGATCGGCGCGGAGAAGGTCATGACGATGACCTCGACGTATGACCACCGCGTGATCCAGGGCGCGGAGTCGGGGCGCTTCCTGGCGCAGATCGAGCAGTACCTACAGGGCGAGAACGGCTTCTACGAGGACATGTTCGCGGCGCTGGGCGTGGAGCTGGGGCCGCCGCCGAAGCTGCCGGCGCCGGCTGCGGCTGCGGCGGCTGCCGCCGAGGCCGCTGCGCAGGCTCCGGGCGTGGCGGCGCCGTACACGGGCGGCGAAGAGCTCCTGCAAGCGGTGCAGGCGGCGAGCACGTTCGTCAGCCGCGTGCGCAGCCACGGCCATCTGGCGGCGCACCTGGACCCGCTTGGCACCGAGCCCGAGGGCGACCCGGGCCTCGATCCGGAGGCGCTGGGGCTGACGCCCGAGCTGCAGGCGCGCCTGCCGGCGAAGATCTTCCAGATGTACGTGCCGGGGGCGACGCTCGCGGACGCGCTGCCACACCTGCGTGAGACCTACTGCGGCACGATCGCGTATGAGATCGAGCACATCGCCTCGCACCGCCAGCGCGTATGGCTGCGCGAGCACATCGAGTCGAGCGCGTTCCGTCACGAGCTGACGAACGACGAACGGCGCAGGCTGCTGCGACGCCTGGTGAAGGTGGATGCGCTGGAGCGCTTCATGCACAAGGCGTACCTCGGTCAGCACCAGTTCTCGATCGAGGGCCTGGACATGACGGTGCCGATGCTCGACGAGCTGATCCAGCTCTCCGCTGCGCACGGCGGCCAGGAGGTCGTGGTGGGCATGGCGCACCGCGGCCGGCTGAACGTGCTGGCGCACAACCTGGGGCGCCCCTACGACACGATCTTTGCGGAGTTCGAGGGCGCCTCGACGCTGGAGGCGGTGACGACGATCCCGCAGGGCGGCACGGGCGACGTGAAGTACCACCACGGCACGCAGGGCACCTTCCACCTGCCCGACGGCGACACGATCCGCGTCAACCTCGAGTCCAACCCGAGCCACCTGGAGTACGTCTCGCCGGTGGTGGAGGGCGCGACGCGCGCTGCGCAGACGACGCGCAAGGGCCCGCACGCTCACCAGGACACGAACGCGGCGGTTCCGATCGTGATCCACGGCGACGCCTCGTTCCCGGCACAGGGGGTTGTCTCAGAGACCTTCAACCTGCAGGGCCTGGACGGCTACAAGGTCGGCGGCACGGTCCACATCATCACGAACAACCAGGTGGGCTTCACGACGGACCCCGACGACGCGCGCTCGACGCGGTGGGCGTCGGACCTGGCGAAGGGCTTCGACGTGCCGATCATCCACGTCAACGCAGACGACGTACCGGCGTGCATCAGCGCGGTACGCCTGGCGTTCGCCTTCCGTCAGGAGTTTGGCCACGACGTGCTGATCGACCTGATCGGCTACCGACGCTTCGGCCACAACGAGTCTGATGAGCCGGCATACACGCAGCCGGAGATGTACGCGAAGATCAAGACGAAGAAGCGCGTGTCGGAGCTGTGGGCGGATCGCCTGGTGACCGAAGGCATCGTCACCACGGAGGAGGTGGAGCGCCAGGCCCAGGAGGTGTGGGACAACCTGACGCTGCTGCACCAGCGCCTGAAGGCGAAGATCGCCGCTGCGTCCGAGCACGGCGATCACGCGACCGGCGAGTACGAGCTCGACCGCTCGCCGAGCCCCGAAGTCGAGACGGCCGTGCCGGCCGCGCGCCTACGCGAGATCGGCGAGGAGCTGTTGAGCGTGCCCGAGGGCTTCACGGTGCACCCGAAGCTCGTCAAACAGCTCGAGCGCCGGCGCGCGGCACTGGAGGAGCAGGATGGCACGGAGGAGCCCGCGCGGCTGGACTGGGCTCACGGCGAGGCGCTCGCGTTCGCCTCGCTGCTGACCGAGGGCACCCCGATCCGGCTCACCGGCCAGGACACCGAGCGCGGCACGTTCAGCCAGCGCCACATGGTCCTGCACGACGCGAAGACCGGTCAGACGGTCTGCCCGATCCAGAGCCTGCCGGAGGCGTTAGCGCCATTCGAGCTGCACAACAGCCCGCTGTCCGAGCTGGCCTGCATGGGCTTCGAGTACGGCTACAGCCAGGAGGCGCCCGAGACGCTCGTGCTGTGGGAGGCGCAGTTCGGCGACTTCGTCAACTCGGCACAGGTGATCGTCGACCAGTTCATCGTTTCCGGCCTGGCCAAGTGGGGTCAGACCTCGCGTCTGACCCTGCTGCTGCCCCACGGCTACGAGGGCTCGGGTCCCGAGCACTCCTCGGCGCGGCTGGAGCGCTTCCTCGCGCAGGCCGCCGAGGGCAACATCCGCGTGGCGAACCTGACGACGCCCGCTCAGTACTTCCACCTGCTGCGCCGCCAGGCACTGATCGCCAAGCAGCGCCCGCTCGTGATCATGACCCCCAAGTCGCTCCTGCGCCTGCCGCAGGCGAGCAGCGAGATCGCGGACCTCGCCGAGGACAGCCGCTTCCAGCCGGTGCTCCCGGAGCCCGGCGTGGACGACGCGAAGGTCACGCGCCTGGTGCTGTGCACCGGCAAGATCTACTACGACCTCGTCGGGCACCCCGACCGCAAGCACAACGAAGGCGTCGCGGTCGGTCGCGTGGAGCTGCTCTATCCCTTCCCCGAGCAGTCGATCCGCGAGCTGATCGCCCGCTACCCCAATCTACGCGAGGTCGTCTGGGCACAGGAAGAGCCGCGCAACATGGGCGCCCGCGCGCACATGTTCCCGCGCCTGATGCAGATCCTGCCCGACGAGATCCACTTCGGCTACATCGGCCGGCCCGAGCGCGCGAGCCCCGGCGAGGGCTACCCGGCGGCGCACATCGCCGAACAGAATCGCATCGTGCGCACCGCGCTCGACCTGACCCTGGACACCTCGCAATATCCCCGCAAGACTCCCGGAGAGCGCTGAGCGATGCTCTGGCGGCGTTTCATGAACATCTGGCGCCAGCGTCGTCGCAAGCGGCGCACGCGCAGCGGCTGAGATGCGGCGGGTCCGCGCCGCGAAGTCCGCCCGCGCACAGCCCCTCGCCGCGAAGGTCCCGGAGATCACTCTCCTCTTCTGGATCCTGAAGCTGCTCACGACGGGCATGGGCGAGGCGATGTCGGACTTCCTCGGCAGCGTCAGCGTCCCGCTGGCGGGCTTCATCGGGATCTTCGGTCTGTGGTTCGCCCTGCGCCTTCAACTTCGCGCCCGTGAGTACCGCGCGCCGGTCTACTGGTTCGCCGTGATGATGGTCGCGATCTTCGGCACGATGGCCGCCGACGGGGTTCACGACGGCGCGAGCGCGCCCTACGCGGTGACGACGACCTTCTACGCGCTGGTCGTGGCCGGCGTGTTCTACGTCTGGTACCGCCGCGAGGGCACGCTCTCGATCCACAGCATCACGACGCGCTCGCGCGAGGACTACTACTGGGCCGCGGTGCTCGCCACGTTCGCGCTGGGCACGGCGGCGGGTGATCTGACCGCGACCTCGCTGAACCTCGGCTTCTTCGGCTCGGTGCTGCTGTTCGCGGCGGTCATCTCGATTCCGGCTCTCGCTTGGTGGCGCGGAAAGCTGAACCCGATCATCGCCTTCTGGTCCGCCTACATCGTCACGCGCCCGCTGGGCGCCTCGTTTGCGGATTGGTTCGGCAAGCCCAAGTCGCTGACCGGCCTCGGTCTCGGGGATGGCACCGTCAGCGCCATCGCACTCGTCGTGTTCGTGGGTCTCGTCGCCTATGTCGCCGCCACCAAACGCGATATCCAGAGCCCGCTCCTCGAGCAGCCGCACCCGCACGCCCAGCATCCCCATCCACACCTTCCCCTCGATCCACTCGGCGAGAGCATCCAATGAAGCTCGCAAACATCGACGAGAGCCCCTCTCGCGAGGTCGCCAACGGTCACCTGCGGGGCGTGTGGCGCGACCTCGGGCGCGACGCGGGCACGCGCACGGTCGGGCTGCGGCGCATCGAGGTCACGGCCGGACACTTCTCGACGCCGGCCCACGAGCACGGCGCCGACGAGGAGATCTTCTTCGTGCTCGACGGCGCCGGCCTGCTGTGGCAGGAGGGCAAGACCTACGAGGTGCGGCGCGAGGACTGCATCGTGCACAAGCCGCGTCGCGGCGCGCACACGCTGCGTGCCGGCGAGACGGGCCTCGACGTGCTGGTCTTCGGCCAGCGCCGCGACCCGGCGCTGAGCGCCCTGCCGCGCGCCGGAGTCGCGTGGTCCTTCCCGCGCTGGGTCGAGCTCGCCGGCGGCGACTCGCCCTTCGCTCGCGAGGCCACCGCAGGCCCTCCGCAGTGCCCGCCACCCGAGCCCGAGCGCCCGCGCCACGTGGTCGCACTCGCAGACGTACCGGCGATCCTGGGTGGCCGCGCGCGACGCGTAGGCCAGGCCGCGGGCGCCTCCGCGACAGGCCTCAACCACGTCGTGCTGCCCCCCGGTGGGCAGGGCGCTCCAGCGCATTGCCACTCTGTTGAGGAGGAGCTCTTCGTCGTGCTCGACGGCGGCGGCGTGCTGGAGCTGTGGGGACGCGGCGCGGAGGAGCCCGAGGAGCATCCGCTGCACACGGGCGACGTCGTCTCGCGCCCCGCCGGAACCGGTGTCGCGCATACGCTGCGCCCCGGCGAGCACGGGATCGTCTACCTCGCCTACGGCACCCGCGAGCCCAGCGACATGTGCTTCTACCCGCAGTCCGGGCGCGTCTCGCTGCGCGGCCTCGGCATCGCACTGCGCTCGCCCGAGATCGAGCACCTGCCCGAGCTCTGAGCGACCACCTTCCCGCGAGAGCAAACTACCTCCCCGCGAGAGCGGCTACCTCCCTGCGAGAGCGGCTACTTCCCCGTGAGAGAGTCGCTACTGCCCCCGCCAGACCGGCTCGCGCTTCTCCTTGAAGGCGCTCGCGCCCTCCTTGGCGTCCTCGGAGGCGAACACCGGCCCGGAGATCGCGCCCTGGCGCTCCCACATCTCGGCGGTCGACCAGTCGAACTGCTCCTGCAGGATCCGCTTGGACGCGGCGAGCGCAAGCGGCCCGTTCTTGGCGACCGCCGCCGCGAGCTCCAGCGCGACCGCCACCGCCCCACCCGGCTCGGCGAGACGATTGACGACGCCGAACTCGTGGAAGCGCTCGGCGGGCAGCAGCTCGCCGGTGAGCGCGAGCTCCATCACCACGTGGTAGGGCATCCGCCGCGGTAGGCGCAGCAGTGCGCCGCCGGCCGCCACCAGCGAGCGCTTGGCCTCGGGGATACCGAGCTTTGCACCGCGCGCCGCGACGATCAGATCGCATGCGAGCGCGATCTCCATGCCGCCCGCGACCGCGAAGCCCTCGATCGCGGCAATCAGCGGCTTGCGCGCGGCGCGCTGCGCGATGCCCGCAAAGCCGCGGTCGCCAAACCACGGCGATTCCCCGCGCACGAACGCCCCTAGGTCCATGCCCGCGCAGAAGCAACCACCCGCGCCGGTGAGGATCCCGACCGCGAGCTCGTCGTCGGAGTCGAGCTCATCCAGGGCGCCCGCGACGCCCGCCGCGAGCGCGCCGTCGACCGCGTTGCGCACCTGCGGGCGGTTGAGCGTGATCAGCAGTACGTTGCCGCGGCGCTCGCGGAGCACCGGTGCGGGAGTGACCTCGTCAGTCGCCGCAGGCGCCTGCGAGGCGGAGGTGTCGTCGGTCATGCGGGCATCTTAGGCACCCGCGCACCCGACTACGCTGCGAACAGCCGCAGCTCGGGCTCGCGTTCGCCGCGCAGGACCTCGAGGTCGACCTCGACACACTCGATGCCGCGCGCCTGCGCAAGTACGCGCGCCTGCGGCTTTATCCGCTGTGCCGCAAGCACGCCGCGACAGGCACCAAGCGCCGGGTCGAGCCGGATCCGCTCCAGGTAGCGCGTGAGCTGCTCGACCGCGTCGATCGTCGCGATGCGCTTGATCTCGACTGCGATCCACTCGTCTTCGTGGTCCCTGCACATGAGATCCACCGGGCCGATATCCGTCGGCCACTCCCGCCGCACCAGCCGGAAGCCCTCGCCGCACCAGGTTGGCGCGTCCGCGAGCAGTTCCTGCAGCTCGCGCTCCAGGCCCTCCTTCTCCAAAGAGACAAGCGTGTCGAGCTCGTGCTCGATGTCCGCGATCACCTCGTGCACCGTGATCTCGACGCGATCCTCCTGGCGCTGCTTGCGCACGACCAGACCGGTCAGCTCGCCGTCAGCACCCAACTGCTCCTCGAGCACCGTCGGCGGCGTCATCCAGTTCAGCGGCTTGACGTTCGGGCCGCCACCGTCGGCCCACACCATGAACGTGCCGTCGGCCTTGAGCATCAGCAGCCGCACCGCC
>DATBZG010000023.1:0-8247 GCA_036513335.1 Solirubrobacteraceae bacterium | reverse complement strand
CGATGTGGCTGCCTGCGGCGAAGGCGAGATCGAGCTCAGCGACGAGTACGGAGCACAGACGCGCCGGCTGGCGCGCGTGGGTGGATCGCTGAGCGCGCTCGTGCTGCTGACGATCTTCTTCATGGTCGCGCACATCGGCGCATAGGCCGCACGCTCGCGCGCCAGCCTCCCGGCCTCCGCTCGGCCCCCAGGCGGACTGGTCCTACGGCCAAACGCGTGGGCGGTCTTTTTCTCACCTCGTTCTTATATGTGGCGTTCGAGACCGGTACTCTGAATGTTCCCCACATCCGACCGGCTGTACGAGACGCAACCATCGGAATGCATTCCCCACGGACGACCCCCACCGCCGCCGTTGACGAGCACCAAGCCGTGCTGCGGCCTCCGCTCGTGCGAAACCGCGCTTCCACCAAGCCCAATGGCACACCAAGCTCCGGGGCGTCCTTGGCGGAGCGGCTGATGGAGCTTCATTTCATCGCCCAACACGAGGCTGAGGACCTGAGCGGGGTACAGATCCCCCAGCTCGATTCGTTTCTGCGCGGCCTGCTGTTCACCGACGGGACGGTGACCCGAGCTCTCGAAGCTCACACCTTGTGCGAGGTGGCCGTCGAGCCGGTGGAGCAGGAGCCCGGCCCCGCCCCGGCGCGGATCGCGCGCTACCTGGAGCTGGACGGCGGCGAGGACTGCCTGCGCAGACGCGTGGTGATGAGGATCGGCGGATCCCGTCTGGCATCGGTGTGGGCGGAGTCCTACGTGCTCGAGCAGAGGCTGCCGCAGGAGTTCCTTCCTCGACTCGGCGGCGACACGCAGGGGATTGGGAGCTCGTTCCAGCAGCTGAAGCTGGAGAGCAGGCGCGATCTGTTGTGGTTCGGTCTCGGCGCGCCCCCACTGTGGGCGCCCGAGGGCGCCCCGGCCACGACCACGCTCACGCGGGCGTATCGCGTGATGACGCGCGGTCGGCCCGCGCTGTTGATCTGCGAGTCGTTCGCCGTAGAGCTGGGCTCGAGCCAGTACCACCTCATGGGTCCGGCGCCCGCCTAGCTCGAGATGCCAGTGAGCGACCGCGCCAACGCCAGCCTCGTGATCGAGCGCGGCCTCGAGGCTTCCGGCGGTGAGACGCTTGCATACGTGACCGAGCGTGAGTCACTCACATACGAGCAGTTGCGCGAGCAGGTGAACCGCATGGGGCACCTCCTGCTCAGCCTGGGAGTTGCGCGCGAACAGCGGGTGCTGCTCGTGCTCGACGACACGATCGCTTTTCCGATCGCTTTCCTGGGGGCACTTCGTATAGGTGCGGTCCCCGTCCCGGTGAGCGTCCGGGAGACGACGGAGAACTTCCGTCACTTCGTCGAGGACTCATACGCAGAGCTGGTCGTGTGTGACGCCTCGATGCTCGGGACGCTGAAGCATGCGCTGGACGCTCACGACGTGCGCTTCATCGCACGCGGCGCGCCCGAGGGCGCGATCGAGCTCGACGCCGCGCTCGCTGCCCAGGAGCCGGAGCTGGAAGTCGTGAGCACGCACCGCGACGACATGGCCTTCTGGCTCTACACGTCGGGGTCCACGGGCAAACCGAAGGGCGTCGTGCATCTGCACCACGACATGGAGGCGACGTGTGAGACCTTCGCTCGCCAGGTGCTGGCGATCCGCGGGGGCGACCGGCTGTTCTCCTCCACCAAGCTCTATCACGCGTATGGCCTGGGAAATGGGCTCTCCTTCCCGCTGCACTTCGGGGCCACGGCGATTCTGCTGGACGGCGCCCCCACGCCCGAGCGGCTGCTGCAGACGCTGCGCGAGCTCAGCCCGAGCGTGTACTTCTCGGTCCCCGCGCTGTACCGGCAGGTGGTGGAGGATCGCGACGCCGACGGCGCGCTGGACTCAGTGCGGCTGTGCATCTCTGCGGCGGAGCCACTGCCACTGCGGACCTTCGATCGCTGGCGGGAGCGTTTCGGCCTGGAGATCGTGGACGGCGTCGGATCCACAGAGATGCTCTCGGCGTACTGCTCGAACAGGCCCGGTGAGGTCGTCCGCGGCACGACCGGACGACCGGTGCCCGGCTATGAGATCCGACTCGCAGACGAGGCGGGTGTCGAGCTCAAGGGTCCGGCCGCGGGAACGATGGAGGTTCGCGGCGACTCGTGCGCGGCCTACTACTGGCACCAGCGGGAGCAGAGCAGGAAGAACATGCGCGACGGGTGGCTGACGACCGGAGACCGCTTCAGACGACGCGAGGACGGCAACTACGTGTATGAGGGTCGCGCGGACGACATGCTCAAGGTCGGCGGCCTGTGGGTCTCACCGGTGGACATGGAGCAGGTCCTGCTGGAGCACCCGGCGGTCGCTCAGGTCGGCGTCGTGGGGGTGGCGGTCAACGACCACACCCGCGTGGCGGCGTTCGTCAAGTGCGCCACCGCGGTGAACGCCGACGACGAGCTGGAAGATGCGCTGCGGAGCTGGTGCAGAGAGCGTATGCGCGACTACGAATACCCGCACGTGATCCGCTTCGTGGAGGATCTGCCGCAGACGCTTACGGGGAAGGCTCGGCGCTTCGTGTTGCGTGAGCGAATCGAGCGAGAGCTGAGCGAGTCGAACGGCTCGGATCGCCTGCATCAGAACGGGAGCGCAGCGCATGAGAGCACAAGCGGCTCGCTGGCGCAGAGGATGGACGAACTGGCGGAGAGCGAGCGCGAGCAGGAGGTGATGGGACTCGTGCTGGCACACATCTCGACGGTGTTGGGCGAGACGCCGGTCGAGATCGGCGACGCCGAGCGCTCGTTCGAGGAGCTCGGCTTCGACTCGCTCACCGGCGTCGAGCTGCGCAATCGCCTGGAGAGCGCCACGGGGATGGCGCTGCCCTCGACGCTGATCTTCGACAACCCGACACCGCGGGCGCTGGCGAGACTGCTGCGCGCCCGCGCGGAAGGCCACGAGGCGCTCGCGGGTGACTCCTCGGAGAGAAACGGGCGATCGCGCTCAACTGAGAACGGCCGGGAGAAGGGGCAGGGCGACTACCTGGCCCGCGCGCTGGATGCGGTATCGCGCGACGCCTCCACGCCGCGGATGCCGCCCGCGCCGCTTGCGACCCGCGCGAAGACCTCGTTGCTGTTGCGCGCCGTGCTCCCGACGCGACTGGCCGTGAGCCGGGCGGAACGCAGAGGACGGGCGATGTGGGAGCAGAACGCGCGGGAACGCGACGATGCGCTCACCACGATGCAGACCGTCCTCACCGGCACCGCACGCGAGGGCGAAGTGGAGGAGCTGGCGCCCAGGCACCTGATCGAGCACCACGTGGACACTGTGCTGTTCTGGGCGCGGCCCTGGTCGGCGAAAGTCGATGCGCTGTCTGCGCTGCGCCTGAGGGATGCGCTCTCGAGCGGGCGGGGAGTGCTGCTGAGCGGATGCCACGTCGGCCCCTTCTACCGGCTGCAATGCCCCCCCGCGTTCGAGGATCGCGTCACCTACATGGTCCCCGGGCCCTGGTTCTTCGAGCCTCCCGAGCCCGGCTTCGCGGGGCGCCGGCTCGCTCGCTGGCACAAGGGCATGAGCAGTCGACCTGTACCCGCGAAGGGGTCCTTCAGAGTGATCCAGGCGCTGCTGGAACGTGGAGAGGCGGTCTTCCTGTTCTTCGACACCCCAGGCCCCCGCGGCACGCGCTTCCTGGGCAAGCAGGTGGAGCTGGCGGAAGGAAGCGCGCAGCTGGCCGTGCGCGCGGACGCGCTCGTGCTGCCGATGCGCGCGCGACGTGCCGGTCACCGCGTGTGGGTGGATGTGGCCGAGCCGCTGGATCCGCGAAAGCTCACCGGCGTGGACGAGCTGCACAGTGCGCTGAGCATGGTGCACGAGCGCTGGATCCTCGAGAACCCGGCGGCGATGGAGGACCCACGGCGCTCGGAATGGGGACAGGGAGCCAGCCCGGAGGCGTGGGTCGCTCCCTAGACGGTCGCGTGCTCGCGCGCCAGGCCGGCGAGAAGCTCGACCGCGTCACCCATCCGCTGGCCGGCCCGCAGCTCATCGGCGAGGCGCCCAGCGGCCTCGCGATAGGAAGGCTGATCGAGGAGCGTTGCGGTTGCGTCCTCGATCGAGTCCGCCGTGACGGTCCTGAGGCGTAGGCCGGCTCCTTGGCGAGCGACGACGTCGGCGTTCAGCGCCTGCTCGAACATCTGCGGGCAGAACAGAAGTGGCACACCGGCGGCCAGCCCCTCCTGCACGCTGTTGAAGCCGCCGTGGGTCACGAACAGGTCTGCTCGTCGCAGGACGGCGAGCTGGTCCACGTGGCGATGGGCCTGCACTCCCGCCGGCAGCGGCTCGAGCGTCTCCGGCGCCAGACGCCCCACCGACATGATCACGCGCCGGCCGGGCGCGGACAGCGCAAGTGCGGCGTCCCGAAAGAAGTCCGGCCGCTGCTCGAAGACGGTGCCGAGCGACACGTAGATCAGCTTGTCCGTCTCGGCCAGACCGTCGAGAGCCGGCTCTGACCCGTCCTCGGTCGGCCCGAGCGCTCGCAGCGGACCCATGAAGCGGACGTCCTCGCCCTGCAGGCCCTCCGGGCGCAACTGCAGCGAGGCGACGGTCAGCACGAGCGTCGGCGAGCCGTGGCGTCCCGCGAACACCGAGAGCGGCCCTCCGAGGCGCTCTCCATAGCGCCGGCCCAGCCGCCGGGAGACGCGTCGTAGGCGCATGGCCGCGGGCACGCCGACAAGGAGGCTCCGGGCGAACGACGGCAGGTCGCGAGCGCTCGGCCGGCAGCCCCGATGGAAGGCCATCATCGCGGGGATCACGACCTCGCTCGTACCGTTTGCGAGGGCGGCGTAGTGGCCGTATTGGGCAAAGGAGTCGCGCAACACCACGTCAGCGCCCGCGTCTTGGACCTGCTCGCACATCCAGGGCGCGAGGCGCTCGGTCAGCCCGCCGAGGAACTCGGCGATTCGAAACGGGATCGGAGGCGGCCAGGCGAGGTCGCGAAGGTCAGGTAGCGGACGGAACTCGCCACCGGCCGACAGGCACGCCTGCTCCCACTCCAACGGCGCCCACTGCACCGTGCGGAGCCCGTGCTGTCCGAGCGCAGCCACCAGCGGCAGCATCGGCCGTATGTGTCCCCCGGACGGGAAATGCACGACGGCGACGGTCGGGGGATTGGTCATGGAAAACCGTTCAGCCCACGACAGCGGGGCCGGCGACTGAGTCTACTGGCGCGCCAGCCCGGACAGAGAGCGCGCTGCGCTGCACGGCCGCGACCCCCGGAAGGACTCGCGCGCGATCGCTCGAATGTCTGAGCGATGATCTCCTCGGAGGTACAGCGCACGCTGGTCAAGTCGCCACCGGAGCTCTGGTCCGAGCTCAGCGATCCAGCCGCGCTGGCCCGCCACCTCGGCGAGCTCGGCGAGATCCGCATCGTCCGCATGGAGGCTGAAAAGACCGTGGAGTGGGCGGCTGAGCACACCACGGGCACCGTCTCCCTCCAGCCATCCGGGTGGGGGACGAAGGTGACGCTCAGCGTCACGCGCGAGCGTGTCGCCGCGCCCACGCCCAGCCCGGCCGAGCAGGAGAGCGCCGAGCCGACCGATACCGCCGAGTCAGAGCCAAGCGAACTCGAGAACGCCGAGCCCACCGACAGCGCGGAGCCGCCCGACACCGCCGAGCCCACTGACATCGCCGAGTCGACCGCGACTGCGCAGCCCCAGGTCGCCGAGATCGAGGCGACGGCCGAGATCGCGCCGGCGAGCGAGGACTCGCAGCAGCCGCCTGCCGAGGATGTGCCGGAGCCGGCGGCGGCCGCAGCGCGCCGCGGCTTTTTCGCGCGCCTGTTCCGTCGCCGCCGCCGCGAGGAGACAGCTGAGCCGCAAAGCGAGGCGATCGCTCCAACGCCCCAGCCAGGACCGGCAGACGCGTTCGCTGCGGTGAGCGAAGCGCTGGCGCAGGGGGCCAAGGACAGCCACGCGTTCGCCGATCCCCCCACCCCGGCGGCACTCGCCACAGCGTCTGAGCACACCGAGCCATCGGTGCCTAAGCATGAAACGCAGGCCGAGCAGAGCGCCGACATCGCGGCGGAGCTGATGGCGGCGGAGGAAGTGGCCGCGGACGAGGTGGCAGCGGAAGAAGTCACGGCGGTGCTGGCAGCGGTGCTGGACCGCCTGGGCGCGGCACATCACCGTCCGTTCTCACGCTCCTAATCGGGCCTGTGCATCCTCGAGCGCGTTACCCTTTCGGGCATGGCTGACGGATACCGAGTGGCCGTGGTCGGTGCGACCGGCCAGGTGGGCACGCTGATGCTCGAGCTGCTGCGCGAGCGGGGCTTCCCCGCGCGGGAGATCGTGCCGTTCGCGTCGGAGCGCTCGGTCGGGCGCGAGCTCGATGGCGGGCTGGTGGTGCAGGGTCTCGATGACGACTCGATCCAGGGCTTCGACCTGGCGCTGTTCTCGGCCGGCGGCTCGACCTCCGGCGAGTGGGCTCCGCGGTTCGCGCAGGCGGGGGCGACGGTGATCGACAACTCCTCGTACTGGCGCATGCAGCCCGACGTGCCGTTGGTTGTCAGCGAGGTCAACCCCGACGCGATCGACGCCAACCAGGGGATTATCGCGAACCCCAACTGCTCGACGATGCAGATGGTGGTGGCGCTGAAGCCGATCCACGACGCAGCGGGGATCGAGCGGCTCGTGATCAGCACCTACCAGGCCGTGTCCGGCACGGGCAAGCGCGCGGTGGACGAGCTGCTCGGGCAATCGCACGCGCTGCTGCACGACGGGGCGATCGAGCCGCCGAGCGCGTACGCGCACCAGATCGCGTTCAACGCGCTCCCCCATGCCGGCACTTTCGCTGCGGGCGAGGACCACACCGACGAGGAGCGCAAGCTGATCAACGAGACGCGCAAGATCCTCGACGATCCCGAGATCCGCATCTCCGCCACATGCGTGCGCGTTCCGGTCGTCCACGGGCACTCCGAGGCCGTCAACGTGCAGACGCGCGAGGAGCTCTCACCCGAGCGCGCGCGGGAGCTGCTCGCGGCTGCGCCCGGCGTGAGCGTGATCGACGATCCGCAGGCGGCGCTGTATCCGCTCGCGATCGACGCGGCCGGCAAGGACGACGTGTTCGTGGGTCGCATCCGGCGCGACCCCGGCCACGAGCGCGCGCTCGACATGTGGATCGTCGCGGACAACCTCCGCAAGGGCGCGGCGACGAACGCCGTCCAGCTGGCCGAGCTGCTGCATGAGCGCGGCCTGGCACACAGCCGCGGCGCAGCTCAGGCCGCTTAGCCGCGGCGCGAGACTCCTCGGCAGGCGGCGAAGACCACAGCCTCGGCCGCTCTGCGCCCCGCCCGAAACGCTCGCCGCGGATAACATCCTGCGCCGAATGGCAAGCACGCCCCACAATCGACAGACGGACGCCGCGCTGCTGGCGACCTCGCGCAGCGGCCACCGCAAACCGCCGCGACAGAAGGCACCGGAGACCTACGAGGAGAAGCTCGAACAGCTGCAGGAGCTGCGCGAAGCAGCCGTCCATTCCTCCCCGGAGGCGGAGGAGAAGCAGCACGCGCGCGGCAAGTACACGGCACGAGAGCGCGTGGAGAAGCTGCTCGACCCCGGCTCCTTCCAGGAGCTGGACACATTTGTACGCCACCGTACATACGACTTCGACATGCAGAAAAACCGGCCGTGGGGCGATGCGGTGGTGACCGGCCACGGCACGATCGATGGACGCACGGTTTGCGTGTTCAGCCAGGACTTCACGGTGTTCGGTGGCTCGCTGGGCGAGGTGATGGGCGAGAAGATGTGCAAGATCATGGACCTGGCGGCAAAGATCGGCTGCCCGGTGATCGGCATCAACGACTCGGGCGGCGCGCGCATCCAGGAGGGCGTCGTCTCGCTGGGCTCCTACGGCGACGTGTTCCTGCGCAACGTGCGCTGCTCAGGGGTGATCCCCCAGATCAGCCTGGTGATGGGACCGTGCGCGGGCGGGGCCGTGTACTCGCCGGCGATCACGGACTTCATCTTCATGGTCAAGGAGACATCGCACATGTTCATCACGGGCCCCGACGTGATCAAGACGGTCACGGGCGAGGAGGTGGGCTTCGAGGAGCTGGGCGGAGCGATGACACACAACTCGAAGTCGGGTGTGGCGCAGTTCGCCTCCGAGGACGAGGACGCGTGCCTGGAGGACTGCCGTTACCTGCTGAGCTTCCTGCCGTCGAACAACCTGCAGAGTACGCCGCGCGTGCAGCCGACGGACGACCCCGAGCGGATGGACCCGGAGCTC
>DATBZG010000022.1:0-3697 GCA_036513335.1 Solirubrobacteraceae bacterium | reverse complement strand
GCCGGCAGCGTCTTGTAGTCGGCCGCCACCCACGCGCGCATGTCCGCACACACGTCTGGCGCCGGCGTTTCCAGGACTTCCTGCTGGGCCGCCGCCTTCGCGCGTACTGCCGCCGTGAGCGCCGGGTTGCTCCACTGCAGCGTGTTCAGCGAGGTGATCAGGAGCGCCGCCGCCCCTTCGTCCGGCTGCAGATAGGTGCGCGACATCGCAGACACCAGCTCCGCCGTCAGGTCACCCGCCTGGCGCTGCGTGCGGAGGGTTTCGCTTAGCGCTGTCGATCCAGATGGTGAGAAGTCCGACAGCGTGGACGTGTTCGGCGCGCCGCTCAACACCTCCGGACATTCGCTTCCCAGTCGGCTTGCCAGGGCGCCGAGCGCTTCCGCCGACTTCGGGGTCTCAGCGACCAGCATCTGCGCGAATCCGTTGATATCCGTCAGGTACGTCGATGTCGCCGCCGCATCTTCCGGGCTCACCGGCGCGCTCGCGCCGGCCGGCGCCGCCAATCCGAACACAAGCGCAGCCACCATCACAGCCGTCGTCGCGGCTGTCCATGCCGCCCCGCGCGGACGATCACCGCGCGCGTGCCACGAGCCCATCCCCCTCATGGCCGCAGCATATCTTCACGCGCAGGGACCGAACCGGCCCCTATGCTGGGCAAACAGACATGCTCAACGTCCTGCTCACAAACGACGACGGGATCGAGGCCGACGGGCTGCAGGCGATGCGCGTCGCATTGTCCGAGCTCGACGACGTGCGCCTCGCGGTGATCGCCCCCGACGGCAACCGCTCGGCGATGGCACGCTCCATCACTACACGGCGGCCGCTGTGGGTGGAGGAGGTCCCCTTCCCCGACGGCACGCTCGGCTACGCCACCGACGGCACGCCCGTGGACTGCGTGCGCCTTGCCAGCCTCGGGCTCGTGGAGAACTTCGCCGCCGACCTCGTCGTCGCCGGCATCAACCACGGCGCCAACCTCGGCGATGACATCACCTACTCCGGCACCGTCGCCGCCGCGCTCGAGGGAGTGGTGCTCGGTCTGCCCGCGATCGCCGTCTCCCAGCAGTCGCGCGCGCGCCAGCTCGACTACCGCTTCCACGGCGGCTTTGGCTTCGAGATCGCAGCCGCGTTCGTCGCGCGCCTCGTCGAGCGGATCGAAGACGTGCCGCTGCCCGCGCGCACGCTGCTCAACGTAAACGTGCCCGCCGGCGAGCCCAGCGGCGTGGAGGTGACGAGCCTGGGCAAGCGCATCTACAAGGACGAGCTCAAACTCGAGCACGAGGAGGAGCACCGCCGGCGCTACTGGATCTACGGATCGGACCCCGGCTTCCACGATGAGCCCGGCACCGACCTCGCCGCCGTCTCCGCCGAGCGTATTGCCGTCACGCCGATTCACTTCGACCTCACCGACCGGTCCAGCCTCGATGCCCTGCGGAGCTTCGACCTCCAGGCGCTGCTCGAGCCCTCCATCGCAGACAGGCCCGCACACGACGCGCAGACGTGAGCGCAACCGACCCCGCCTCGCGCGCCAAGGAGCTGCGCCAACAGCTGGAGCACCACGCGCACCAGTACTACGTTCTCGATGACCCTGAGATCGGCGACGACGCCTATGATCGCCTGCTCGACGAGCTGCGCGGGATCGAGCGAGATCACCCCGAGCTCCTCACCCCCGACTCGCCCACCCAGCGAGTCGGTGGCGAACCCGTGGGTCGTCTGGAGAAGGTCCGCCACCTCGAGCCGATGCTCTCGCTCGGCAACGTGCGCTCCGCGCAGGAGCTGCGCGCCTGGGTCGAGCGCATGCGCAACCACCTCGCGCGCGAGGGCATCGAGGACCCGAGCTTCAAGTTCGTCGTCGAGCCGAAGATCGACGGCCTCGCCATCAGCCTGCTCTACCGCGACGGCGTGCTCGAGCGCGGCGCCACCCGCGGCAACGGCGAGGTGGGGGAGGACGTCACCCACAACCTGCGCACGATCGGCGCCGTGCCCCTGCGCGTCGAGGACGCGCCTGCGTTGGTGGAGGTGCGCGGCGAGGTCTACATGTCGCTCGCCGACTTCACCGCGCTGAACGAGCGTCGCGCCGAAGCCGGCGAGTCCACCTTCATGAACCCCCGCAACTCCGCCGCCGGCACGATCCGCCAGCTCGACCCCGCCGATGCCGCCAAGCGCCCGCTGTCAATCTGGTGCTACCAGGTGGGCGTCACCGAGGGCCTTGCATTCACGCGCCACTCAGAGGCGCTGGAGTGGCTGCGCGAGCACGGCTTCCGCGTGAACACAGGCATCCGCGTGCTCGCCGGCGAGGACGAGGTGATCGCGCAGTGCCTGGACTGGGAGCGCCGGCGCGGCGAGCTCGACTTCGAGATCGACGGCGTCGTCATCAAGGTGGACGAGCTCGAGCTCCAGCGCCGGCTGGGCACCGTCGGGCGCGACCCTCGCTGGGCTGTGGCCTGGAAGTTTCCGCCCACCACTGCGCTCACCACGCTCGAGAAGGTCATGTGGAACGTCGGCAAGTTCGGTGACCTGCGCCCGTACGCGGTCCTCAAGCCCGTGGAAGTGGGCGGCGTCACGATCAAGCTCGCCACGCTGCACAACGAGGAGGACATCCTGCGCAAGGACCTCCGCGCAGGCGAGGAGGTGATCGTCGTGCGCGCGGGGGACGTGATCCCGCAGGTGGTCTCGCCCGCCCCGCACGTCGCCGAACGAAAGCGCCGTCCGCCCGCACCGCACCCGCCGGAGCGCTGCCCCTTCTGCAACACGCCCACCGTGAAGCCGCCCGACAGCGTCTACACCGTGTGCCCCAACCGCGACTGCCCCATGCGCGCCTGGCAACTGCTCAAGCACTTCGTCTCCCGTGGCGCCATGGACATCGACGGGCTCGGCGAGAAGCAGGTCGCGCTGCTGCAGGAGCGTGGGCTCGTGCATACGGCCGCGGACTTCTACCGCCTGAAGGCTGAGCAGTTGCTCGAGCTCGAGGGCTTCGGCGAGCTGTCCGTCAACAACCTGCTCGCCGCCATCCAGCGCTCAAAGGAGCGTCCGTTCGCACGCGTGCTCTTCGCCCTCGGCATCGAGGAGGTGGGGGAGGTCACCGGGCGCAACCTCGCCCAGCGCTTCCGCGACATCGACGCGATGCTGGGCGCCACGCCGGAGGAGCTTGCCGAGACGCCGGGCGTGGGGGAGAAGATGGCGCAATCGATCAGCGCACAGCTGCACGACGAGCGCATGCTCGGCCTGATCGCGGAGCTGCGCGAGCTCGGTCTGCGCTTCCACGAAGAGGGGCCCGCGCCCTCGCAGGGTCCGCTCGCCGGCAAGACACTCGTCCTCACCGGGGGCCTTCCCGAGCTCTCCCGCGAGGCCGCCACCGAGCGGATCCTCGCCGCCGGCGGAAGGGTCACCGGTTCTGTGTCCAAGAAGACCGATTACGTGATCGCCGGTGACAGCGCCGGCTCCAAGCTCGAGAAGGCGCAGCGCCTTGGCGTGCCCGTGCTCGACGAAGACGGCCTGCTCGATCTGCTGGGGTAACCCGTTTGTACTAATTCCGCGCAGCCTGGGTAGTGTTCGCCCATGCGCAATTTAGTGGTGATGCCCGCAACGCTGCTCGCGCTCACCGGATCGCCTGCGCCGCTCGTGCCCGTCACCGCCTCCGAAGCCCAGTCCACGATCACCGCGCAGATCCACAGGCAGGTGCCCCGCAGGCTGCGCGGCG
>DATBZG010000021.1:0-6677 GCA_036513335.1 Solirubrobacteraceae bacterium | reverse complement strand
CCGCACGAGGTGACGGTCGTGATCACGTCGAACAGCGCCGATCCGGCGATGCCGAAGCGCTGCTCCTTGCCTTCCATGTTGCCGCCGCCCGAACCGGAGATCACACCCGTGTGCAGGCCGGCGGCGTGTTGCGCGGGGGAGCCGTGCGCCTCGGCGATGTAGGCGACAATCACCGCGCCCAGGAACATCAGCATCATCGCCCCGTAGATCGCGTAGCCCTGGCGGCGATTTCCGGTCATGCGCCCGTACATGAACACGAGCGCCGCGGGGATCACGAGCACGAGCAGCATCTCGAAGAAGTTGGTGAACTGCGTGGGGTTCTCGAACGGGTGCGCGGAGTTCGTGTTGAAGAAGCCGCCGCCGTTGGTGCCGATCATCTTGATCGCCTCCTGGGAGGCGACGGGCCCCATCGCGATCGTCTGCGTGAGCCCCGTGATCGTGTGAACCGTCAGGTAGCTGGAGAGGTTGGCGATCACACCCTGGGAGGCGAGCACGAGCGCCGCGAGCACCGACAGCGGCGCGAGCACGTAGAGGATCGTGCGCACCAGGTCCTGCCAGAAGTTGCCGATGCCCTTGCCGCTGCGCCCGACGATCCCGCGCACCAGCGCGACCGCGACAACGATGCCGATACCGGCGGACAGCCAGTTCTGGACGGTCAGCCCGATCATCTGGCTGAGGTAGGTCATCGTCGTCTCGCCGCTGTAGTACTGCCAGTTGGTGTTCGTCAGGAACGACGAGACGGTGTTGAACGTGACGTTCGCCGACGGCGAGTGATAGCCGAGCGGATTCAGTGCGTGGGGCACGAAGAACGCGTCCTGCGTGCGCAGCACCAGATACAGGAACAGCCAGCCCGCCAGTGAGAACACGAGCAGGCTTTTCGCGTAGGACTTCCAGTCCTGCTCGCGCGTGACATCGACACGGAGCACGCGATAGAGAAAGCGCTCCGGTATGCCCAGCACCGGTGACAGGAAGACCTGCTCACCTGTGTAAACACGCGCCATGTAACCGCCGAGCGGGACCGCCAGCAAGCTCAGGACGAGCACGAACGCGACGATCGTGAACCAGCCGGCGAAGGTCACGGCCGTCTCAGAGCTTCTCTCCGCGGATCAGCGCGTAAAACAAATAGGCGATAACGATCACGGACACGACGAGCCCGAGGAAGTCGCCTGCTCCCATGTGCGCGACGAAGTAACCGAGTGGAGGTGAAACGCTCATACCCGGTCGATCCCCTCGACCATCGCCAGCAGGATCGCGAACATCACGATCCCGAGAACTATGTAAACGATGTCCATGTGAGCACTATGTGCCCAGGGCCGTCACGAACGCATGACGAATCTCACCTCGTGCATAACGATTTCGTTACGGTTGA
Organism: Solirubrobacteraceae bacterium; assembly: GCA_036513335.1. Lineage (GTDB taxonomy): Bacteria > Actinomycetota > Thermoleophilia > Solirubrobacterales > Solirubrobacteraceae > Palsa-744. The sequence continues at coordinate 5,308 of DATBZG010000021.1, read as the reverse complement.
TCGCCGCTGCCGCGGCACGGCGCTGAACGGCCGCGGAAGCTCAGCGCGGCGGGCAGGGCACCCTGAACGGCACGGTGACCGTCACGGGATCTGAGAGGTTCGCGCCTTCGGCGAACGTGAGCTCCGCCTTGACACGGAAGCCGCCCGCGGGACAGCTCTTGGGAACTGTGCCGTAGTAGTAGACCCTGCCGTGCTTGCGGATCGCGCTGCCCAGCTTGATATCTATTTTTTCGGTCGATGCGTCCGCGGCGCCGGGGACCGTTTCCACGAGCGGTATCGGCCCGGTGAACTCGGGGCCGAAGCCACCGCCTCCCTGCGGCTGCAGCAGCCGCGAGCTGGTCGGGATTTCCAGCGAGACCGGGGTGTGGCCGTCGACGAGGAACTCCAGGCCACCGCCGGGAGCGAAGAAGGAGTGGATTTCGGCGGTCTCCTCGACGCGTTCTTCGCCGAACGCCACGACGCCTTCGACGGTGCCGATCGGCCCCGCGGAGGAGCCCTTGGGGCACTTGCGCGGTTCGCGTTCTTCCGCGATCACCCTGGTCGGGCAGGTCGGGAAGTCACGCGTGTCGATCTTTACTCCCCTGGGCAGATACACGGTGATGCCGATCAGCGGCGGCGGGAAGCCACCGTATTCGGTGCCCGAGATCTTTACTTCGGCTTCCACCGCCGCGCCGGCGCCCAGGATGTTGCCTGTGTGCGGGAAGCCCGGGATCGGGACCGCCCTGCCCTTGACGAGGACGGTGGGCGCCGCCGAGGCGATCGTCGAGGAGAGGAGCAGCGCCATAGCCGTGGCGGCGATGAGCAGCCAGGCGCGCAACAGGCGTGCGTCGGTCATCGCTTCGCTCCCCAGCTCCCCATGCACGCCATCGTAGACCCATCGCGGCCCCGCGGTGAGCGCTTCATTCCGCGAACCGGTAGCCCACCCCGGGGTCGGTCACGATCAGCCGATGCCCGCCGGCGGCCCCGGCGGGACCCTCGGGCTCGATCTTCGCGCGCAGCCGCGCGATGTGCGTGCGCAGCGTCTGCACGTCGTCGACGTACTCCGCGCCCCACACCTCCGCGAGGAGCTTGCGATGGGTCATCAGCCGGCCGCGATTGCGCGCGAGCGTGCGCAGCAGGTCGAACTCGATCGGGGTCAGATGCACAGGCTGGCCATCACGCCGCACGACCCGCGCGGCGAGATCGATCTCGAGCCCGTCCGCCTCGATACGCGGCTCATCCTCCCCCCGCGCGGCGCGACGCAGCGCGGCGTTCAGCCGCGCGATCAGCTCGCGTGCTCCGAAGGGCTTGGTGATGTAGTCGTCGGCGCCGGCCTCCAGCGCTCTCACCTTCTGCTCCTCCTCGCCCACCGCAGAGAGCACCAGGATCGGCATCGCGCTCCATGCACGCAGGCTCCGCGTCAACTCGATGCCGTCCCCGTCCGGGAGCACGAGGTCGACGATCGCCGCCTCCGGGGGGCGCACGGCCGCCAGGTCCAGCGCCTCGGAGACCGTTTCGGCGGGCACGGCCTCGAAGCCGGCCTCGCGCAGCAGCACCTTCAGCGCGCGCACGATCTGCGGCTCGTCGTCGACCACCAGCACGCGGGGCGCGCGTTGCGACTCAGTGGAGTCGTGGACGCTCACGCCGCCGGGTCTCCGAGCGGCAGCTCGAACACGAACGTCGCGCCCTGGCCGGGGAGCGACTCCACGTGCAGCCACCCGGCATTCGCCTCGGCGAAGCCGCGGGCGATCGCGAGCCCCAGGCCCGATCCACGGTGCCCGCCTCCGGGAGTGCCCGCGCGGTAGAAGGGCTCGAACACGCGCTCGAGCTGCGCCGGAGGGATCCCGGGCCCGCGATCGACGATCCTCACGATCACCCTGTCGCCCGTCGGGCGGCTGCCCTCTTGGCGTCCCGCGCCGCCGGCGCCGGCGGGAGCACGCGCGGCGGAGAGCTGGCGCACGGCTCGTGCGCGGATCGACACCGGGTGACCTCCCGAGTGGCGTTGTGCGTTCTCCAGGACGTTGACGAAGGCTCGCTCGAGCTGCACCGGATCGACGCTCACGAGCGGCATGTCGGGGTCGATCGAGAGCGCAAACGCACCGCTCGGCGCGCCCACCTCCTCGACGGCCGCGCGGATCAGCTCCTCCACCGCCGTCCACTCTCTGTGAGGCTCGGCGGCACCTGCTTCCAGGCGCGAGAGGTCGAGCAGGTTGTCGACTAGTCGCGCGAGCCTCCGCGTCTCCTCCTGGATCACGCTCGCCATCTCCGCGCGTTCCTCGGGCAACAGCGAAGGAGAACCAACGGCCTCGCCTGCGGCTGAGATCGCCGTGAGCGGCGAGCGCAGGTCGTGGGAGACGGCCCGCAGCAGCGCCGTCTTGACCGTATCGGCACGGCGCAGAGCAGCCGTCTCGACCACGCCGCCGAGGAGCGTCTCGCGCTCGAGCGCCGCGCTCAGGAGCGCCTCCAGCGCCGGCACCACACGCTCCTGAAGCCGGCGCAGGTTGGCCTCGGAGGTGCCCGCGCCCACGAGCAGAGTGCCCAACCGCCTTGTTCCCTCGCGAAGCGGGAACGCCACGCTGCGCTCGTCCGCCTCGACCGCCTCCATCTCGATCGATGCGGAGCTGAGTTCGAGCGTGTGCGCCAGGCGCGACGCGGCCGTCGGCAACGCCTCGGCGAGGTCATCGCCACGGAGCAGCAGTCGCGCCATCTCCGCCGCCAGGTCGGCCTCGCGCCTGCGCTCCTCAGCGTCGCGCGTGCGGGCGCGTGTGACCTCGGCAACCGAGCTGGCCAGCGAGGCGACCACCACGAACGCCGCCAGCGCGACCCAGTTGCTCGAGTTGTGCAGCGTGAAGCGTCCGACGGGCGGCAGGTGGAAGAAGTTGAAGGCCGCCGCGCTGAGGATCGCGGTGCCGATCCCAAGCCAAGCGCCCCATGTGACCGACAGCACCAGCACGGCCGGCAGGTAGACAACGCTCAGCGAAGCCACCGGCGCCACCTGCGCCAGCGGGTAGACGATCAGCGTCGAGAGCGCCACCGCGAATAGCGCTGCGATCACACCCGCCCGGCGGGGGGGCTGCCCGGACGCCAGCAGAGAGCCAAGAGGGGACGACACTGACGTAGCAGCCTAATGGCGCCACGACGCGCCAGGCATGCCACGCAAATGGCAAGAGCCCGAGGCGTCGCACCGGTCCTCCCGTCGGTCGACGCGCCGCGGCCGCACGGGCGCATCAGATGTGAAATACGGTATCATCACGCATCATGGCACGCACGACGATCGACCTCGACGCCTCCGTACTTGAGCAACTGCGGAGACGCGCCGCGATCGAGCACAAGAGCATGGGCCAACTCGCCTCGGAGCGACTCGCCGTCGGTCTGCGTGAGCAGACAGCCGCGCCCGCGCCCGCAAACTGGCCGACCAAGCGGATGGGCAGGCCAAAGATTGACCTGGGCGACAAGGAAGCTGTCCGCAAGACCCTCGAATGAGCGCGACCGTCGATACCAACATCCTGCTCTACGCCGCCAACGCCGACGACGAGTCACACGAGGTGGCGCGCGAACTGCTCGAGCGTCTCGCCGACGGACCTGACCTGCTCTACCTGTTCTGGCCGACGATCATGGGGTTTCTACGGATTAGCACACACCCCGCGATCTTCGACGACCCCCACACCCCCGAGCAGGCCGCCAGCGCGATCACCGGGCTTCTCCAGCGGCCCAACGTGCGCGCACCCGCCGAGCAGGATGGGTTCTGGGACATGTACCGTGCGACAGCCGATAGCCAAACCCGAGGTAATCACGTACCCGACGCCCACCTCGCCGCGTTGATGCGCCAGCACGGCGTCAGCATCATCTACACGCGCGACAGAGACCTGCGCCGCTACGAGACGATCGACGCACGCGACCCCTTCGCATAGGGGAGCAAGCCACCGCCACGCGACTGGACGGATTGCCCGCGGGCGCTCCGATCCTAAAGCTAGGACCCTCTGCGCCCGATCAGGGTCCGGGAGCACGGATGCTTATGACGAGACGAATGCGCCAAACCGCAGCGCTTGGCCTGGTCGCGATCGCGGCAGGGTTTCTGCTGCTGTGGGCGCAGGCAGCGAGGGCCGAAACGGTCTCGCCCCTGCCGGCGAGCGACTACACGGTCAAGGCGGCGTGTAAGCCGCCAAGCGAGGGGCACGCGACATGCATGGCGCTGCAACTGGTGCCGACGACTGCCGCCGCCCGTGCCCGGACCCATCCGCTGGGCGTCACGCTCAATCACGCGGTCCCGGCGGGCTCGGCCAAAGAAGGCGCCTATGGCCTGACGCCGGCGGAACTTCACAGCGCCTACGGCATCCCGACGACCGCCACCGGCACGCAGACGATCGCTCTGGTGGACGCCTACAACGATCCGAATGCCGCGTCCGACCTGAAAGCCTACGAAACCGAATTTAGGCTGAAAGGCTGCGAAGAAGCCGCTTGCTTCACTCGAGTCAACGAAAAAGGCGAAACCGCGAACCTCCCCTTCCCCCACAACGACGCGGAACTCAAAACCGCACTGAAAAGCGGAAACGAAGCTGTGGTCGCGGAAGCCGAAGAAGCTGCGGGCTGGGACGTCGAGATATCGCTGGACATCGAGGCGGCGCGTGCCACGTGCGAGAACTGCCACATCCTCCTGGTCGAGGCCAGCTCAACTGAAGACGGTGACCTGAGCCGCGCTGAGGATTGGGCCGCCGAACACGGCGGCCCACAGGAGATCTCCAACTCCTGGGGCGGCCCCGAGGGAGAAAGCGCGACGCCGTTTGACCATCCGGACATTGTGATCACGGCGTCCGCGGGCGACGACGGGTATCGCAGCTGGAACGCCGCGGAAGAATATGAACGCGACTACACGAGCTTCCCCGCCTCCTCGCCGGACGTGGTCGCGGTCGGCGGGACCCGCCTGATGCGCAGCAGCGGCAAATGGCAGAGCGAGACAGTCTGGAACGACGGCGGCGAAAGCGCCGGCTTCATGGACGGCTACGGGGCGACGGGTGGCGGTTGCAGCGAACTGTTCACGGCGCAGCCCTGGCAGCAGCACGTCGCCGACTGGAGCAAAGTCGGCTGCGGGACCAAACGCGCCGTTTCCGACGTGGCGGCGGACGGAGATCCGCTCACCGGTTTCGCGCTGTACGACACGAACCCGGCGCCAGAAGAAAGCGCAAGCCACTGGTACACCTACGGCGGCACCAGCCTCTCTTCGCCGATCGTCGCTTCAACCTTCGCGCTCGCGGGAGGATCGGGCGGCGTCGGGTATCCCGCGGAAACGCTGTACGGGAAGGCAAAGCTGCTGCCCGCCTCCCTGCACGAC
>DATBZG010000020.1:0-44527 GCA_036513335.1 Solirubrobacteraceae bacterium | reverse complement strand
TGGTCGCCGAGCATCACGTCGTGCAGCAGTCGCTCGTACGCTTCCAGGCCGTGCACGTCGAGCGCCCGCTCGACGTCGAGCGACAGCGGCGCGCGCGTGATCTGCAGCGTCGGGCCGGGGAGCTTCACGCGCACCTCGATCGTTATCTGGGGATCGTCGGTGAGCTCGAAGACGATTTCGTCGGGACGCTCGTGCTCGTGCGCCTCGTCGAAGAGACGCTGCTTGGGCTGGTGCAGAGCGATCGAGATGACGCGGCGCGTCGCGGCCATCTGCTTGCCCGTTCGCAGCAGAAACGGGACTCCCCGCCAGCGGTCGTTCTCGATCTGCGCGCGCAGCGCCACGAACGTCTCGGTGGATGAGTCCTCGGCGACGCCCTTCTCGTCCCGATAGCCCTCGAACTGACCGAACACGGTCTGCCCGGGATCGAACGGTCGCAGGTCTCCAAAGACGGCCGCCTTGGCGTCGCGCAGCGCGTCGGCGTCGAGGCTCACGGGTGGCTCCATCGCGACGAAGCCCAGCAGCTGGCTGAGGTGGGTGACGACCATGTCGCGGAACGCGCCCGTCTCCTCATAGAAGGAGGCCCGTCCTTCCAGATCGAGCTTCTCGGGTATGTCGATCTGAACCGACGCGATATACCCGCGGTGCCAGATCGGCTCGAACAGACCATTGGCGAAGCGCAGCGCGAGGATGTCCTGCGCCGCCTCCTTGCCCAGGAAGTGATCGATGCGAAAGATCTGCTGCTCCTGTGCGTAGCGGTGCAGCATGGCGTTCAGCTGGATCGCGGACGCGAGGTCTGAGCCGAACGGCTTCTCCATGACGATCCGCGCGCGATCGTCGAGCAGACCGGCGTCGCCGAGCATCGAGACCATCGGCTGCATCGCGGACGGCGGCACGGCCATGTAGAGGAGCGTGCGAGAGCTCTCCCCCAGCTCTTTGCGCGCGTCTGCGACCGCCGCCGCGAGCTCGCGTCCATCCTCGGCCGAGGAGAGGACGAACGACAGCGACGCGGCAAATGCGTCCCAGTCCGCACCGCCCGGATCCGCGTCTGCGTGAGCTTCCAGCGCCGCCCGCACCTCCGCGGCGAATCCGCCGTCAGGCGCGTGTCGCCCAGAGCCGATGATGCGGTACTCCTTGGGCATCAGCCCGGCTCGCGTCAGCTGGAACAGGCCGGGCAGGAGTTTGCGCCGCGCGAGGTCGCCGCGCGCTCCGAAGATCACGAGCACGTGCGGGTCGGGTCGGGAAGCAGCGGCCACGCTGTGTGGAGGATATCGCCGCCTCCACGGCCAGCGCGGGCTGATCGAACCGATCGGGCGACCGGGCCCAATCGGCGGCTGCCGGCTCGCTTCAGGGCCGAGTCGATAGGTTGCGGGAACATGGCGACACCTATTCCCAGAGCACCCGGCGGCTTCCCCACTGCAACCGGCGTGCGCACGCACAGCTGCGGAGAGCTGCGTAGCGAGCACGTCGGCCAGCAGGTGGCGCTGGCGGGTTGGCTGCACAACAAGCGCGACCTCGGCGGGGTCGCGTTCGTGGATATCCGCGACCACTACGGCATCACCCAGCTCGTAGCCCGCGAGGGCCTGGAGCCCGATATCGCGAGGCAGCCCAAGGAGACGGTGCTGCGGGTCACGGGCGAGGTGCTCGCTCGCTCGCCGGAGACGGTCAACGCGGAGCTGGCGACCGGCGAGATCGAGCTCGCGGTCCAGAGCGTAGAGATCCTCGGGCCGGCCGACCCGCTGCCGTTCAACGTCTTCCCCGAGGAGGACGCACCCGAGGAGACGCGGCTGCGCTACCGCTTCCTGGACCTGCGCCGCTCGCGTATGCACCACAACATCGAGCTGCGCTCGCGCGTCATTTCGAGCATCCGCAGGCGCATGACCGACGAGGGCTTCCTGGACCTGCAGACACCTACGCTGACCGCCTCGAGCCCCGAGGGTGCACGCGACTATCTGGTCCCCTCGCGCGTTCACCCGGGGAAGTTCTATGCGCTGCCGCAGGCGCCCCAGCAGTTCAAGCAGCTGCTGATGACCTCGGGCTTCGACCGTTACTTCCAGATCGCGCCCTGCTACCGCGACGAGGACGCGCGCGCGGACCGCTCGCCGGGGGAGTTCTGGCAGCTCGACCTGGAGATGAGCTTCGCCACCCAGGAGGACGTGTTCACGGTCGTCGAGCGCGTTCTGGGCGGCCTGTTCACGGAGTTTCGCCCGGACAGGCCGACGACCGAGGTGCCCTTCCCTCGTCTGACCCACGCCGAGGCGATGGAACGCTACGGCACCGACAAGCCCGACCTTCGCAACCCGCTGGAGCTGCGCGACGTTACCTCCGTGCTGGCCACAGCGGGAGTGCGCGCGTTCGAGGGCGCCCACGCGGTCGGCCTGCGCGTCTCACCGAAGGAGAGCTTCTCGCGCGCGCAGATGGAACGCTACGACGGCTATGCAAAGGAGCTGGGAGCTCCCGGTCTTGCGTGGTTCCTGGTGGAGGAGGCCGGATCGCTGCGCGGCCCGCTGGCTAGGCACCTGGACGAGGACGCCTCGCGCGCGCTGCTCGCGACGCTTGAGGGCCGGCCGGGCGACGCGCTGCTGGTGATCGCCGACAAGCAGACCGGCCGCGCGCAGCGGCTGCTCGGCACGATCCGCGACCGCCTCGGCCGTGAGCTGGATCTCTTGGAGGACGCTTACCGCTTCTGCTGGATCGTCGACTTCCCCCTGTATGAGCGCAACGAGGATACCGGCCGGATCGAGTTCAGCCACAACCCGTTCTCGATGCCCCAGGGCGGTTTGGAGGCGCTGGAAACGCTCGATCCGCTCGAGGTCAAGGGCTGGCAGTACGACGTCGTCTGCAACGGCACCGAGCTTTCCTCCGGGGCCGTGCGAAACCACCGTCTGGACATCATGTACCGCGCCTTTGAGATCGCCGGCTACGGGCGCGAGGAGGTGGACGAGCGCTTCGGCGCGCTCGGCCGCGCCTTTCGCTTGGGCGCGCCGCCGCACGCGGGGATCGCGCCGGGGATCGACCGGATCGTGATGCTGCTCGCAGATGAGCCCAACATCCGCGAAGTGATCGCCTTCCCGATGAACCAGCGCGCGGAAGACCTGCTGATGGGCGCGCCCGCGCCGGCGACTGCGGAGCAGCTGCGCGAGCTGCACTTGAAAGTGGTCCTCCCCCCCAAGGGATGAGCGCGGGAGCGAGTTTGCCCGAGAGCACTCAGACCAATGCCGCTGACGTGATCGTCGTGGGCGCCGGCCTCGCGGGGCTCGTGGCCACGGCGGAGCTGACCGACGCGGGACACCGGGTCCTGCTCGTCGACCAGGAGCCGGAGGCTTCGCTGGGAGGCCAGGCGTTCTGGTCCTTCGGCGGGCTCTTCCTGGTGGACAGCCCAGAGCAGCGGCGGCTTGGCATCCGCGACTCTCGCGAGCTCGCCTGGCAGGACTGGCTGGGCGCCGCCGGCTTCGATCGCCCCGAGGACGAGTGGCCGCGCCGCTGGGCTGAGGCGTATGTCGACTTCGCGGCCGGCGAGAAGCGCTCGTGGCTTCACGCCCAGGGGATGCGCTTCGTTCCGAACGTGGGCTGGGCGGAGCGCGGCGGCTACCTGGCGACGGGCCACGGCAACTCGGTCCCTCGCTTCCATGTCACCTGGGGCACTGGGCCCGGCGTGCTCGAGCCGTTCGTGCGCCGCGTGGGCGAGGCCCGGGCGCGCGGCCTGGTCGATCTGCGCTTCCGCCATCGCGTCGATCGGCTGGTCACAGACGGCGGCACGGTCACGGGAGTCTCGGGTCACGTACTGGAGCCCAGCGCGGTCGCGCGCGGCCGGAAGAGCTCACGCGTGGAGGTCGACGACTTCGAGCTGCACGCGCAGGCGGTGATCGTCACCTCCGGAGGGATCGGCGCCAACCACGAGCTCGTTCGCGCGAACTGGCCCAAGCGCCTCGGCGAGGCGCCCAAGCAGATGATCAGCGGCGTCCCCGACCACGTCGACGGTCGCATGATCGCGATCAGCGAGGAGGCGGGCGCCAATGTGATCAACCCGGACCGCATGTGGCACTACACGGAGGGGATCCGCAACTGGGACCCGATCTGGACGCTGCACGGCATCCGCATCCTCCCCGGCCCGTCGTCGGTCTGGCTCGACGCCACTGGAAAACGATTGCCGGTGCCGTTGTTCCCCGGCTTCGACACACTGGGCACGCTCGAGTACATCATGCAAACCGGCCACGAGCACACGTGGTTCGTGCTCACGCAGAAGATCATCGAGAAGGAGTTCGCGCTGTCGGGCTCCGAGCAGAACCCCGACCTGACGAGCAAGGACGTGCGCGAGGTGCTCAAGGCGCGCGTGGGCAAGGGCGCACCGGCGCCGGTGGAGGCGTTCAAGCGCCACGGCGCGGACTTCGTCGTAGAGCACGACCTCGCATCGCTCGTGCGCGGCATGAACGCAATCACCGAGCGGCCGCTGCTGGATCTGGCGGACGTGGAGCGCGAGATCGTCGCGCGCGACCGCGAGATCGCCAACCCCTACACGAAGGACCTTCAGATCACGGCGATCCGCGGCGCACGGCGTTATCTGGCAGACCGGATCACGCGCGTGGCGGCACTCCATCGAATCCTCGACCCGGCGGCGGGGCCGCTGATCGCGGTGCGCCTGAACATCCTCACGCGCAAGACGCTGGGCGGACTGCAGACCGATCTCTCCAGCCGTGTGCTGCAGAGCTCAGGTGAGCCGCTTCCGGGGCTGTATGCCGCGGGCGAGGTCGCCGGTTTCGGCGGTGGCGGGGTGCATGGCTACCGCTCCCTGGAGGGCACGTTCCTCGGCGGCTGCATCTTCTCCGGGCGCAGCGCTGGAAGGGCCGCCGCGGCTGAGGTTCGCTGAGGCGTCGACGTTCCGCAAGTCAGACGCGCGTCGATCGGGTGGGTTTAGGTGCCGGTGAGCAGATCGAAGAAGGCGCGCGGGGAGAACACGGGGATCTCCCCCTCGAGGGCGAGAAGGTCTTTGTCACCCGACACGAGAGCCGCGCGATGGGCCGCGGCGAGGACGATCAGATAGTCATCGTCCGGATCACGGGAGCGCACCGGCGGCTCGGTGTTCGGATCGGGGACCACGCTCGCGCTGCCGGCTACCCAGCGCACTAGGCCAGCCGCGTCTGACTCGCTGATGTAGGGCCGCAGCTTGGGATAGGCGAGCGCTCGCTGAAGCTCGCCCAGCAGCGCCTCAGATGCAATGAGCTCGAACTCGCCCCCGGCGAGCGACCGCAGGACATCTGCCGGGGCGCCCCGTGGGGAGATCGCACCGGAGATGACCACGTTGGGGTCGAGGACCGCCCGCACCGTCAGCGACGCGGAGGTCTCGTCTGATGCTGCGCCTCCGCGGCAAGCGCAGTAGCGTCGCGCTCGGAGAGGTTGTTGCGCTCCCAAAGGCGCTCGAGTAGGTCGAGCCCCAGGTCGCGACGCAGTGAATCCTCGATTACCTGGCTGTCGCCGCGGCCTGTGCGGGCCGCGCGCATCTTCACCGCCTTCATCACCGACTCGTCGATTGTCAGCGTGGTGCGAACCTTCGACATCGTCATCGCACCCTAGCATCTCGATGCGAAGACATCAAGATGCGCATGTGATACATCTGCAGCAGATGCGATCGCCTCGACCGCCTCAGCTGGCAAGGTCTCGAACACCGCCCCTAGTGCTCTGCCCTACTAAGCGCAAGAACCCCCGCCGGCGCGCCTCGGCAGCGAGCTAGTAGGCGATCTGCGCGTGGAGCTCACGCACGGGAGCACACACACCGTGGAGAACCAGCTCCACGTGGCGGCGCCAGTTGGCAGCGCCGGGCTGGTAGTACATCGTGGAGGTAATCCCGCACATCATCATGCCGAAGTCCTCGACGGTGAAGTCCTCGCGGATCACGCCGGCGGCAGCGGCGCGGGAGATGATCCTGTCGAGAACCTCTGAGAGGGCCGCCTTGTCCTGCTCGATGCCCTCCCACTCCAGCTCGTTGGCGCCCATCATCGCAAGCTGAAATCCGGAGTCTCCCTCGACCGCTTCGGAGGAGGTGAAGATGACGCTTTCGATCGCGGCCCGCGGATCGAGGATCTCCTCGGCGACCTTTGCGATCTCGGCGAACTCCTGGAAGCGTTCGCGGACCATCGCGGTAAGCAGCGCCTCCTTGGTGGGGAAGTGGCGGTAGACGGTGCCGATGCCGACGCTGGCGTGCGCGGCGATCTCGTCCATCTGCACGTGCGGTCCCTCACGGGCGAACAGCTCGCGGCCGGCGGCCATGATCCGCTCGCGGTTGCGGCGAGCATCTGCCCGAAGTGTGCGCTGGTCGGCTGTGATCGGATCCACAAACGGAATCTTAGCTCCGTATCGTGCTATAAACAAGTGGAACCGTAATTCCGCTTCCGGATCGCCCCCGGCCGCTCGACTCGTGGGAGGACCAGCATGACCACCACCAAGATTGACGATCGCGGCGCAGCGACGATCACCTCGCGCGCCCCCAGGAAAGCCGCCGACCTGAGCTCCAAACGCGGCAAGGACCTCGCGCTGGTGCTGCTGGCGATGACGCAGTTCGTGGTCGTGATCGACGCGTCGATCGTGAACGTGGCGCTCCCTTCGATCGGAGCGCATCTGCACTTCTCCCGCGACGACCTGTCGTGGGTGGTGAACGCGTACACGCTTACGTTCGGCGGGTTCCTCTTGCTCGGCGGGCGAATGGCGGACCTGCTGGGACGCAGGCGCATGTTCATGGTCGGCTTGGTCGTGTTCTCGCTGGCCTCGCTGGCCGGCGGCTTCGCGCAGTCGGAGGCGTGGCTGATCGCGGCACGGGCGATCCAGGGCCTCGGCGCGGCGATCGTCTCCCCGGCGGCGCTGTCGATCATCACGACGACGTTCGCGGAAGGCGCCGAGCGCAACCGCGCACTGGGCATCTGGGGTGCGGTGGCGGGCGCAGGTGGCGCCGCAGGCGTCCTCCTGGGCGGCATCCTCACGAGCGGGCTGAGCTGGCGCTGGGTTCTGTTCGTGAACGTCCCGATCGGGATCGCGGCGGCCGCGCTGGCGCCCCGGCTGCTGCTGGAGAGCCACGCGGAAGACGGCACTGAAGGCTTTGACATCCCGGGCGCGGTGACCGTCACGGCGGGTCTGGCGCTGCTTGTCTACACGGTGGTCGACGCGGTGAACGTCGGCTGGGGCTCGACGGGCACCCTGCTGAGATTCGCCGGCTCGGCGATCCTGCTCGCGGCGTTCGTCGCGATCGAGCGACGCCAGCGCCACCCCCTGCTGCCGTTTTCGATCTTCCGCCTGCGGACGCTGCGGGGCGCGGACATCGTGGGGCTGCTGATCGGGATGTCGCTGTTCTCGATGTTCTTCTTCATCTCGCTGTACCTGCAGGACGTGCTGCACTTCTCACCGATCAAAGCGGGTGTCTCCTACCTGCCGCTGGCGGTGGGAATCATCATCTCCGCCGGCGTCGGCTCGCAGCTGGTAACGCGCATCGGCTTCAAGCCGGTTCTGATCGGCGGTCTGCTGTTGATCGCGGCAGGCCTCCTGTGGTTCTCCCGCGTCCCAGCTCCAGGTGGCTCTTTCAGCGCGGACGTGCTGGGGCCCTCGCTGCTTGCCGCCTTTGGCCTCGGGTTCTCGTTCGTCTCGGTGACGATCGGCGCCGTGACGGGAACGAAGCCGCACGAGGCTGGCCTCGCGTCGGGTCTGATCAACACCTCCCAGCAGGTGGGCGGCGCGCTCGGCCTGGCGATCCTCGCGACGGTCGCCAACAGCCGTACTCAGAGCCTGCTGGGCTCTGGCGTGCACAGCTCATCGGTCGCTTTGACGAAAGGATTCGACCGGGCGTTCCTCGTCGGAGCGGGCTTTGCGATCGTGGGCGCGATCCTCGCCACCGTCCTGATCTCCTCGCGCGACAGCCGCGAGCAGGCGGCGGCGGCGCGCGCGGGCGAGCCCGAGGCGATCGCGGCGTGACGCGTTCAAGCAGCCACGGTCGACGCTGATACGCGGGCGCCGCTGCTCTTGTCGCTGACCAGCAGCGAGAGCGCGGCGCCGACGCCGACCGACATGCCGGCGTGCAGGCCGCCCATGCGGCGACCTCTTCTTCTTGGCGCTACTTCCGTCGCACTTTGACAGTGCCCGCGCCGATCGTCTTGCCGGCGGACGTCGCCGTCACGGCCACCTCGAGCTTGCCGAACTTCTTGAGCAGCGCGCGCCCCGTCGCATTGAGCTTCAGCGTCAGCGTCTCGGTGGAGCCCGCCGCGAGCGTCGCGCCCCCCGTAGAGACCCGTACCTGCTTGGTCTTGACGTGCGCCGCCGTCGCGCTGGCGCTGATCGCGACGATGCTCTTTCCCTTGAGGTGCTCCTTGATCATCGCCTTCAGGCTCACCGGCGCACAGGCGGCGGTACCCGACGGGCAGGAGAGCACCACCGTGATCTTGGGGTGGCCGCCGGAGATCGACACTACCCGAGCGGTGGGCGGAGGGGGCGGCGGTGGCGAAGTCACGCCCCCGGTCGTAGATGTTGTCCCGCCTGGGCTCGTGGAAGTCCCGCCCCCGCCGGTTGTGCCTTCGTTCGATTCGGTCCCCAGGCCGAATATGTACGCCGCGCCCGCTTCGTGGGGTTCTGCGCCGCCGGTGGCGAGGCGTCGCGGCGCGCCGGCGAGGATCGTGTTCCCGGAGATCGCGACCGATTCGCCGAGGCTGTCGAGCGTGCTCGCGTCGCTTGCCGTCAGCTCCTGGGCCTGGGCTTGCGAGCCTGCCCAGCCGCCGCTGGGTTCGGTGAACACGTATGCCGCTCCCTGATCGGTTGCGCTCACCTGGTGTTTGCGCGCGCCGGCGAGGACCGTGGCGCCGGACACCGCGACCGAACCGCCCAGCTCGTCCGGCGAGGAGCCGTCTGAGGCAGTCAGCTCTGCATTCTGGGTTTTGCTGATCCACCCGCCCGCAGGCTTCACGAACACATACGCCGCGCCCTGGGCGGGCTGCGCGCCAACCTGATGGTTGGGCGCACCGGCAACGATCGTGTTGCCCGAAACCGCGACCGACGTGCCAAGCGCGTCGTTGCCGGGGTTGGGATCGCTGGCGCTCAACTCGGCGTTATCGTTGGCGCTCGTCCATTCGCCCGCCGGCTTTTCGAACACGTACGCCGCGCCCGCGTCGCCGTGGCCCCCGACCGCCTGTTCCGGATCGCCGGCCACGATCGTACTGCCGGAAACCGCGACCGACATGCCGAGATGAGTGTCCTCGCTGGTCGGGTTGGCGGTCAGCTCAGCAGTCTGGTGCATGCTTTTCCACCCGCCCGACGGCATCGTGTACTCATACGCCACCCCCTGGCCTGGATACGGGGGATAGCCGGGTTCGTGTTCATCGGCCACCGTCGGCGCCCACGGCGCACCAACGACAACCGTGCTGCCCGAGATCCCCACCGACCAGCCCAACGCGTCGCCCGGACAGGCGTCGCTGGCCGTCAACGTCGCGGTCGCACTCGTCATGTTCGACCAACCACCTTCGGGCATCGAGTACACGTACGCCTGCCCCGAATCCGTGCCGCCTTCTTTGGTATCGCAAGGGTTCGACGCACTCGGCGGGCCAGGCGCACCCGCGACGATCGTCGTCCCCGATTCCGAGATCCCCACCGACCAACCGAGACCATTGGCGTTGCCATCCGGCGCAGTCAACTTGGCGACCTGCGCCCAACCGCCGGCGCCCAGCTCGAACACATACACGGCACCGGGATACGGGTCGGTGTTGGGCTGCTCGGGTTGTGGGAACTTCTGGTGGGGCGCCCCCACGACCGCCGTGCCTCCCGCAACCGCAACCGAATAACCGAGAAATTCTTCCGTGGCGGCAGCCGAAGCAGACAGCTCCGCCTGCTGGACATACGGATCCACCCGCACCGGATACCCCGCGCCACGATCGTCCACCCGCACCAACACACGTCCACCGCCTACTTCAAGCCAGGCAGGCAACGCACGACCACCAGCACCTGTCGCATGCACCCCTGAGTAACGCAGACCACCGGGCAGCAGCACGGCGCCATGAGCGAGCTTCGCACCGGCGGGAACCGCCAACGACAACGTCAACGTCCCCGCCCCCGCGGGACGCCGGGCGATATCAAACCCCTGCTCCAACCCCAGAGGCCCGTTCGCCCACCACTCGTCCACCGAACCACGCTCATAGCTCACCCGATTGGCACTCGCCACCGGCGCGACCACGGCGAGTGGCTGCAGCGCCTCACCACGCCCGAATCCCTTCAGAGCGATCGCGAAGCGCGTGGAGCCCGTCGTGATCGAGACCCCTGAGCGCCCGAATTGCGCCGAGAGATGCTGCGCCTGATTGTGCGCCACCAACCCACTGATCCGATACGCAGCCTGATCGTGTCCCAGCGCAGCCGAAACCGGCCCTTGTGCCGCCAACGGCAAACTCAACAGCCCCTCCCGCGACCAGCCACGCGAACGCGCGCCAGACACAGCAGATCCCCAATGCCCGGCCACACCGACATAGAGCACTCCCGCGAAGGCCAGACATGCCAGCGCAACGACAACCAGCGCGCGCCGAGGCACCATGACCCTCCCGGCAACCGCGGACCCTCCACCCGTAGCCACATCAACCGAGGGTTGCAACCGGCTCGTCAAAGCAATCACTGCGGCCTCCTGCTCGTATGTGTGCTCGGCTCGTCAACATCCGCCCGGGCGCGGTATCGGTGCACTATTTCTTGGGCGCCTCGAACTTGAATTTCGCCTTGGACGACGGTGCGCTCGTGCCGTTTTCGGTAGTCACGCTCACGGCCACCGTCGCCGCCGCCTCCGCGGGCGTTTCCACCGTGATCGACGTACCCGTGGAGGAATCGATCGTCGCGTCGGCGGAGCCGAACTTGACCGCTGTGACACCTGTGAAGTTGCTGCCCGTGATCGTCACTTTGGTGCCGCCCGCTGTGGTGCCCTTCTTTGGCGAGAGCTTCCTGATCGTTGGCAGTGGCGCTTCGAATACGTACGCTGCGCCTGCTTCGTGGGGTTTTGCGCCGGCGCCGGCGAGGTGCCGGGGGGCGCCGGCGAGGATCGTGTTCCCCGAGATCGCGATCGATTCGCCGAAGCTGTCGGACGTTCTCCCGTCGCTTGCCGCCAGTTCCTGGACCTGGGTCAGCGAGCCCGACCAGCCTCCGACGGGTTCGGTGAACACATATGCCGCTCCCTGATCGGCGTATTCGCTCACCTGGTGTTTGCGTGCGCCGGCTACAACCGTGGCACCAGACACCGCGACCGAATAGCCCAACTCGTCCGGTTCCGAGCCGTCCGTGGCTGTCAGCTCAGCACTCTGGGTTTTACTGGCCCACCCACCCACGGGCATCACGAACACATACGCCGCGCCCTGGCTGTTGTTCGAACCAACCTTGTGAAAGGGCGCACCGGCGACGATCGTGTTCCCGGAGACCGCGACCGACTCGCCGAGATGGTCATTGCCGGGATTGGGATCGCTGGCGCTCAGCTCAGCGGTCTGGTGCGTGCTCGTCCATTCGCCCGCCGGCTTCACGAACACATACGCCGCACCGGCATCGCCGTGACCCCCGACCGCCTGTTCCGGATCGCCAACGACGACCGTTTCACCGGAGACCGCGACCGACCAGCCCAGATGAACATCCTCGCTGCTCGGGTTGTTGGCAGTCAGCTCAGCCGTCTGGGTCATGCTTTTCCACCCACCCGACGGCATCGTGTACTCATACGCCTCCCCCTGCTCCGGGACGGGGGGATAGCCCGGTTCGTTTTCATCGGCCACAGTCGGCCCCCACGGCGCACCAACGACGATCGTGCTCCCCGAGATCCCCACAGACCAGCCCAACGCATCGCCCACGCACGCATCGCTCGCTGTCAACGTCGCGGTCGCGCTGCTCATGCTTTTCCAGCCACCAGCAGGCATCGAGTACACATACGCCTGACCCTTGTCCAGGTTGCCTTCAGTGCTGTCACACGGGTTCGACGCACTCGGAGGACCAGGCGCACCCGCCACGATCGTCGTCCCCGATTCCGAGATCCCCACCGACCAGCCGAGCCCATTGGCCGGCCCGTCCGGCGCCGTCAACTCGGCAGCCTGCTTCCACTTGCTGCCGTGCAGCTTGAACACATACACGGCACCCGGATTCGGGTCAGTGCTCGGGGAATAGGGCTGGGGAAACCTCTGATGCGAAGCCCCCACAACCGCCGTATCACCCGCAACCGCAACCGAATACCCGAGAAATTCTTCCGAGGCGGCGTGCTTGACGACAAGCTGCGCCCGTTCGATGAAGGGATCGACCCGCACCGGGTAGCGTGCTCCGCGATCAGCGACCCGCAACTGCAGGCGTCCGCCGTGCATTTCGAGCCACGTCGGCAGAACACGCCCGCCAGCGTCGACCGCATGCACCCCGGCGTAACGCAAGCCACCAGGCAGCAACACGACGCCGTGGTCGAGCCGCGCACCAGCAGGCACCGCCAACGACAGCGTCAACGCGCCCGACCCCGTCGGACGCCCGGCGATATCAAACCCCTGCTCCAACCCCAACGGCCCATTCGCCCACCACTCCCGCACAGAATCATGTGCGTAGCTCACGCCGCTGGCACCCGCGACCGGCGCGACCGCGGGAAGTGCCCGCAACGCGTCACCGCGACCAAACGCCCGCAATCCGATATCGAAACGTGCCGAGCCCGCGGTAATCGCGACCCCCGAACGCCCAAACCGCGCCACCAGCCGTTGCGCTGGATTACGCGCCACCAATCCATCGAGACGGTACGCCGCCTGATCGAGCCCCAGGGCAGCCGAAACCGGACCCCTGGCGGCCAGCGGCAAACTCAACAAACCCGCCTGCGACTCGATACGCGAACGCGTACCGGGCGCGGCGGGCTGACCTCCCGAGCCCAAGCCTTGATGTAGAAGCGCGACGAGCATCAGGCATAGGAACGCCGTCGCGAGCACGACACGGCTCGACCGCCCGGCCCTCGGTGTGCTCGCGGGCCGCGCACCCACACCAACATCGAGCGACGGCTGCAGGCGTCTGGTGGAAGTGATCATCGCGGCCCCCCTGCTGTAAGTGATCACCCGGCGCGTCCACCGGGTGCGAAATGCTCTGAGCCTCTCGCGCACCGACCGATTGCGAATTAGCTCGGAAAGAGCAGCTACCTTGTACCGGAATGTACGCGTCTGTGCTCAGACGCCTCTACGCATATCTACGCATGCACACCGATTCACGCTGAGGATCCGGGTGGTGTGTTCATCTGAGGATGTTCGACGCCAACAGCGGCCCAGGCGGTCACGGCGGCCTGCGAGAGCGAAGAAGCGCCCAGCTTGGCGTAGACATGTTGGAGGTGCTTGTCGACGGTGCGGCGTGCGATGCCCATCTCGACTGCTGCTTGCGCCGGGGAGTGGCCAAGCGCAACGCAGCGCAGAGTGTCGGCCTGACGTGTGGTGAGGCCGAGCCCGCGTAGCGCTGCGACGCTCAGCTGTCCCGTTCCGCCTTCGAGCAGCAGCACGTCGCGCCGGTCCTGGCGGCGGCTCGGCAGCAGACGCACGAGCACGTTGCCGCGGCCGCCGCGAAGGACGAATGGTTCGCCTGCCGGACGCGGACCGCGGTGCTCTGAGATCCACTTCCGAACCTCCTCCGGTAGCCCACGGACCCCGCCATGGGAATCACCGAGCAACCTCTGCGCGCCATCGGTGGCGAACTCCACCCGTCCGTAGGAGTCGACTACGACGAAGTGGCGCCCAAGCGTGTCGAGACCGTCCTCGAGCGCGGCCAGCATCGCCGCGCGGGCGCCCGAGAGCTCGGCGTTGCGGTAAGCCTGAATCAGATGGGGGCGAGCGAGGGCCAGCAACTGCACCTCACGGTCTGAGTAGTCCTTGTGCTCACGCGTTAGCGCGATACCCACGAGCAGCTGCGGGCGAGAGGGCAGAGAGAACGCGACCTGCCTCTCGATCCCCATGTGCCGGTAGAACTCTTTATAGAGGGTGGTTGCGTGGAAGGTACGCTGGTCGATCATGTCGGAGATCCGATATGGACGGCCGTCGCCGGTTCGCTGGGTGCGGCTGATCAGGGGATTTTCATGTGCGTGCGCAGTGAAGATCGGCAGCAGGCTTGCCTCGTACTCGTCGTACTCGGGGAGCATCACCGCAAATGTCTCATCGGGGGTGATCTCGTTGTAGGCCACCCAGTCGGACGGCACCACGCGGTTGAGCACGTCGAGCACGCCCGAGCGGAACTGTGTGAGGTCTTCGAAGCTGTAAGCCTCCCCTACGAGCTCCAAGAGCAGCTGCGTATCCGTGAGGTCCTGACCGCGCATGAGTCGCTGGAAGTATGTCCGATGCACGGGTAACTGCAGCTAGTCAGGCAATGCCGTTCAGCTCGTTCAGATCCTCCTCGGAAAGGGTCAGCCCAGCCCCGGTGACGTTTTCGTGCAGGTGCGCAACGGATGAGGTGCCGGGGATCAGCAGGATGTTGGGCGAGCGCTGCAGCAGCCAGGCGAGCGCGACTGACATGGGCGTGGCCTCCAGGCGTGCGGCGACCGCCTCGAGGGCGCTCGATTGCAGCGGGCTGAAGCCACCGAGCGGGAAGTACGGCACGTAGGCGATCCCCTGCGCGTCGAGCGAGTCGATCAGCTCGTCGTCGACGCGGTGGGCGACGTTGTAGAAGTTCTGGACGCAGACGACGGGCGCGATCGTCTGCGCCTCGGCTATCTGCTCGGCGGAGACGGTGCTGATGCCGAGGTGCTTGATCAGCCCGTCCTGCTGCATCTGCGCGAGCGCGCTGAACTGCTCCTCCACGGAGCCGGGCTCCGGGCCGTCGAAGCCGCCGAGGCGGAGGTTGACGGCGTCGAGTGCGTCGAGGCCGAGGTTACGCAGGTTGTCGTGGACCGCCGAGCGCAGCTCCTCGGGCGATCGCGCGTGCGGCCAGCCACCCTCGGCGTCGCGCCGTGCCCCCACCTTGGTGACGATGCGAAGCTGCTCGGGGTACGGGTGCAGCGCCTCCTTGATGATCTCGTTGGTTATGTGCGGGCCGTAGAAGTCGCTGGTGTCGATGTGCGTGATGCCCATCTCCACGACCTCGCGCAGCACTGCCACGGCTTCGTTGCGGTCCTTGGGCGGGCCGAAGACACGCGGGCCTGCGAGCTGCATGGCGCCGTAGCCCATGCGCGTGACTGTCAGATCCTCGGCCATCGTGAACTCGCCGCCGGGAAGTGTTGCTGCTGGCATGACTGCTCCTCTGTTCGTTCTCGTCAGGTGCACATTGTGTGTCCGGTGCTCGCCGACCAACAGGGGTCGCTGTGTCCCCGGACAAGCTATCCCTGGATAGGAGTGCGTGCGCGCTGCATACTGGGGTGATGGATCGGGACGGGCTTGCGGATTTCCTCAGGCGTCGGCGTGCGGCGTTGCAGCCCGACGATGTGGGTCTTCACGCCGGTGCACGCCGGCGCACGGGCGGCCTGCGCCGCGAGGAGGTTGCGGGCCTGGCGCACATGTCGACGGACTTCTACG
This sequence comes from Solirubrobacteraceae bacterium, assembly GCA_036513335.1. Taxonomy (GTDB): domain Bacteria; phylum Actinomycetota; class Thermoleophilia; order Solirubrobacterales; family Solirubrobacteraceae; genus Palsa-744. The sequence continues at coordinate 29,051 of DATBZG010000020.1, read as the reverse complement.
CGCGCCTGGAGCAGCGACGCGGCTCGCGCCCGTCGGAGCAGACGACGGCGGCGCTTGCGCGCGCTCTGCACCTGACGCAGGACGAGCGCGACCATCTGTTCGAGCTGGCCGGCCACACCGCCCCTCCGCGCGCGTTTCGCAGCGATCATGCGAGCCCGGGCCTGCTGCGCGTGCTCGAGCGGCTGGACACGCCCGCTCAGATCGTGTCGGACCTGGGCGTGACCCTTCGCCAGAACCGGCTGGCGGAGTCGCTCGCGGGAGTGCAAACCCACTACACAGGCTTGCGGCGAAGCATGATCTACCGGTGGTTCACCGAGCCCGACCAGCGTGCCATCCATCCGCTGGAGGACCATCCGAAGCATTCGCGTATCCACGTGGCGTCGCTGCGAGCGGTGCACGGCCGCTCCGCCGACGACCTCGAGGCGCGCGAGCTGGTCGACCGCCTGCTGGCGGAGAGTGAGGAGTTCGGAACGCTTTGGGAGCGCCACGAAGTTGCGAGCAGGACGGGCACGATGAAGCGCTTCCTGCATCCTTTGGTGGGGCCGCTGACGCTCGACTGCCAGGTCCTCACGGCGGAGAACGTGACGGAACGCCTGATCGTGTTTACGGCGAGCCCCGGCTCGGAGGACGCCGACCGGCTGGCGCTGCTGTCGGTAGTCGGCTCGCAGGCGTTCCCCGCGGACGGCAACGTGGGTGTGAGCGACAAGTAGCTTGTAGGGAGAGTGCCCGCGGCAAGCGGGGACCGCAACGCTTCACGCCTGCGCATCGCTTTCACATAAGTCACTGAATATTTACATGATGGGGCGATTCAAACTATTGACACCCATGGTCGGCTTAGGTAGAGTCGCGGCTCCGGACGGATGGCGACAGCTTTAGCTTCGGGCAGAGGATCTGCTGATGAGATCGCTCGCGGCGGGCGCCACCGTAACTCCATACTGGCCGCCGACCTTGGGGGGTACTGGCATGGCGCATGGCGTTGGGCATCGTTGGCACGGCTGGCGGCCGGCGGGTGCGACGCGAGCGTCTGAGCTGACGCACCCCGAATCGGCGGGCGGTTGATCAGCTCAACCCAAAGGAGCAATCGTGACGACGACCGCGCAGACGGACTCCGACTTCGCATTCAAAGGTGTTTTGCACCCCGCCGCCGAGCCCGCCGACGAACTGGGCCCGCTGGCGCAGCTCATCGGAGATGACGGCAAAGGCGACTGGCACGGTCACGGCTTCAACACGATCTGGCGGCCTCACCCGCTCGCGGAAGGCGGCCAGGATCGCTTCCTCGAGCTGAACCTGACTACGGAGAAGCTCGCCTTCGAGGCGATCAACGGGAAGATCCCCAACCGCGGCCTGGAGATGGCGAACATCAACATGTTCGGCCTCACCTACATGCAGCAGATCAAAGGCGATGACCCGGTGGAAGGCCTGCACATAGAGCCGGGCATCTGGGTGAACATCCCGCCGACGACGAATCCGGCGGAGCCGGCGACGGTGGCACGGATGGCCTCGATTCCGCACGGCACGACGATCCTCGCGCAGGGGACAGAGCTGACGGTTAGCTCCGGTCCGGAGATAAAGCCGAACAACATCATCCCGTTCCCGATCGGGTCGACGTCACCGCCCAACTCCGACTTCGCTACGGCTGAGGCGACCTTCACAGAGCTCAACCTCGAGATCCCCACCGAGTTTCGTCAGGTGTCTGCGGGAGTCACGCGGGCGATGGTGGAAAATCCGAACAGCGTCCTGCAGAGCGCGATCGCCGGCCAGAACATCACGAGCACGACGGTCCTGATCATCTCAACGGCGCATGCGCCTGTCGCGGGCGGAGGGACTGCCAACACCGCGTTCCTCGAAGCGGCCTCTGCTCCCCCGGGTGGTAACGCGAAGGCTGTTGAAGTGAGCGCGATCTTCTGGATCGAGACCGTCGCGGAGGCAGGCAAGCCGGACAAACTGCAACTGCAATACACGCAGCTGGTGCAGCTCGACTTCAACGGCTTGCGCTGGCCTCACGTGTCGGTGGCGACGCTGCACAAATTGGATTGATCGCCGGTGGCCGTCGGAGCGCCGCGCGCTGTCGGCTAGATTGATCGAGGCTCTGCGTCCCGGCCCACGGCACCGTGGTCGGGTCGCGACGCCCTCGATCAAGGAGGCGGGATGGCACGTGTACTGATCACCGGCTCAAGCGAGGGGTTGGGCCTGATGGCGGGCCGGCTGCTCGCCGACGGCGGCCATGCCGTCACCCTCCACGCCCGCAACGAGGCACGTGCCGAGGACGCGAGGGCGGCGCTGCCGGCGGCCGAGGACGTGGTGATTGGCGAGCTTGCGGCAATCGACGGTATGCGCGACCTCGCAGCGCAGGCAAACGCCCTCGGCCGCTACGACGCTGTCATCCACAACGCCGGCGTCGGCTACCGCGAGCAACGCGCGGACACGACGGACGGACTCGAGCATCTCTTCGCGATCAACGTGCTTGCTCCATATCTGCTGACGGCGCTGATCACGCCTCCGGCACGGCTCGTCTTTCTCAGCTCGGGGATGCACCTCGGAGGCGAAGTGCGCTTGGACGACCTGCAGTGGACCGAGCGCTCGTGGAACGGCGCGCAGGCATACTCGGACAGCAAGCTGCTCGATGTGATGCTCGCCTTCGCGGTCGCCCGCCGGTGGCCGCAGGCGCTGTCCAATGCCGTGCACCCGGGTTGGGTCGCGACGAAGATGGGCGGAGCCGGAGCCCCTGACGACCTGTCGCTCGCGCCGAAGACGCAGGTGTGGCTTGCGGTCAGCGATAACCCGGCGGCGCTTGTGAGCGGCGAGTACTTCTACCATCAACAGCGCGTTGAGACGAATCCCGCTGCGCGGTCGTCCGAGATCCAGGACGAGCTGCTCGAGCGCTGCGCCGCGCTGACCGGAACAGCGCTGCCGTCCGGGCCATCGTAGCGGTGCGGCTCTGTCAGCTCCCCGCGCAGCTGTCGGGTTCGGCTCCACGCGTCCGCTCTCTGCGTGTCGAGCGAGAGGCCCTGCCGGATCGGAGTACCGGCAGGGCCTCCCAGCGTTGTGGCGCCGATCAGGCGGAGGCGGCGGTCACCTGGGCGAAGTAGTGCCCTTGATCGAGGTCGGCGATCAGCCCGGGCTGCGTTGGCTCCCACCCCAGCAGCTCGCGCGTGAATGCGCTGGAGGCGGGGGCGTCGAGACCGAGGAACGCACCGATCCATCCGAAGTGCTCGCCGGCGTCCTCGGCGGCGACTGACACGACCGGCACGTCCAGGTGCCGGCCGATGGCCTCGGCGATCTCGCGGGTGGGCACGCCCTCCTCCGCTGCGGCGTGCAGCGTCGTGCCTGCGGGGGCATCCAGCGCGAGGCGGAAGAGGCGGGCGGAGTCGAGCCGGTGCACAGCGGGCCAGCGGCTGGCGCCGTCGCCGATGTAGCCAGAGGCGCCTTTCTCGCGGGCGGTCGCGACGAGGGTCGCGATGAAGCCGTTGTCGCCGTCGCCGTGATTGGTGGGTGGGAGGCGCATGACCGACGAGCGCACGCCTTGCGCTGCGAAGGAGAGGGTCAGCTCGGCGGTGGCGTGGCGAACGGAGGGACCGCCGCCCATGGCGGCTGCGGCACTGTCAGATCCGTGCCCGTCCTGCTCGGTGGCGAGGCGCCCCGGCGACACGCCTAGCAGCCCTGAGGCGAGGACGAACGGCCGATCTGAGCCGGCGAGCACCTCACCGAAGGCCTCGACTGCGCGCCGATCGGCATCGGCGGCGCCCTGGAAGTCTCCGGAGAACGCGAGCTCGTGCTTGAACGCGAGATGGATCACGCCGTCGGATGCGGCGGCCGCCTCGCGGAGGGTGTCGAGGTCGTCGAGCGTGCCGCGACGAGCCTCGACGCCAGCGGCGGTGAGCGCCTCGGCTGAGGCGTCCGAGCGGGCGAGCCCGATGACCTGATGACCGGCGCCGAGCAGCTCGGGAACGACCGCGGAGCCGATCCAGCCAGACGCGCCTGTGACGAAGATACGCATGTGAGAACCTCCAGATTGTCAACCGCCCTGTGCGCATCGCGCGCACCCGGACGGCCTGATGTCAGTTACTGCCATCAACATAGCACGCGATGTCAGCGGCTGTCGTCGATAGCATTGACACATGGGTCGCTGGGAGCCAGACGCGCGTGGTCGCCTCATGAAGGCGGCATTGGAGCTCTATGGAGAGCACGGGTTCGAACAGACCACGGTGGCGCAGATCGCCGAGCGGGCGGGCCTGACGGAGCGCACGTTCTTCAGGTACTTCGCGGACAAGCGTGAGGTTCTGTTCGCGGGGGCGGACGTGCTGCAGGAGCGCATGGTCAGCGCCGCGGCCGACGCGCCCGCCGGCACGACTCCAATCGAGGCTGCGGCGGCAGGGATCGAGGCGGCGGGGACGCTCATCCAGGAAGGTGGCGGGCTCCCACGGCAGCGCCAGTCGATCATCGCTGCGAGCGTGGAGCTGCAGGAGCGGGAGCTGATCAAGCTGGCGTCGCTGGCGGCAAGGCTCGCCGAGGTCTTGCGCGGTCGCGGTGTCAGCGAGCCCGAAGCGAGCCTGGCGGCGGAGGCGGCCCTGGCCGCGTTCAAGATCGGATTCGATCGGTGGGTGAGCTCGGATGGCGGCCGAGACCTGCCGCAGGTGATTCGAGACTCACTCGACGCGCTGAAAGCTGTGAGCGCGGGTCAGGCCTAGGCGTCGCGAAGCGGCTCCTCTCACCGCTCTATCGTGGCGGGTCGATGACCGAGACAGCAAAACGCGCAATCGCCAGCTCGCAGCCGATCTCCCTGGGCGCAAGCGGAGTCCGTGCAGCGGACGTGATCGCGGTCGCGAGAGAGCGTGCACCTGCTGATCTCTCGAGCGAGGCGCGGGCGGCGATGCAGGCGAGCGCCGCGATCGTCGCCGAGCACGCGGCGGGCATGGAGGCGGCGTATGGCATATCGACCGGCTTCGGGTCGCTTGCCTCGGTGAGCATCGCTCCCGCGCAGCGCGAGGACCTGCAGCGTGCGCTCGTGCGCTCACACGCCGCCGGCATGGGCCCGGCTGTCGAGACCGAGGTCGTGCGCGCGATGATGTTCCTGCGCGCCCGGACGCTGGCGATGGGCTACTCCGGTGCACGCCCGCTCGTGGCCGAGACGATCCTCGCCTTCCTCAACGCCGGGCTCACACCGGTGGTGCCCGAGCACGGGTCGGTCGGCGCCAGCGGCGACCTCGCGCCACTGGCCCATTGCGCGCTCGCCTATATCGGCGAGGGCGAGGTGTACCGCGACCAGGACCGAGAGGCACTTGCGGCCGGAGAGACGATGCGCGCCGCCGGGATCGAGCCGGTAACGCTGATGGCCAAGGAGGGTCTGGCGCTCATAAACGGCACCGACGGGATGCTCGCGATGCTAGTGCTCGCCCTTGCAGATCTGCGGGCGCTGCTGCGGGTTGCGGACATCACCGCGGCGATGTCAACGGAGGCGCTGCTGGGTACCGATCGCGCGTTTGCGGAGGATCTGCTGGCGCTACGCCCCCAGCCCGGGCAGGCTGTGAGCGCCGCCAACCTCAGACGACTGCTGGCCGACTCGCCGATGGTCGCCAGCCACCGCGAGAACGACCCGCGCGTGCAGGACGCCTACTCGCTGCGATGCGCCCCGCAGGTCAACGGCGCGGCCCGCGACACCGTCACCCATGCCGAGGGCGTCGCTGCGCACGAGCTCCGCTCGGCGATCGACAACCCGATGGTCCTGCCCGATGGGCGTGTCGAGTCGTGCGGCAACTTCCATGGGGCGCCGCTCGCGTTCGTGTGCGACTTCCTGGCGATCGCCGTCGCGGAGGTCGGGGCGATCGCCGAGCGCCGCACCGATCGCCTGCTCGACTCGGCCCGCTCACACGGCCTGCCGCCCTTCCTGGCGCACGAGCCCGGTGTTGACTCCGGCCTGATGATCGCTCAGTACACGCAAGCGGCGATGGTGGCGGAGAACCGTCGCCGCGCGGCGCCGTCTAGTGTCGGCTCGCTGCCGACGAGCGCGATGCAGGAGGACCACGTCTCGATGGGCTGGGGTGCCGCGCGCAAGCTCCGCCAGAGCGTCGACGCGCTGCGCCGAATCCTCGCCGTCGAGCTGATCACCGCGGGCGCCGGCCTGGACCTGCGCGCGCCGCTGCGTCCAGGTGCCGGGACACGCGCCGCGCTGGCGGAGCTGCGCGAGCTCGTGCCGGCGCCGGGAGCCGACCGCTTTCTCGCGCCTGAGCTGGCTTGCGCGGAGGCGGTGATCGCGAACGGGGGACTGCTGGACGGGGTGGCGCGCGCGATCGGCGAGCTGGCGTGAGCGCGGTGCCCGGCGCACGTCCCGTTCGCGCGGCCCGCGGTAGGGAGCTGTCGTGTCTGGGCTGGCCACAGGAGGCTGCGCTGCGGATGCTCATGAACAACCTCGACCCTGAGGTCGCGGAGGCGCCGGACGAGCTCGTCGTGTACGGCGGCACCGGTCGTGCGGCACGGAGCTGGGCGGCGTTCGACGCGATCGTGCGCACGCTGCAGACGCTGAAGGACGACGAGACTCTGCTCGTGCAGTCGGGCAAGCCGGTGGGCGTCTTCCGCACCCACGAGTGGGCGCCGCGCGTGCTGCTGGCCAACTCGAACCTCGTTCCGGACTGGGCCAACTGGGACGAGTTCCGGCGTCTGGAGGAGCTCGGCCTGACGATGTACGGGCAGATGACCGCCGGCTCGTGGATCTACATCGGCACGCAGGGCATCCTCCAGGGCACCTATGAGTGCTTCGCGGAGATCGCCCGACGCAACCACGGTGGCTCGCTCGCGGGCACGATCACGCTGACGGCAGGCCTCGGCGGCATGGGTGGGGCGCAGCCGCTGGCGGTGACCCTCAACGACGGAGTTGCGCTGTGTGTGGAGGTCGACGCGGAGCGCATCGCGCGTCGCGTGCAGACGGGCTACCTGGACGAGGTGGCCGACGATCTCGAGGACGCTTGGCGGCGCTGCGAGCAGGCAAAGACGGAACGACGAGCGCTGAGCGTCGGCCTGTGTGCGAACGCCGCGGAGGTGCTGCCGATCCTGCTGGCCCGCGGATTCCCGGCGGACATCGTGACCGACCAGACGAGCGCCCACGATCCTTTGCACGGTTATGTGCCGGACCTCCTCACCCAGGAGCAGGCGCAGGCGATGCGTGCCGAGAGCCCGCAGTCCTACATCACCCGCTCGCGCCGAGCGATGGCTGCACACTGCGCGGCGATGGTCGGCTTCAAGGACGCCGGGGCTGAGGTCTTCGACTACGGCAACAGCCTGCGCGCGGAAGCCCTGCTCGGCGGCTATGAGCGCGCGTTCGAGTACCCGGGCTTCGTGCCGGCCTACGTGCGTCCGCTGTTCTGTGAGGGCAAGGGACCGTTCCGCTGGGTGGCGCTGTCGGGCGATCCCGCGGACATCGCGGCCACGGACCGTGCGGTGCTGGAGGAGTTCCCGGCCGACGAGCGCTTGGCCCGCTGGATCTCCGCCGCGGGCAAGCGCGTCGCCTTCCAGGGCCTGCCCGCGCGCATCTGCTGGCTCGGCTACGGCGAGCGCGCTCGGCTCGGCCTGCGCATCAACAGGATGGTCGCCTCCGGCGAGCTCTCCGCGCCGATCGTGATCGGTCGCGACCACCTCGACTCCGGGTCGGTCGCCTCTCCCTACCGCGAGACGGAGGGCATGGCCGACGGCTCGGATGCGATCGCCGACTGGCCGCTGCTGAACGCGCTCGTCAACACATCCTGCGGAGCCAGCTGGGTCTCGATCCATCACGGTGGCGGCGTCGGCATCGGACGCTCGATCCACGCCGGCATGGTGTGCGTGGCCGACGGCACGCCGCTGGCTGCGCAGAAGCTCGAGCGGGTGCTCACCGCCGACCCCGGCATGGGCGTCATCCGCCACGTCGACGCGGGGTACGAGTCTGCCGCAGAGATCGCCTCCGAACGTGGTGTGCGTATACCTATGAGCGAGTCCTCGTGACGCGCCTGGCGATCCTCAGCGTCGGGCACCCGACCCTGCGCAGCCCCGCGCGCGAGGTCTCCGAACAGGAGCTGCAGACCCCTGAGACGCAACGCTTCATCGACGATCTGATCGAGACGATGCGCGACGCCGGCGGCGCCGGGCTGGCCGCAAACCAGGTGGACGACCTGCGCCGCATCGCCGTGATCGAGGTCGATCAGAACGCGCGCTATCCATACAAGCCGCCGATCCCGCTGACGGTGATCGTCAACCCGCGCCTGGAGCCGGTGGAGGAGGAGACGGTCGACATCAACGAGGGGTGCCTATCGGTGCCCGACCTGCGCGGTGAGGCCGAGCGTTACGTGAGTATCCGCGTGAGCTATCTCGATCGGGACGGCGCGGCGCACGAGGAGCTGTATCGCGGCCTGACCGCTGGTACCTTCCAGCACGAGATCGACCACCTCGACGGTGTCCTCTTCCTCGACCGGGTGCGCGACCCGCGCACGTTCACCACGTGGGAGCAGTTCGAGCGCTTCCATCGTGACGCGTTCGTGGATCGCGCTCGCGCGCTCGTCGCGCGCGTCGGATCGTGAGCGACTCGCGCACCGAGGCGCAGGGGAGCCAGCGCTACTGGTGCGAGCTGGCCTGGCTCGGGCCGGAGTCGGCCGAGGTGACCGTGCCGGGGGTCCTGCTCACCGTCAGCGCCGGGCGCGTCGCGGAGCTCACCAGGTGCGCGTCGCCGCCCGCGGATGCCGTGCGACTGGAGGGCCTGACGATCCCCGGCATGGCCAACGCTCACTCCCACGCCTTCCAGCGCGCTCTGCGCGGGCGTACGCAGACGGGGACGGGCACGTTCTGGACCTGGCGCGAGCAGATGTACGAGCTGGCCGGCGCGATCGACCCGGACGGCTATCGGGAGCTGGCACGCGCCACCTTCGCGGAGATGGCGCTGGCGGGCATCACGCTGGTCGGCGAGTTCCACTACCTCCATCACGGCCCGCGCGGCGTCCCGTATGCGAACCCCAACGAGATGGGCGAGGTGATCCTGCAGGCGGCGGCTGCGGCCGGCGTGCGCGTGAGCCTGCTCGACACCTGCTATCTGCAGGGCGGCATCGGCGAGCCGCTGTCAAGCGTCCAGCTGCGCTTTGCCGACAGGGACGCGCAAGCGTGGCGCGAGCGGGTTGCCGCGCTCGCCCCCGGCCCCAAAGCACAGCTGGGGGCTGCGATCCACAGCGTCCGGGCGGTCGACCCCGCCGGCGCCCGCGAGGTCGCAGCGTGGGCCGCCGAGCACGACGCGCCGCTGCACGCGCACGTCTCCGAGCAGCCGGCGGAGAACGAGCAGTGCAAGGCCGCCTACGGAGCGACGCCGACGGCGATGCTCAGCGAGCAGGCGGCGCTGTCGCCGCGCTTCACCGCTGTGCATGCGACTCACCTGAGCGCAACGGACATCGAGCTGCTCGCGGGCAGCGGCGCCACGTGCTGCCTGTGCCCCACCACCGAGCGCGACCTCGCCGACGGCATCGGTGACGCCAGCGCGCTGCGCATGGCCGGCGCGAGGCTGGCGCTCGGCAGCGACTCCCACGCGGTGATCGACCATTTCGAGGAGGCGCGCGCGATGGAGCTCGACGAGCGCCTGGCGAGCCTCCAACGGGGCCGGCACTCCCCCGCCGCACTGCTCGGCGCCGCGACCGCGGGCGGCTACACCTGTCTGGGCTGGCCCGATGGCGGACGCCTGAGGCCGGGAGCGCTCGCGGACTTCACGACCGTAGGGCTCGACGGTGTGCGCCTGGCGGGCACCTCCGCAGAGGATGCGCTGGCGGCGGTCGTGTTCGCGGCCGGCGCGGACGACGTGCGCCACGTGGTCGTGGGTGGTCGGGAGATCGTGCGCGACGGTCGTCATCTGAGTATCGACGTGGCGGCAGAGCTGGGGCGAGCGATCGCGACGGTGAGATCGACATGAGCACGCTCGTGATCGACAACATCGGGCTGCTCATCACCAACGAGCGAGAGCTCGGCGACGGTCTGCTTGGCGCGCGCCGCGATGTGTCGCTGGTGCTCGACGAGCGCGACGGTGTGCTCGCGATCGAGCCTCCCGGCGCGATCGCCGACGAGCGCGTCGACGCCGACGGGCGCTGTGTGATTCCCGGCTTCGTCGATAGCCACACGCATCTCGTGTTCGCGGGAGATCGCGCCGAGGAGTTCTCTGCGCGCATGGCCGGTGCGCCTTATCGCGCCGGTGGGATCGCCGCGACGGTCGCGGCCACTCGTACCGCTGACACGGCGAGCCTGAGATCGCTCGCCGCCGCGCGTCGCCGTGCGGCTCTACGCGCCGGCGTCACCCACGTGGAGGTCAAGTCCGGCTACGCGCTGGACGTCGACGGCGAGGCTCGCCTGTGCGCGCTCGCCTCGGAGCTGACCGACGACGCCACGTATCTGGGCGCGCATCTCCTTGCGCCGGAGTACCGCGATCGCCCCGATGAGTATGTGGCGCTCGTCTGCGGCGAGATGCTCGAGGCGTGTCGCGCGAGCGTTCGCTGGATAGACGTCTTCTGCGAGGAGGGCGCCTTCGATGTAGAGCAGTCACGCGCGGTGTTGAGCGCCGGCCGCGACGCCGGCCTGGGCCTGCGTGTCCACGCCAACCAGCTGCGCGCCGGCGACGGTGTGCGCCTGGCCGTGGAGATGGGCGCCGCCTCCGCCGATCACTGCACCTACCTCACCGATGCGGACCTGGAAGCCCTCTCCGGAAGCGACACGGTGGCGACGTTCCTTCCGCTGACTGATTTCAGCACCCGCCAGCCATACCCGAATGCGCGACGGGCGATCGACGCCGGCGTGTCGGTGGCACTGGCGACCAATACCAATCCCGGATCGAGCTATTCCTCGGCGATGAGCCTGGCGCTCGCGTTCGCCGTGCGCGACATGGGGATGACGTTCGAGGAGGCGCTGGCGGCGGCGACGATCGGCGGCGCCCGTGCCCTGCGACGCACCGATATCGGACGCCTCGGACCGGGCGCGCGCGCCGACGCGATCGTGCTCGATGCGCCCACGCCGAGCCATCTCGTCTATCGCGTTGGCATGCCACTGGTCGCGACGGCGGTATCAGGCGGGGTCGTCGCCTATCGCGACCCCGACGTTCTCGACTGAAGGGTCTCGCGCCCGCCTCAGCGTCCGCGCGTGTGTGGCGCCTCAGAGGAGGATTCGCTCGCCCATCGTGACGGTGCGCTCGTCTGGCAGGTGGAAGTAGCCGACGGGGTTGGCCGCGTTGTGGGCGAGCGTCAGGAACAGCCGCTTGCGCCAGCGCGCCATGCCCGGCTCGTCGCAGGGCACGATCGTGATCTGAGAAAGGAAGTACGAGACCTGCTCGGGGTCGATCGTGCCCTCCAGCAGCTTGCGCTTGGCGGCCAACCGCAGCAATGCGGGGACGTCCTGCTCGTCCTGGAAGCCGAAGCGAGCCCGCAGCGCGATGATCCCGTCGGAGGGGCGGCCGAGGTGATCCGCCGTGAGCCGATCGGCGGGGGCGACGTGCGGCACGCGCTCGACGTCGATCGAGACGATGATCACGCGCTCGTGCAGGACGTGGTTGTACTCGACGTTCGCGCGCAGCGCGAGCGGTGTCGTCTGGTGGTGCGCGTTGAGGAACACGGCCGCGCCGGGTACGCGCCGCACGGGGACCTCGTGCGTGGCCAGCTCTTCGATGAACTTCTGCACGGGACCCTCCTCCCTGGCGCGGTTCTCGCTGACGATCTCCCGGCCCGTGCGCCAGGTCATCAGCACGATGAAGACGAGCGCAGCGATCGCCAGGGGCAGCCAGCCTCCGTGCACGACCTTGGTCAGATTGGCTGCGAAGAAGGCGAGCTCGATCGTGAGGAAGACGGCGCCACCGAGGACGATCAGCCGCCACGGCTTGTGCCAGAGCAGGCGCGCGACGGCAAGGAACAGAATGCTGTTGAGGATGAACGTGCCGGTGACGGCCACGCCGTAGGCGGATGCGAGCGCGGCGGAGGAGCCGAAGCCGAGGACGATCGCGACCACCACCACGAACAGCCCCATGTTGATCGCCGGCGCGTAGACCTGTCCGACCTCGTGCTGGGAGGTGTGGCGGATCGTCAGGCGCGGCAGGAAGCCGAGCTGCATCGCCTGCTGGGTGACGCTGAACGCCCCCGAGATGACCGCCTGGGAGGCGATCACGGTCGCCACGGTGGCGAGCAGCACCATCGGGATCTGTCCCCACGAGGGAACCAGCAGGAGGAACGGGTTGGAGATCGCCTTGGGCGAGCGCAGGATCAACGAGCCCTGCCCGAGGTAGTTCAACGTGAGCGCTGGAAAGACGAGCCAGAACCACGCGCGGCGGATCGGCGCGCGGCCGAAGTGCCCCATGTCCGCGTAGAGCGCCTCGGCGCCGGTCACCGCAAGCACCACGGAGGCCAACGAGAGGAACGCGACGCCGCCGTGAGCGAGGAAGAATTTGACCCCGTACGTCGGCGAGAGCGCCCTGATGATGTCGGGATGGTGCGCGATCTCGACGGCGCCCACGAGGGCGAGGACGCCGAACCACAGGGCCATCACGGGGCCGAACAGGTTGCCCACCAGCTGCGTGCCGAAGCGCTGGATCATGAACAGCAGGGTGAGCACGGCGACCGTAATCGGCAGGACGAGCGAGGCGAGGCCCGGCACCGCCACCTTGACGCCTTCCACTGCAGAGAGCACGGAGATCGCCGGTGTGATCACACCGTCCCCGTAGAACAGCGAGGCCCCGAGGATCCCCAGGGTGATCAGCGCCATCTTCGTCTTCCTGCTGCCGACTCGCACGCTGGTGACGAGCGCGGTGAGCGCCATGATCCCGCCCTCCCCGTGGTTGTCGGCGCGCATGATGAAGGTCACGTACTTGACGGAGACGACCATCGTGATCGACCAGAACACCAGCGAGATCACCCCGTAGACCTCGACGGGGTTGACGTGCACTGCGTGACTGTCGGCCGTGAACACGGTCTGCAGCGCGTACAGGGGGCTCGTGCCGATGTCGCCGAAGACGACACCCAGCGCGCCGAGCGTGAGCGCGGCCATGCTCGAGGAGGCGATCTTCCTGCGCCGGTGGCTCGGGCCAGGCTCGGGCGGCTCAGGCGCTGGCGGCGCGGCGGTGGGCACCTGCAGACCGTAGTGGACTGCTCAGCGGGGCACCCTGAGACCAGCCGGCATCTCAGCTGTCTGCTAGCCCAGCTCCACCAGCGGGAAGGAGCGGTGTCGACGCGGCGGCACGAGGAAGTTCTGCCGGCGCGTGGCGGTCAGGAAGCGCTCCAGCCCGAGGTTGCTCTGTGGCACCGAGTACTTCTGGGCGAGGTCGAGCGAGGCCTGGCTGCGGCGCATCGTGGCGAAGAACTGCGCGGTGGGCACGAAGATGCTGAAGTGGAGCTTCGGCTGGGAGCTGCCGTCGGGCACGTCGAGCGTGTCGTATCCGGGGCCGTCGGCGCGGATGTGCATGGGGGTGCGATTCTGCGCGCGGCTCGTGCGCTGCAACGCGCTGGTGTGCGCGATGTGCGGCTGGCCGTCGAAGTTGTTGGCGCCTTCGGCTTCGCGTTCGGCCTGCTGGGCGCCGGCAAAGACGCTTTCGACGACGGCTGGGCCGCCGCCGTTGGTGTAGGGATCCTGGTTGGCGCTGCGCGGGAGAGGGTCGGCGCTGAACATCTCGGCCTCGCGGCGCTCGTAGGTTTCGCCGGGGCGTTCGTAGAACTGCTCGAGGTCCTGGATCACGTGCGAGAGGTGTTGGATCGAGCCGTGGTCGAAGTAGTCCCCGCGCCGGGCGGTGGTGAGCTTGGCGGCTGAGTTGCCCAGGAACGTCACGATCGCGGGCGGGCCGCTGCTGCTCAGCTGCTGGGAGACGAACCCCATCCACATCGGCGAGGCGGGGTTCACCATTTCCGCGTAGGGCAGCCCTTGCGCCTGTGCAATCGACCGCGGCAGACCCTGTTCCACGAACATCAGTCGGCGCGAGGTGACCTGCAGAAGCTCTCCCAGTCCGGATGCCCCGGCGTCAACGCCTGCGAGGGTGGTGTCCGCTTCGGTCAGCCAGCTGAGCACGTCCTCGAGGATCTCGCTGGAGTCGCTGCGCAGGGTGAGCAGCATGTCGTTGCGCTCGATCTGCACGGGGATGTTGAAGCGCTGCTTCGTGATCCCGGGATTCTGGGGGCTGACGTCGGTGGGCCCGGGCACGGCCTCTTCGAGCGCCGCGCGTTCCGGTTCGAGCGCAACACGCGGCATGTGTTCGCCGACGAGCGACCCGGCGAAGCCACCTGGCAGACGTTCGAAGTACGGGATCCCGTAGGCCACGGTCGAGAAGACCCCGCTGGGACTGAAGGGATACGCCTGCTCCACGCGGCCCAGCGCCTGCGCGAGCGTGGTCTGATCGGCGGCGTCCGGCGTGCGCGCCAGCGCGATCGTCACGAACAGGGTGTAGACCGGCCCGAAGCGAACCCGCACCCCTTCGATCTTGCTGGGCTTCGGCAGACGCTTTTCGATCTGGAACTGGATTTCCGGCAGCCCACCGCCGCCGCGGGCGAGCGCCTCATCGGGGAGCTCCGCCAGCAGCTCGAGCGCGCCCAGCGTCGATGCGGCAAGCCCGAGCCCGGCTGCTCGCTGCAGCAGGCTGCGCCGTGTCAGACGGTGCGCCTGCGCTTGGGTCCTCGCGAGCTCGCGATCCATGACCGAGGTGTTGGGCGGCACGGCTCCCCGCCGTCACGGAGGACGGCGGGGAAGTCGCGTCGCGCCTGCCCTATTCGCACTCCGGGTTCCTGGGAACCCCTTCGCACGGGTCGGGCATCGTTTCTTGCGGTCCGGGCGCCGGCTGGGGTTCGCCCGGCTCCTGCGAGGATTCGTAGGAGAGCTGTTCGACCCATCCCAGCGCCGCTTCCCCGCCGTTGGGGCTGGGCGTGGTGGTGTTTTCGCAGCTCCATTCGCCTTCGAGGTCCGCCGGCTGCGTGCCGTCGGGCGTGCTGTTGCCGATCGCGCAGTCGTTCGGCGACGGTGTGAAGAAGCCCCCTTGGAACATGATGTCCCGTGCGTAGGGCCCGCCGCTGCCGCCGTTTTCTTCGAACGTGTTGTCAGCCACCTTGACGCCGGAGAACCCGAAGAAGATCGTGTCCGCTTCCGGCGGATACGGGTTCGGGTACTCGAAGCCGAGGAACCCGTCGTTGACGTTGCCTTTGATCGTGTTCCCTTCGACCGCGTCCCCATATACGCCCGGGAACTCCACACCGACGCCCCATGGTGCAATCGCCGTGGATGAGTTTGTTGGAGCGCTGAGGTTGTTGTTGTCTTCCACGAGGTTGTCGCGGTAGATCGTGCAGTGCTGGATGTCCGTGCTTTCGAAGGTGGGCAGCGTCTTGTGGTGGCCCTCATAGGGCTTGACCGGGTTGCAGGCGCCGTTGGACGGCGGGGGCGGGTCGCCTGGGTTTTCCGAGTTGGGCACGATTCCCGCACGGTTGTCGCGGAAGACCGAGTCTTCGATGATCAGGTTGCCGCCGGAGTTCGACCCCGAGTAGCCCACGGCGTCGTCTTCCATCGTCGCTTTGCTGATGCGCGCCTTGCATTCGCGGCAGGCGCCCAGGTAGATACCGGAGTCGTCCATGCCGGAGGAGTAGATGTCTTCCCACGAGCCTTCCGTCTCATCGTTGGTGAAGATCCCGTAGCCGCCGTTCATACCGGTGTCGTAGGCCGTCAGGTAGCGACCAAACCAGCCGTGGGCGCCGATTTTGCCCGACCCCGACCCGCCGTTCCACCAGATCTCGTTGCCGCACTCTTCATCCCCACAGCTTTCGTTGAGTTCGAAGTTGCGCACCGTCAGGTTTTCCACCCAGACGTCGTCGTCCTTGTAGATTTCGATCCCGTTGCCGCCTTTGTGCTGGCCGTCGACGATCACGGTGTTGCGGTTCATGCCCCGAATCCAGATGTGCGAGTGAGGCCGAACCACCTTCACCGCTTCGTCGTAGACCCCGGGCTCGATCAGCACGTAGTCGCCACGCCTGGTGGCGTTGACCGCGCTCTGGATCGTGTGGAAGTAGAGAACCTTGTTGGAATGCGTCGCGGGGAATTCCCCTTGGGTCACGACCATGACCTTGTTCGCCATGGCGGTGCTTGCGAACAGCGCGAGAGCCGCAAACGCGGCCAACGGGGCGATCGCCAGCATCCGAGCCGGCAGGTGCCGCTGCAGTTGCATCTCTCCTCCTCAAGATTGAAATGCGATGCGCGTGACCCTAGTCGCGGCGTCTGCAGATGTCAACGCGTCGAGCCGCGCGGCTGATCGTCGTCGCATCCGGTAGGGATCGCCGCCGGTGCGGCAAACTTATACTCGCAAGCGCTGAGATCGGGCCTCGAGCGGGCTATTCGCTCCGCGGTCTGGGGGCGGCAGTGGCGAAAGGAGGAGCGTGGGTTCGAAGTCCTCGCAAGCGCAGCGTGATCGGGCCGCGGAGGTGGTGGGCAGTCTCGTGTCGGTGAACGTCGGACTGCCGAAGGATGTGGCTTGGCGCGGCAAGACGGTCTTCACGGGCGTCTTCAAGGAGCCCGTGGCGGGGTCTCGCCGAGTGGGCAAGCTCAACGTCGAGGGGGACGGGCAGGGCGACCTGGCCGGGCACGGAGGCGAGCAACGTGCCGTGTTCGTGTACCAACTGGGCTCCTACCGCTACTGGGAACACGAGCTGGGACGTGACGGCTTCGTTCACGGGCAGTTCGGCGAGAACTTCACGATCGAAGGGCTTGCCGACGAGGAGGTTTGCGTCGGTGATCGCTACCGCATCGGCAGCGCGACCTTCGAGGTCACCCAGCCCCGCGTGACGTGTTACCGCGTGGGGATCCGGATGGAAGACCCGCGCATCCCCGCGCTGCTGGTCTCCCACCACCGACCGGGCTTCTATTTCCGCGTTCTGGAGGAGGGGGACATACAGGCGGGCGATGAGATCCTCAAGCTCGCGACAGGCCCCGAGGAAATGACGGTCGCCGAGCTCGACGCCCTGCTGTATCTACCCGGCCACCCGCGACAGCAGTTGCTCCGCGCGCTGCGCATCCCCGCGCTCAGCCCCGGCTGGCAAACCTCGTTCCGCGCCCTGCTGGATGCGCACGCCGGGGAGGGCAACGTCGGGCTGACCGCGCCAAGCCCGCCACCGGCATGGACCGGCTTCCGCCGACTGGAGGTGACGGCCGTCGATCACGAGAGCGACTCGGTCATTTCTGTGCGCCTCGAGGACCCCGATCGCAAGCCGCTGCCCGCTGCGCGCCCCGGGCAGTACCTGACGCTACGAATCCAGCCGGATGATGCGGCGAGGCCGCTGCTGCGCAACTACTCCCTCTCGGGGCCGCCCGACGCCGGCTACTACCGCATCGCGGTCAAGCGCGAGCAAAACGGTGCCGCAAGCGGCTACCTGCACACCCGCCTCACCGTCGCAGACCAGATGGATGTAGCGGCACCGCGTGGCACGTTCATTCTCGATGATTCAAAGGACCCGGCGCTGCTGATCAGCGCCGGCATCGGTGCCACCCCCGTGCTGGCGATGCTGAACGCACTCGCCGAGCAGCACTCCGTCCGGCAAATCTGGTGGTTGTATGGCACACGCAGCAGCCACGAGCACTCGTTCGCCGCAGAATCACGGGCGCTGCTCGCAAAATGTCCGAATACGCTCGTCCGCGTCTACTACAGCCGGCCGGCCGCTGGGGACGTGCAAGGCCGCGACTTCGACGCCGCGGGACACCTCACCCCCGCGGCCCTCCTCGAACTCGAGCCGCCCCGAAACGCACAGGCATACATATGCGGACCAACCGGGTTCATGAACGAACTGAGCGCCGCGCTGGCATCGATCGGCCTCGACGCCGCAAGGATCCACACGGAGCCGTTCGGACCCGAAGCGGCGTCGACGCCCGGTATCGCGGCGACCCCCACCCGGACCCCGCACCCGCCTCCCGGTACCAGCGGAGATGGGCCGACGATCCAGTTCGCCCGCAGCAACCTGTCAGTCCCGTGGAGCAAGGACTACGGCAGCATCCTGGAGCTCGCCGAAGCCTGCGACATACCCGTCCGCTGGTCCTGCCGAACCGGCGTCTGCCACACCTGCGAAACGACCCTCATCACCGGCGAGCTCCACTACGACCCCGACCCACTCGAACTACCCGCGGACGGGAACGGACTCATCTGCTGCTCGCAGCCGCACGACGACGTCGTGCTCGACCTATGAGCAGCTCCTCGTGGAGGGGCGCGCCCATCACCCGCCTGGTCAGCTGCTCTGGTTCGTGATCAAGACGGCGGACGCCAACCTCTGGCGAGGGTCGTTTGGCCGACCTCGATTATGTAGCCGTCGGGGTCACGGACGTAGCAGCGGATCTCGGTCTCGTGCTGCTTGGGCGGCGTCAAGAACTGGGCGCCGCGCGAGCTCCACTCGTCGTACACAGCTTGGATGTCCGCGACCCGGATGTTGAGGAAACTGCTCACCCGATCTGGATCGGGCGGCGTCTCGAGCGTGACCGTCGGCTTGTCGTCGGTTGGACCCCCTCCGACGTTGATGATGACCCAGCTGTTTGCCAGCGCCACATACGTCACCTCGTCACCCGCCTCGCCCCCGATGACCGTCCTGCCGCCAAGTACCTCGGTGTAGAAACGACGGGAGCGCTCTACATTGGCTGAAACGATGAAATGCGCCAAGACCATCCCCTGCTCGATCGTGCTCATGCTTACCTCCTCGGCTTGAATTGACTCGATAGTCGCGCCTCGCAGTGCACATCGCGGCCGTGCGTGCCGCTGCTGCTTCGCTAGGCAGAGAGGAGTTGCTGGCCACCGTCGATGTCGTAAGTGGCCCCGGTGAGCGCACTATTGGCCATGATGTGGACAGCGAGCGCGGCGACGTCATCCGCTCCGACCAAGCGCCCGATCGGGAGCGTCGTGCGCAGCTGATCGCGGCGACTTTCGAGGTCGTGGCCGAGTAGCGAAGCCGACAGCGGTGTGTCGACGAAGCCGGCAGCGATCACGTTGACCCGAACCGGAGCGATTTCGAGGGCGAGGTTGGCCGCGAGGGCCGGGACTGCCGCGTAGATCGCTGCGGCGACCCCAAGACCTGTTCCCGTCTCCCCCCTCGTTCCGATCATGAACAGGAGTGTGCCCGAAGGACGGACCTTGCCGGTGGCGTGGCGGGCGATGCGTAGCATCAACATCAGACGCTCCTCGATCGCGCGGCGCGCCTCCTCGAGGTCCATGTCGGCAAGCGACTCGTAGTAAGGGCCACCGGCCGTCACCATGACGTGGTCGATCGGTGGCTCGAGGTGCTCGAAGAAGGCGTCGAGGGCAGCGGGATCGTTGGCGTCGAAGACAGCGCTACTGCGGGCGTGGAGATCGAGAGCTGCAGACTGCAAGCTCTCGGAGTGGCGGCCGGTGAGGACCACATCGGCGCCCTCTGCGCGGGCGCGCCGGGCGGTCGCCAGCCCGATGCCCGAACTTCCTCCGATCACGACGAGGGTCTGTCCGGAAAGCTCAGGCTCGCGTTGAGTGCGAGCGACTGCAGTTGTGGTGGTCATGTCGACACGGTCGCGCGTCAGGCTCATGGTCGCGCCCGTGAGACGCCCTGGTGAATGCCCTGGTCCGCCTCAGGAGTTGTAAGACGACGGCGTCGACTGGGGGGCGCGCTTGTCCCATCCGTGGAATGACGCGTAGTCGCCCGAATCCCACGCTTCGCGCAGCCCGGGCTTGCTGAGATCCCAGTCGGGGCGAATCTCGCTGGTCACGGTCCGGAGGTCGTGCCAAAGATCCACGAAGGAGGGACGCCCCCAGAACCAGTAGCCGTTGTAGATGCTGTGGATCACCAGTCCGGGCCTGAGCACGAGGGTGTGAGGGATCATCGGGTCGTGCTCTGAGTCGGTGTACTCCTGAATCTCGAGGTCCTTCTGGACGGTCCGCTCGGGGTCTGAGAGGAAGGGCCACTGGGCTCCCGTCGACGCGCGGAACTCCTGACTCGAGTGATGGGTGTCAGTCGAGATCGTGGCGACTTTCGTATAGGCGACTGCGATCTTGGGGTAGTTGGCGGCGAGCTCGAGGTGCTGCTGGTGCTCCTTGGGGCAGTAGTTCCCTCGCGCGAGCGTGAGAATCAGGGGGTCCTCGCCTTGGATCTCGCTGAGCTTTCGAGGAAGACTCTCCTGGTCGGGCAACTCGTAGTCGGGGAAGGTCCCGCCGGGCACGATGTCGCTGCGCATGATCTGCTCCTGTCTGTGGTTGGGAAGTAGCGATAACGATGGCCGCCGTCCCGTTGGCTCGCGCCTGCGGTCCACGGGTCACGACACGGGTCTGCGGCACGGGTGTAAACCAGTGGGAACCCCCGGCGCGATGGAGGTCTTTCGGGTCTAGATTGAGCCTAGTCAGCCGGCGTCGCGAGCGCCAGAAAGGGGCCATCGCAATGAGTAGCCATACCCCGCTGTGCGAGCTGCTGGGGATTGAACACCCGATCGTCCAAGCGCCGGTGTCTGCGGATCCCCGCCTGCCCGCCGCCGTGTCCAATGCCGGTGCTCTCGGCAGCGTGGCGCTGTGGTGGGCCGATGACGCGGGAGATCTGGTTCGTAAAACGGCAGCGCTCACCGGCCGGCCCTTTGCGGGCAATTTCGTTCTCACCTCCGATCAGCACGGTCGACTCGATCAGGCCCTTTCCGCTGGTCTGCGGATCGTGTCGTTCCTGTTGGGCGACCCGGATAGCTATGTCGAGTCGGTGCATGACGCCGGAGGGCTCGTCATGCACACGGTCGGGAGCGCCGAGGAAGGGCGGCGCGCGGCCGCATGCGGAGCGGACATAGTCGTAGCGCAGGGCTGGGAGGCCGGCGGGCATGTGCGGGGTTGCGTGGCAACGCTCCCGTTGGTACCGGCGGTGGTCGACGCGGTGGCACCGGTACCGGTGATTGCGGCCGGTGGGATTGGCGACGCTCGAGGAGTCGCGGCCGTGCTCGCACTCGGCGCGCAGGCCGCCTGGTTGGGCACCCGGTTTCTGTTGGCCGAGGAGATGCCGATCCACGAGGAGTATCGGCGCCGGCTGATAGCGGCGACCGAGACCGATGCGGAGTGGTACCCGAACCTCTATGACGTGGGATGGCCGGACGCCCCCCATCGGGCGATTCACAACTCAACGGCCGAGATGTGGGAGGCCGCGGGCCGGCCGCCACTGGGTCATCGACCAGGAGAAGGGGTGATCGCGCACTTCGCTTCAGGCGAACCCATCCTTCGATATTCCCCCGCGCCGCCCCTCGTGGGAACGACCGGTGAGATCGACGCGCTATCGCTGTGGGCCGGACAGAGCGTTGCGCTCGCCAACCGGACACAGCCCGCCGCGGAGATCGTGGCGGAGCTCGTCTCGCGTCTGTAGCCCCCACCAGCCACGGTCGGGCATCGCTCCTGATGAAAGACCTGATTGGCGGTTGAACAACTGCGACCAGGGCGTCTACCAGGGCCGCGCACGGGCGCGACGACTCGCCCCCGTGCGCGATGGTGGTGTAGCGCCGGGGATCCCCGGCACCGTCTACCGAAAAGGAGCTGCAGTCGTGGAAACGAACACCTTTCCCTTGGCGCCTACGGGCGAACGCGCGATCCTTGATCGGCTTCACCGGCTTCGACTCATCCTGCAGGCGATGGCACAAGAGACCGCGGATGCTCGGCGCGACGCGGCTCGCCTGCGCGTCGAAAACGCCGACCTACGCCGCCGACTGGCCGACGTCGAAGCCAGCCACGGCACATGAAGCACCCGAGGGTCAGCCGTGTCGCGGATCGTCCTTCGCGTTCACGTACTCGAGCCCGAGTGGTCCGATTGCCGATACCTGGGAGACGTACTCACCCGACCTGGCCCAATGGAAGTGAGACGTGCCGCCAGGCAAGACGATGACCGCACCCGGCGGATAAGCCTCGAGCTTATCGCTGTCGAACTGCTCTCCAAGACCGATGTAGAACACTCCGGAGATGATCGTGTAGACGCGATCCTCCGGATGCCGGTGCGGCATCAGCTTGACGCCGGAGGGCACCTTGACCCTGATCACGTACGGACCGGGCTGCGTCGGCTGACCGACCACGACCGCGAGTCGCACAGATGGCGGGAACGCCGCGAACGGCTCCCACTCGACGTCCTCGGGAAGCACTGAACCGAACTGCATTTGGGAGACTTGCTGTGTTGCCACGAGTCGTGATCCTTCCCGTCGGTGATGGCCCGGACGACCCGGAGCTCGCGGCCAAGGTAGACGCCCACCGACGCGCACGGCGCCCGTGAAGACACTGGTCAACATCCTGGTCTGGCGCTCTGACGAGCCTACCTCTGCGGGCTGTCCGCGTATACGCGCCAGATGTGAAAAACGGACCTCAGGGGCGCATGCGCTGCCTTTGTCCGGCCAGGTCCACGCGCGGCGGCGTCAACGACGTCGCTGCCGGTCATACATACGCCAGATCTCGTCGTAGACGTCCTGGGCGGCGATGAAAGGTGCCAGCTCCTGTTCATCGTCCCAGCCGTATCCATCTAGCATCTCTCGGACGAAGCGCGAGGTCGCACCATCGGCCCGGAGGCTGCCAACGTAGCTGGCCAGATCCCAGTGCACCGGCCCACGAAAGGTGTCCTCGAAGTCGTTCCATATGAGGCGTTGCGGCGTGCGGAGCAGGTTCCGTAGAGATACGTCCCCGTGCAGCGCCTGAGCGGGGAGCGTCGACTCGAAGACGGCCTCCCGCAGCGCGTCCAGCCGCGCGCGAAGCGAGGTGATTGCCTGTGCCTCCCGAGCGCCGGCCGGCCGAAGCTCACCATGGAGGCGCTCGATGTCCTCCCGGAGGTCACCCAGGTCGCCAAGGTCACCCTCGAACGGCCGCAGCTGATCGTGCAGATCGCGCAGCGCCCGACCGAGCCGGTGAGCGTCATCGAGGTTCGTTGCGAGCTGAACGTCGGGGATCCACTCTGCGAAGGTCATCCACAGGCCGTCGTGGTGATGCGGGCCCGGCGCGACCAACGCGCTCGGGGCGACTGTCAAGCCGGAGGGCGCGAGGAACTCGAGCACCGAGACCTCACGCGCCAGCCACCGTGCGGGCTCGTTGTGAAGCACCACCGTTCCGCTCATAACGCGAGCGACGACCGGTGCGGGACGCAGATGCACGAGCACGTTGCTCCCGGAGTAGATGACGACGGCCCCGTCCTGGGCACTCGCAAGCCCGCACTTGGCCGCCACCGCACAGGCGGCCGCCAAAGCACGCTGATCGAGAGCGCCCGCCATCCCAGGCAATCTCGCAGACGCGGGCAGCCGACCGCAAAAAACGACACGGACACGGCCTGTCCCGAAGGTCCCTTCCGCTTCGAAAGGACGAAGCGACGAGACCAAGCCGGCAACAAAACCCCGCGCTGGCTGGGCCTTTTATCGGGGCGAACGGCTAGAGATCCAATAAAGACGGGGGATTTCCGCCGTCTGCGGACTCACGAGCTGACATCCCTCAGCTGGCTCGCCGCTCAGCGACGCAAGGCCAGCGCGTCGGCCCCACTTATCTGCCAGCGAACTCCGGGTCCGAACTCGAGGACGACGCCAGCGGGGTTGATCAGCTCCCAGTAGGGAGGGTCATCGTTTGCCTCGGCTGCGGCGGGCTTGATATCGAGCACTGAGCCATCGGAAAGCCTGCAACGCAGCTCGCCAGACTCCTCGTCGATGTCAGCGCCTTGGATCGAGCGCCCGACTAGCTGAGCGGGGTCGGATGGCGACCACTCCGCGTCCTGGGTGGCGAGACGCCAGATGCCGCCGCTCGAGTCGCGCACTTCAACGTGCAGGACATCCGGGTAGGCGATGCGCGCATCGACGATCGGTCCCCGCATCGAGCGCAGGACAGTTGTCGGTGAGGCATCTAGGGCTACGACGGTCGCCACGTGCCTTTCCATTGTCGCAGCCAGGCCAGAAGTTCTCCATAGCTCATGTCCTCCTGCCCGCCGCCAGTTTCCTTCTCGGCATGCAGTGCCTGGCTCGCCTCATAGCGCTCGAGCACGGTCAAGCCGGTCTCCTTGCAGGCCTGCCGGAATTGCTTGATATCGCGCTTCCTGCAGGCCTGCCGGAATTGCTTGATATCGCGCTTCCGGGTCATGGGCACAGCGAGTGTGTGCTCATTCTTTTGGCTCTCATGGCGGCCGACCTACCTGGTCGGGTGCGAGCGCGTGGTATCGATGCCCATTCTCGATGATCATGTGGCGTTCCGCCCATCGCCGCAAGGCTTGGCGGATCGCGCTTAGGTCGGCGTGGAGATTGTAGTCCGCATGCATCGCTTGGATCTCGAGCCTCGTCGCCCTCTCAGCGCGAACCTGCTCGAGCTCAGCTTCTATATCGGCCGGTTCCATCCCGGCCAGCTCGGCTGAGTACTGCCGCTTTAGCTGGGGACGGGGTCTGTGACCGATTAGGGCGACGTCATGGCAGTAGCCTCTGTCACCCGGCTGAGTGCTGTAACACGGAGCTATGTGAGGGGCTGGCCGCCGCGAGCGGCGGCCTCCAGCAGGTCGGACAGCAGCGACTTGTCAACGTGTTCGGGCTCGAGGAGTTGCTCGATCGCGAGGCCGTTTGAGAGGGCGAGCAATGTGATCGCGAGTTGTGGCGCTGGTAGGGGGAGGGTGACCTCGAGTCGCGCTGCGTGGTCCTCGAGATAGTCGGCGATTGCGTCGCGTGCCGCCCGGCGGTGGGCTGCGAAATCACGACGTAGCTTCGGGTTGCGCATCGCTCTTGTCCAGAATTCGACGAAGGTCAGATGCCATTTCGGGTCGCCGGCGGTCGCGTCGCTGAGTACTCTGCCGGCGTCGCGGCTGAACTCGGCGAATGTTGTGTGCGCGCCGATGGAGTTCGTGATCTGGCTCAACCGATCGTTGATCTGGCTGCTCATGAGGGCGTAGAAGAGGTCGTCCTTGCTGCCGAAGTTTGAGTAGATCGCACCCTTCGTGAGTCCCGCGGTCGCTGAGATCTCATCAAGCGACGTCTGCTCATAACCGCGGTCAGCGAACACCGTCGCCGCGGCCGCGAGCAGGCGGTCGCGGGTCTGTTCCCGCGTCGGGCGACGGCGAACTCGGGTCCCGGAGTCTGAGGATCTCGTCATCGCGTCTATGATACCGTCGGTATTGAATACTATTGGTATCGAAACGCGGCAAAGAGTGGGAATGATGGCTCGGACGGGTTTTGTGACGGGCGCCGCCGGCTTCCTCGGCCGGCATCTCGTAGAGGAGCTCGAGCGGCAGGGGTGGGATATCACTGCGTTCTGCCGTGCGACGGACCGCACCGATCTTCTGTCCTCGACGGTTCGGATCGAGATCGGCGACCTCACCGCCCCCAACCGTGTGCGCGAGGCTCTGCCCGATCACGTCGACGCGATCTTCCACCTTGCCGGCAACACCACCACCTGGTCAAAGAACGCCGCTGCTCAATTCCGCGACAACGTCGACGGAACGGCGCACCTCATCGAGGCAGCACTCGCGAAGCACGCGCGGCGCCTGATCTACACATCATCGACGTCGGCATATGGATACCAGCCCGGCGTCCGGATAGACGAGCGCAACACATCGAACGCACCGACTCGCGGCGACAACTACGGCAGGAGCAAGCTGCAGGCGGAGAGCCTGATCAAGCAGGCCTGCGTCGAACGCGGCCTATCGGCGGTCATCCTCAACCCGGTCAACATCGTAGGCGCCTACGACACGACGAACTGGTCCCGGCAGCTAATCCTGCCGATCTCGAAAGGCAGCCTGCGAGTCGTGCCCCCGGGATCGGCGACCTGGATCTCGGTTCACGACGTCGTCAAGGCTCACATCGCCGCGGTCGACGTCGAGGAGTCTGGCACGAACTTCGTGCTCGGCGGTGTCGAGGCGTCATTCCGGGAGGTCACCAACGAGATCGAGGCGATCCTCGGCAAGCCACGCTCGCGGCACGCGACATCGAGGGCCACACTGCGGCTGCTGCTGCTCCTCTCCACCGCAAAGGCGCTTGCCACCCGAACCGAGCCGGAGCTCACGCTCGCTAAGTACCAACGCGCGGTCGGCGACCTTCTCGTCGACGACCGCAAGGCACGTGAGGTCCTCGGACTCGAGCGCACGACGTTGCACGACATGCTCGCCGAGACGATCGACTGGCTCCAGCAAGCCGGCAAGCTCGATCAGCTGGAGAGCGGACAGAAGACGCGCACCTTACGCGGACGTCCAAGACCAGCATCTGACCCGCTCCGCGGCATCGTGTGGGTCGAGGTGAACGACGAGCCCAACCACGTCGAGCTGTTCCGCAACGACGCGGTTCGCGTCTACGAGGCAGGCATCGACCCGGGAACCGCAACCCTCTACCACCACCACAGCCTCGACACCATCTACGTGGTCATGGCTGGCGGCAGATTTCGCTCCGAGGAGCCTGTTCACCGAAAGTCGAGCACCAAGCTCGGACGCTCGGTTTCGCTCCCCACGAAGCTCGTGTGGGGGACTCGGCGTGCACTGACAGGCGGCACGCTCGAGCTGCCCGCCGGCACGTTCCTGATGCAGTACCACCGCGCGCACCCCCTCCTCCACCGAGTCGTCGCGTTATCCGACAACGCCACACCAATCCGGATGCTCGGTGTAGAGCTGCACGCAACAAGCCATCCTTCAGTGCTCCCGACGAGCTCCGGCGTCCGTCTCGAGTACGCAGATAAGCACGCACGCACATACCGCATCCAACGGGGAACTGGCGAGTGGACGGACAGCCTGCGACTGACGCGTGGCGCCGTGCTCACGATCATCGCCGGCACCGGCGTTCTGAGCATCGAAGGCACCCAGCAGCACCTCGCTGCAGGTTCCGTCTCCTGGATCGCCCCCACACCCAGCATGCGCCTGGGCAACCCGAGTGCCGCCACGCTCAACTGCTTCCTCATCGTCGTCTGACACCGGCCCGTTGGCGGTGAAGCGGTGATCCATGCGAACTCACTCGGCAGTGCCGCCTCAGACCAGTCGCGGTTCAGTCAGCGGTCGGGCTCTCCTAGACACTCGTGGCGCCAAGCCTTGTAGTCAGATGAGGCATTGTATGCCCATTGAAAGCGCAGGGGTCCCTTGATTCGCTGGTCGCGCTGGCGATCGCGCTCGTGGTCGCATTCCACGCGATCAAGCTGCTCCGCAAGGTCGCACCCGAACTGCGTCAGAGACCACCAACGCCGAGTTCAGTCGGAGTGTCAGAGCGCTAGGTACCCCCGCCCCCACACTGCAGTTGCCTACCCACCGAGAGCATCGGCGGTGAGGAATGAGCCATCCTGGGTTTGACGGAGGCTTCGGTGCCAGGGTTCGTCTGGTGGAGGGAGAAGCCTGTGGTGATGCCAAGAGCGAGGAAGTACCCGGTGGAGTTGTTGGAGCGCGCGACGCGGCTGGTGTTTGAGTCGGGGCGCCCGATCGCGCATGTCGCGCGTGATCTGGGTGTCCCTTCGGAGTCGCTCAGGGTGTACGTGCGCCAGGTCGAAGCGAACGAGGGCCGACGCAAGGACATGCTGAGCAGCGACGAGCGTGAGGAGATCCGGAAGCTGCGCCGCGAGGTGTCCGAGTTGCGCCGAGCAAACGAGATCCTGAAGGCCGCCAGGGTGATCTCAGGCCGTCAACGCAACGCGGCTTGAAGTGTATCTGCTGGGGTGCTGAAGCCGAGCGTGTGCCTGGGGCGCGTGTTCAGCTTGTGTGCGATCGCGTTGAACTCGGGCTGCGTGAACTGTGAAAGGTTTGTGCCTTTCGGTAGGTACTGGCGTAGAAGCCCGTTGGTGTTCTCGTTCGATCCGCGTTGCCAAGGGCTCTGCGGGTCACAGAAGTAGACCTTCAGATCGGTGGCGATGGTGAACTGTGCGTGTGCGGCCATCTCGGTACCGCGATCCCACGTCAGCGAAGCCCGTAGCTCTTCGGGCAGGTGTCGCATCTGGCTGCTAAGCGCACCGACCACAGACTGTGTGTCCTTGCCCTCGACCCGCACGAGCATCACGAAGCGCGAGTGGCGCTCCACGAGCGTCGCGAGATGGGTATTCGCTGCTCCAGCGATCAGATCTCCCTCCCAGTGGCCAGGGATCGCTCGGTCCTCGACCTCGGCGGGGCGCTCGCGTATCGACGGCGCACCGAGGATGAACGCCGCGCGCTGGTTGCTGGCTTTGGCGCCTCTTGGCCGGCGCACGGCTCCGGCCCGACGGAGGTGGGCCACGAGCTCGCGCTTGAGCGCGCCGCGTGCCTGGATGAACAGGCTCAGATAGATCGTCTCGTGGGACACCCTCCTAGTTTGATCCTCGCCGAACTCGAGCTTCAGCCAGCCAGCGATCTGCTCAGGAGACCAGTCCTCGCCGAGCTTCTCAGCGACCAGCTCGCTCAACGCCGGGTTGCTCGCCAGCTTGCAGACTTGTGGGCGCCGTGCGTTTCGCCAGGCACGTCCGTCAGCACTGGCGGCTCGATAGCGTCGTCTGCCGCCGTGTCGGCTTATCTCCCTCGCGATCGTCGCTGGGGAGCGCTCCAGGCGTGCAGCGATTCCTCTGGCGGACTCTCCGGCCGCGATGCCGCGTGAGATCTCCTCCCTCTCAGGAAGAGTCAACGCCAAACGGCTGCGCCGTCGTGGTGGCGGAACGACACCACCTCGCTCAGAGAGCGTGCAGAAGATCGTGCCCGGAGCGCGATCCAGTGCGCGGCTGATGTCGCTGATCGACTCGCCCCGCCTCCATCGCTCCCATAGCTCGCTTCGCTCCACCGCCGAATAGATCCTCCGCTCCCTGGGTATCGCAACACCTCCATCTCGAAGATCAATCGTGCAGCGTCGCATTGACGAGTTGAGCGCACAAGCGTGTTTTTCGCGGGCGAGCTCGATCCATACCGTCTGAAGTGAGCGCGTTTATCGAGGAGCACCGCGAGCGCTTCGGGGTCGAGCCGATCTGTGCGACCTTGGGCGTGTCGGCGTCCGCGTACTACGAGCGAGCAACGGGCCGACGATCGGCCAGGGCGCTCGAGGATGAACGGCTGCTCGACGTCATCGAAAGCCTCCACGCGGAGAACTACTGTGCCTACGGCTCGCGCCGGATGTGGAAGGCATTGATCCGCGAGGGCGAGCAGGTCGGTCGAGGCCGGGTGGAGCGCCTGATGCGCCGGAAC
>DATBZG010000019.1:0-6668 GCA_036513335.1 Solirubrobacteraceae bacterium | reverse complement strand
GTGCGCATCGGCTTCGTCTTCCAGCAGTTCTTCCTGGCGGAGCATTCGACGGCGCTGGAGAACGTCGCGGACGGGCTGCTGTACGCGGGCCCGCGCGCGGCGGAGCGGCGTGAGCGCGCGGCGCAGGCGCTGGAGCGTGTGGGTCTGGCCGACCGCGTTGATTTCCGTCCGAGCAAGCTCTCGGGAGGCGAGCGCCAGCGTGTAGCGATCGCCCGTGCTCTGGTGGGAGCGCCGGCGATCCTGCTGGCGGATGAGCCCACCGGCAACCTGGACAGCGCCTCGGGTGCAGCGATTGTGGCGCTGCTGCGAGAGCTGAACGCGCAGGGCGCGACGATCGTGGTGATCACCCATGACCGTGAGCTTGCAGAGAGGCTTCCGCGCCAGGTGCAGGTGCTCGACGGACGCATCGTGGCCGACTCGGCGGGGGTGGAGCTTTGATGATCGGGATGGCGTGGCGGCGCTGCGGCGCTGGGTGGGCTCGTGACGTGCTGCTTGTAGCAATCGCCGTGGGGGCGGTGCTCGGCACGCTCGCGGGGGCGCCGCTTCGCGCACGCGCTGAAACGGGGGCACCCACGGGGTCGGAAGGCGCGAGCTGTCCGTCGTCCAATCCGCCGAACGAGTTGACGCTGACGGCGGGCACACCGCAGACGGCGATGCTGGAAACGTCTTTCGCGAGCGGCCTGCAGGTCACGCTGGCGAACAGCGACGGCTGCCCCGTGACCGGGGCGGCGGGGGTACCGGTCACGTTTGCTGCACCGTCGAGCGGCGCGAGTGGCTCCTTCGCGGGCGGCGGATCGAACACGGTCACGGTTGGGAGCGACGCCTCGGGGGCGGTGATGGCGCCGACGTTCACGGCGAACGACACGGCGGGCAGCTACACGGTCACGGCCAGCTCGCAATACGGCTCGGTGTCGTTCTCGCTGACAAACACGGCCGCGGCGATCCCCGCGCGGATCGTGGTGACCGGCGTGGCGCCGCGCTCGGCGCCTGCGCTGCACACGTTCGCGCAGCCGCTGCAGGTGGAGGTGCTCGACGCGAACGGAAACGCGGTGGCGGGCGCGACGGTCACCTTCACGCTTGGCTCCGGCACGTCCGGATCGGCTGCGTGTGAGGCGAGCACGGCCGCGGGCGCGAGCTTCGTGGGTGGCGCCACCCAGGCGAGCGCGACGACAAACACCTCGGGCGTGGCCACCTCGCCGCCGCTGGTGGCGAGCGCCGTGGCCGGGCGCTTTACTGCGACGGCCGCCGTGTCGGGCGCGGGCGGCGCCACGGGAAGCGCCGCCGGGGCGGGCGACGGCGCGTCCAGCGCGGCGATCCAGACGAGCTTCGCGCTGGCGAGCGTGGCGGGCGCGCCGGCGAAGATCACGACGGGGGTGGCGGCAACGGAGTCGACCGGGGTCGGAACCGGCTTCCCGATTCGGCTGGCGGTGACGGTCTCGGATGCCGAGAAGAACCTCGTGCCAGGCGCGCGGGTGAGGTTCGCGGCGCCGGCAAGTGGCCCGAGTGGAAGCTTCACGCTTCACCCTGGCGGCGCTCACCACGACCGCCGTCGCGTCTCCCATCCCCGCACGGTGGAGGTCAGGACAGACGCTTGTGGGGTCGCGCTTGCCCCGCCGTTCGTTGCAGGCGATCGGCAGGGCGGCTACATCGTCAAGGCAACCGCCGGACACGCGCGGCCGGCGGCGTTTGCGCTGGTGAACGAAGCACCCGGCCAGCTGCGGTGAGCGCGGCGGCGAGCCTGTCCCCGAAGCGACTGCACCCTTCCGATCTCGCGCGCGTGGCGAGCGTTGGGCTGCGCACGAGGCGGCTGCGGGCGAGTCTCTCGGCGCTCGGGATCGCGATCGGGGTGGCGGCGATCGTGGCGGTGCTGGGCCTCTCCTCCTCGAGCCAGGCGGGGCTGCTCTCCCAGATCGACCGGTTGGGCACCAACCTGCTGACGGTCACCAACGGCCAGGGCCTCTCGGGCGAGACGGCCGAGCTGCCGCTGGCGGCGCCGGCGATGATCGCGCGCATCGACCCGGTGACGAGCGTGGCGGAGACGGCGAAGGTCACGGCAGCCGTCTTTCGCACACCGTTGATCCCGGCGATCGACTCGAACGCGATCGGCGTGCAGGCGGCGAGCCTCGATCTGCCGGCGTTGCTGTCGGTCAAGATCGCCCAGGGCGAGTACCTGAACGCGGCGACGGCGAGGGAGCCGGTGGCGGTGCTCGGCTCCGTGGCTGCGCAGCGTCTGGGTATCGACCGGCTGTATCCCGGCGAGCGCATCTGGGTGGCGGACCAGTGGTTCTACCTGGCGGGCATCCTTGGGCCGGCTGAACTGACGCCTGAAATAGAAAGCTCGGTGCTGGTGGGCTTTCCGGCGGCTGAGAAGTACCTGGCCGCCAACGGCCATGCGAACACGGTGTACGTGCGCGCAGAGGACGAACAGGTGGCCGCGGTCCAGTCGGTGCTTGCGCAAACGGCCAACCCGGAAGCCCCCAATGAAGTGGACGTCAGCCAGCCCTCCTCGACGCTGGTGGCGCGGGCGGATGCCAAGAGCGCCCTGAACGGCCTGTTTCTGGGGCTGGGGGCGGTGGCTTTGCTGGTGGGCGCGGTGGGCGTGGCGAACATCATGGTCATCTCTGTGCTGGAACGCCGCTCGGAGATCGGCCTGCGTCGAGCGCTGGGCGCGACGCAGGGGCAGATCCGCACGCAGTTCCTCTCGGAGGCGATCCTGCTGGCGCTCGGCGGCGGCGCCGCGGGGGTGGCCATGGGCGCGCTGGCCACGGCGGTATATGCCTCCACGAAGGGCTGGGAGGTGGTCGTCCCGGCGACCGCCTGGGCGGGGGGCTTCGGTGCGGCGCTGCTGATCGGCGCAATCGCCGGACTGCTACCCGCGATCCGCGCTGCGCGCCTGGCTCCGGCGGACGCGCTGCGGACGGTCTGAGGCTCGATCGGGGTCGCGCGCGCTAACCGGCGAGACCCGCCAGCCTCTACACTGGCAGGCCGATCCATGCCGATCCGAGGGAGAGGTGGCCGAGAGGCTGAAGGCACTCGCCTGCTAAGCGAGTATGGGGGTTAAACTCCATCGCGGGTTCGAATCCCGCCCTCTCCGTCATTTGCAGTGATTTCGAACTAAACCGCTCGAGCGGCCCGCGCCCAACGATTTATCGTGACGCCGCCAGCGCCGAGTGGGTCATCCTTGATCCGCTCCTTGAGCGCACCGGTCGCACTTGGGGCATCGAGGAGCTGGCCAACGCCGTCGGTTAGAAGGGGGCCCGGCCCTCAAGCCTTTGCAGAAGAGGAGCGCCGGCTCGTCGGGACGGTCCCATCACGGCGACGCGCGGTGCTTCTCCTCGCAGCGGCGACCGTGAACCGTGACCAGGGGGCCGTAGTTGCGGCGCGCACCACGACCGCGGGACGATGGTTTGCGGATGCCTCGACCGGCGCGAGTCCATGCGGTTGCATCGGTCGCGACTTCTCGCAGCCGGGCGCCCACCGATGCAGACAAAACGATACATTCTGAAGGGACGCTAGCGCCTCCCTGATGGCAGCTGGCTAGAGGGCGAGACAGAAACAAACTTTCCGAAGTTCCCGTCATTCGGATGGTCCGATTTGCAGGCCTTTTTTCCGCATTTGGCAAAACGGAGCGGATTCCATTTGCCGGATCGTTTAAATATGCATACGGTTCGTCTGGCTCCAACTGAGAAGCGAATTGAGGGGCGTCTCTCAGGCGCCGGAACACATGAGGCCAGAAAGGAATCCAGACCGCAGGTCCGGTCCTAGCGCAAAGGAGATCAGATGATGTCAGCCAGGCCATTGCGTCGCAATATGGCGGCGGTGACTCTGACAGTCGTTGCCGCTCTCGGCATCTACCTGCTCACGCAGGGAGGCTCAGCCAACTCGGACTCGACCCAGCTCACCGGGCCTGCCACAAGCGTCGAGTCACAGATCGCAGTCTTCAATCAAGCAGCGACCTCGGCGGACGCGATTCCGGGCGAACCAACCATCTCGGGCACCGTCGTCCGGCATATCGGTGCTGCGACCGGCTCGACCTGGGCATCGCTCGACAACGGCCGTGTCTGCGTCCAGGACGGAGGCGGCGCGAGCGTCTGCCTGCCGCCACAGGACTACACCGGCAAGCCGCTGGTCATGGCACCCGGTAGCTCCACCGTGCCAGCCGAGCTCGTGGGGCTCGCGCCCGACGGCATCACCGCCGTAACCGCTGTCTTCAGCGACGGCTCGACTGCGACCGGTGCCGTGGTCGATAACGGATTCACCATTCAAGCAGGAAAGACGGTCACAGAAATCCGCTGGACTACTCCCGACAACGTCACGCACATTCAGGAATGGTGATCCCTATGGCAATGCGTCAGCAACTGAGGGCTGTTCTATCGTCACGGGCCCTGACCTTGGCGCTGTGTGTCTGCGTCATAGCCCTGATGTGCACGGTCGTGGCGACGTCGGCCCTGGCCTACGAAGGTCCTTTCTGCACGAAAAAGTCGTTGAAAGCCAGCGGACGGTGCCAAAGCTCGGAAGTGAGCGGCATCCGACGCGCCGTCGGCCGCTCAGAAGGCGGTTCGACCGAAATAGCCGTCGTCAACCAGTACGGCGAGTCAACCAACAGTTGCCATGAAGTTAGCTGCGAAGTCGGCACCAACTACCTCAAATCCGGCACCGGGTACGGCGAAGTCATCAACATCGGTACCGCAACACACAATTACTACGGCTATCTCTATCCATAGTGACCCAGGCAAGAACGTTCCGGAACACGTCGGTCATTGGCGATCCAACGAAAGGGCTCTCATGCAACAAAGTCTCGCGCAGCGGCGCAACGGCATTTGGCTGTCGCTCGCGGTGCTCCTCACTCTGGTGTGTTTCGCCATCGTTATACCTTCCCTCGCACAGGCCGAAAACCCCCTCTATTGCAACGGCGAATACACCCTCAACAACGGTTGTACCGAAGGACCACGCGCACACATCCACGTCAACGAAGGCAAGAACGAGAACGGCGGATGCATCGCACTCGAGTTCTGGGAGGTGAACTACGGCTACACGTCCCCGGCCAACGAATTCTGTGATGAAACCGGGGTCATCGAAACGACGCACAAAGAAGAAAGCTTTCCAAGGTGCTGGAATAGGACCAATGCCAAAGATCTGCTGCACTGCCGCTACAACACATGGTGACCACAAAAGTGAGGATGTATAATGTTTAAACGTATCAGCATTTTTGTGCTCGCCATCACGGCGGCGGCGTTCGGCGCTATCGCGATTTCGCAGGCGGCAACCACGAGGGTGGTGCACTCGGCGAAGCACACTCACGCGAGCCGGCGCGCGCGTCCGATAGCAGCCTCGTTGGACGACCACTTCGCGGTCCTCCGTTCGGCTAAGACGGCTGCCTCTTCTGAAGCCCTCCCGGCTGAATATGCTAAAGCCCTCACCGAATCGGGCACGATGGTTTCGGAATTCGGGCTCGAACCGGCCCATGCCCGAGTTCTCGACACGGGCGGCACGACAGTGTGGGTGATTCCCGGTCGTAGCGGGCTGTGTCTAGGGACGCCCGAGTCTGACGGCGTCAGGGCTACGAGTTGTGGTTCGCTCGAACACGCCGACGCGGAGGGTGTCTTCATTGTGCAGCGGCCGACCTCCGGAGCGGCGACCGTGATCGGGCTCGTTCCTAACGGTGACACAATAAGCATTGCGTCTCAAAGTGGCTCAAGCAATAGCGTTGCCGTAGCTAATAACGTCTTCACGTATAGCGACTCATCGGAGCAGTCGGTCTCCGTCCACGCGGCAAATGGAAGCGTCGCGAGGACGTTGACTCTTAGCCAGTAGTCCCATAGGACTATCAGCTGTAAGAGCGAGCGCCACACCGACGTGGACCGATGTGGCGCTCGCGGCCTTACGCGAGGTGGGCGCTAGAACGCGTCCGCCGCATCCAGGCTCGAGGAGGCGCTCGCACGCTCCGGCTGCCCCGAGCTCGCCGTAACGGTCACCGTGGTCGGGAGCATTCCGCGTCTGGCCACCGGCAAGCTCAAGCGCTCCTGGCCTATTAGACCGACTCGGCCGTCGAGTCGAGCGTGTTCGCCGCCGGCAGGTGCGGCGCGAGCCATGCCTGCAGGCGCGGTAGAGGCACTGCGCCGACTAGCCTGTCGGCCTCCGACCCACCCTCGATCAACACCAGCAGCGGAATCCCCTGTACCCGGAAGCGCGCGGAGATCGCGGGCGCGTCGTCCACGTTCAGCTTCACGACCTTCAGCCGGCCGGCGTTCTCGTTGCCGAGGCGCTCGACGAGCGGAGAGACCATGCGGCACGGCCCGCACCATGGTGCCCAGAAGTCCACCAGCACGGGCACCGAGGCGGTGGTCTCCTGCTCAAAGGACTCAGGGGTCGCATCGACGATCCACGGCAGCAGCGTGTGGCAGACGCTGCAGCGCGGGATACCCGCGGCGGTGGCGGTCACGCGGTTCTTCGTGTCGCAGTGCGGACATTTGACGATCGTGCCTTGGCTCACCATCACACTGTAGGAGTCATGCGAACGTGCGCGGTTGCTCACGCTCGTCGGAGCCCTCCCACGCGCGACTCCGCACGAGCCCGTCGATGAACTCGAGCTTGGACTCGATCTCGGGGCTGAGGATGAACGGGTAGAGGTCGAGCGCGCCCATGCTGCGGCTGATCGCGTTCAGCGC
>DATBZG010000018.1:0-27701 GCA_036513335.1 Solirubrobacteraceae bacterium | reverse complement strand
GCGTGCCCCCGTCGACGCGCCAGTGGTCGCTGTCACAGCGCGAGGATCAGGTCGCGGACGGCGGCGGCCTGGGAGAGGAAGGGGTGGTGGCCGGCGTGGAGCTCCACGACGCTGCCGGCGCGACGGGCGAACTCACGCTGTGACTCGGCGGGGGTGCCCCGATCCTCTGCGCAGACGAGGTACGTCGAAGGCACGTTCTGCCAGGCCGCTGACTGCACCGGCTGCTCGAGTACCGCGAGGCTCTGGAGGGCCGTCTTGTCGATGGCTTCTCGCTGGATCTCCGGGTCGCAGTCCTGCAGGAAAGTCTCAGCCAGGGCGTCCGCTCGGACGGTGAAGGTGCCGCCCTCGGGGTCGATGTCGAGGAACGGGGCGGGCTCCTGTCCGCCGAAGGAGGAGAGGCTCTGCCCGACCTCGGGCAGGTAGCTGGAGATGAGCAGCAGATGGCGCACGGCCTGGACGCCCGCTGCTGCCTGCGCGGTGACGATCCCGCCGTAGCTGTGGGCGACCACCACGGTCGGCTCGTCGCTGGCGGTCAAGACCTGCCGGACGGCGGCGACGTCCTCGGCCAGCCCGGGGCCTCGCGCATCCGTGGGCTCACCCGTCTCTCCGCAGCTCGGTAGGGCGGGCGCGTCGCTGGCGAGGCCCTGCTCGGCCAGCAGCTCAGCGGTTCGCTGCCACCACCACGATCCGTCCTTCACGCATGCCCCGTGCACGAAAACGATCCTCATCGTGACCTCCTCTATCGACGATTATCGATGGCTGCCAATAGAGGTCGATAACGCCCCGGCCCCCCCGCTAGCCGCTGTGCTGAAGGATCGCCCCGCAGATCTCCGGCCACAGCGGCTCAGGCCGGTCGTGGCCCATGTCCTTGACGAGCAGCAGCTGGGCGCCGGGCACGAGCTCGGCTGTACGTTCGCCGCCACTTGGCTGGATGAGCGTGTCGTCGAGCCCGTGCATGACGAGCGTCGGAACGCTCAGCTGCGCGAGCCCCTCAGCGCGCGAGCCGCTTGCGATCATGGCGGCGAACTGGCGCGTGGTGCCCTGGGGGCAGTAGCAGCGGTCATAGCTTTCGCCGGCGAGCCGGCGGGCCTCGTCGAGTTCGGGGTAGCGCTCCGAGCGCCACACGAGCGTGCGCTGGGCGGCGTCGATGTAGCCGGCGCGGTCGCTGGGTGGTGGCGTGAGCAGCGCCTCCCTTGCCTCGGGCGTGGAGCGCCCGTACTCGGGCTCGCCGGTGGTGGACATGATCGAGGTGAGCGTGAGCAGTCGCTCCGGGTGCTCGATGGCGAGCGTCTGGGCGATCATGCCGCCCATCGATGCCCCGGCGACGTGCGCGCGGTCGATCTGGAGCGCGTCGAGCAGCGCGATCCCGTCCTGGGCCATGTCGCTGAGCGTGTACGCGGCGAGCTCTCTGGCCCTGGCGAAGTCGCCGGCTGAGGTTGCGGCCATCACGTCGGCGAGCTCCGCGCCCTGGCCGTCGAGCTTGCTGGACAGGCCGCAATCGCGGTTGTCGAAGCGGATCACGAAGTGCCCGCCGGCGACGAGGCGCTCACAGAAGGCGCGCGGCCAGGAGATCAGCTGCGAGGCGTAGCCGGCGATCAGCAGCAGCGGCGGGTCGGCGGGCGAGCCGATGGTGTCGTACTCGAGCGCGATGCCGGCGGGGGTCGTGATCTGCGCCATTGGCGCAGCATCGCAGGCGGCGACTTGGGAAGCCGCAATCGCCGGGCCGGCTGTCTAGAGTTCGGGCTGATGAGACCGTGGGCGACCGAGCCGGCGGGCCGCTTCGACGAGCACGTGCTCGTCAGCGACGCGTTGCGCGACAACCCACTGGGCGATCCCCACGAGCGGCCGCTGTGGGTCTACGTGCCGCCGGGCTATGACTCGGAGCCAACACGCCGCTACCCGTGCGTCTACATGATCCAGGGCCTCACCGGCCAGCTCGACATGTGGCGCAACCGGTCCCCCTTCCGGCGCAGCTTCCCCGAGCTCGCGGATGAGCTGTTTGTCGCCGGCGAGGCGCCGCCGACGATCTGCGTTTGGGTCGACTGCTGGACCTCGCTCGGCGGCAGCCAGTTCCTCGACTCGCCGGGGACCGGCCGCTACCACACCTATCTCTGCGAGGAGGTGGTGCCCTGGGTGGACGAGCGCTACCGCACGCTGGCGGCGCCCGAGCACCGCGGGATCGCAGGCAAGTCGAGCGGTGGCTACGGCGCGATGGTCACGCCGATGCTGCGCCCGGATCTGTTCGGCGGCCTCGCCACCCACGCCGGTGACGCCCTGTTCGAGACCTGCTACCTGCCTGGGTTCCCGAACACCGCGCGCGTACTACGTGATGACTACGAAGGCTCCTACCAGCGCTTTTGGGAGAACTTCCGCAGCCGCCCGGCGTTTGCGAAGGAGAGCGACAGCCATCTGCTCAACGACTGGTGCATGGCCGCCTGCTACTCGGCCGACGAGGACGGTACCGTGCGGCTCCCGTTCGACCCCGCGACCGGCGAGCTCATCCCGGATGTCTGGGAGCGCTGGCTGCGCTGGGATCCGGTCCGGATGGTTCCCGGGCACGCTGACGCTCTACGCGGCCTGCGCGCGATCTACATCGACGCCGGCAAGCGCGACCAATGGTTCCTGGACCTCGGTGCGGAGGCGTTTCGCCGCGCCCTGGAGCGAATCGGCGTCACCGATGTTTCGTTTGAGCTCTTCGATGCCACCCACATGGGGATCGAGTATCGCTATCCGATCTCGCTGAGGTATCTGGCCGAACGACTGGCCCCGCCTGGCTGAGCTGAGCAGCTCATCTGCAACTGCTCGCGAGCGCGGCGCAGCCTTCGCCGGCGCCGCGCGCGCGGACACGCTTTCAGGCGTCCTCCAGCAAGCCAAAGGGAATCGTGACTGAGAATGACTTGCAGCCGACGATCGGTGCACAGAGCGTGCCATTGATGACGAGCGCAAGCGGATTCGTCTTCAGCCCAAGTTTGACTTCCGCCTTGAACCCGTCGAGCGAACCTCCGATGGAGCAGTCCTGCTTGGTGGGCGAAAGGGTGCACGACCCAATCGTGTAGCCAAGCAACTTGACTTCGATCGATACGCTCGGGACGCTCGTGTCGAGACACGCGTGGATACTCAGCGGGCCGAAGCTCCAATTGATGCATTGCTGCAATAGTGCGGCCTCGGCGGACTTGGCGTCCCCCGTCGTGTACAGCCGTTTGCTCTCTCCGTCGTGGTAGACGTACCCCTCCTCGATGTGGTCGAGCGCAGTCATCCCGGTGAACCCCCTGGTTCGGATTTGCGGAGCCTTATTTTGCTCCTGCGAATAGTTCCGCTGACGCTAACGCTGACCAGGCCCAGCTACAACCACGCCACGCCAGACAAATCGACACGATCGTGTCTAACGACTTGGTGGTGCCAGATCCGGTAGGGCTAGGTGGGGCCCTCGAAGGTCTTGATGTCTCCGACTGGTAGTCGGGCGGGGCGATGTGAGCCAGGCTGTTTGACGGAGGCTATGAGCAGCGGTTATGTCCGCAGGGGCAGCCGGCTCAACTCACCCCTCCTCCTCGAGCGCCTCGAGCAGCCGCACGTCGGCGAGGTCCTGAGGACGCCCGGCGGCGCGCTTCATCTCGAGCAGGTCCTCGCGGTGGGCGATGGGGACGGTGAGCTCACCGAGCGCGACCTCGTGGGCTCGTGCGCGCAGGTGTGCGAAGGAGCCAAGATGGGCGGGCAGCGTGAGCACGTCGAGCGGCCCGTGGGGGGTGATGAGGTGCCACTGATCGCTGGAGGCGAGGAGCTGTGCGCTGGGTGTGGACTGTGAGCGCCGGCCGTCGGGGCCGAGGATGCGTGCGTCGAGGTCCAGGAGCGCGTCGGCCAGTCGCTGGACGTTCTCGCCGGTGGTGTCGATGGCGATGTCGAGGTCCTGCGTGAGGCGCTGGCCTCCGTGTGCCTGGATGGCGATGCCGCCGATGGTCACGTACTGGACGCCGTGTCGGGCGAGCGTGAGGAACAGCTTGCGCGCGTCGAAGGCGTTGGGCTCGCTCACCGGTCGTCGTTGGAGCGGGTGCTGGCCACGAGCAGACCGGCCTGCAGCTCGGCGGCGAGCGCATTCCAGCTCAAGGCGAGCTCCAGGCGCTCGGACATGGGTCGCCGGCGCGCGGCGAGGACGGCGTCTGCGGCGTCGAGCGGGTCGCGGACACCGGCTTGCTGGTCGACAGCGGCACGATCCATGTCGCCAGTGTAGAGCGGCGTTCGATGGCTACGAAGGCTGAGCGCGCTCCTCGTCGGACCTTTGGCGCTGCTCGACGAGCGACTGCAGTTGATCGCCGACCTCAGTGGAGATGCGCCTCAGATCCCATTTGCTGAGGGTAATCAGGCGCATTGGGGAGGTTGCGATGACGTCGGCCGTGCGCCTGGCGCCGGAGAGCATGCCCATCTCCCCGAAGACGTCGCCCGGGCCCAGTGAGCCGATGACCTCGCCACCCTTGATCACATCGGCAGTGCCGGTCTCGATGACGATCAAGTCGTAGGAGTAATCGCCTTCGTGCACGAGCCGCTTGCCGGTAGACACCGACGTCTCGCTCGAGAAAACGCTCACCGTGTCGAGAGCCTTGTCGGACAGCGACGAGAACAGCGGAATGGTCTTCAGACGATCGGAATCCATGACCCCTCAAACTTTCGCAATCGCGGTGGAACCCGGACCAACGGAATACGACTTGCAACACGCGCGTCGGTGAGCTGCACCCTACCGCTCGCGGCTGCGGGCGTCTTGGAGCTTTTTGAGCACCTCTTCGGCTGCGCGTGCCCCGGAGCTCACGGCCCCGTCCATGAACCCGTTCCAGAACACGGCGGTCTCGGTGCCGGCCCAATGCACCAGTTCGAACGACTGAGTCAGCACCGGTAGGAAGTCGGTTATCACGCCGGGCTCGAGCGCCGACACGGGGCACCCCCTCGTCCAGCGCTCGCGGGTCCAATCCTGCTCGATGTAGTCGAGGGGCTTCGCGGCAGCTACGCCGAACGCTTCTACGAAGTCGGCGAGCACGGCTTCGCGACGTTCCATGTCGGTGAGGCCCTGCCATGCTCGCCAGGCGTGCCCTCCAACGAAGCCGTTCAGCACCCCGGGCGTCTTGCCCGGCGGCGAGTTGTCGAACATCTCCTTGACGGTGCCGCTCTGTTTGATCGCGAACCCGGAAAGGCCTTCGTATTCCCAAAACGGCGAGACGTATACCGCCTGGCACTTGGCGAGCGTCCCGAGCGCCATTCGGCGTCGCACCGTGTCGTGTGCGGCGGGCAGCAGCGGCTGCCATTCGATCTCGACCGCCAGCGGCGGCGGCACGGCGACGATCGCGTGCTTCGCCGTCCAGGAGGTAGCGGGGTCGTCGGAGGTAACCGTCACGACCGAGTCGGCCTGCTCGATTTTGCGGACTGGGGTGCTAAGCACGACACTCGTCCCCAGCGCCTCTGCGAGCTTGAGCGAGACGAGCTGGCTGCCGCCCACGATGCGTCGTTCCTGGGCACCTTCTTTACTTGATATGGCGCGCACGAGCGTGCCCTTTTCTGACTCGTTACCGAACCCGGCGATCTGGGCCAGCAGGAACAGCAGCGAGACATCCATCGCCCGCCCGGCGAATGCGGAGTTGAAGAAGATCTCGACGAACTCGATCGCCCCCGTGGCGTCGACCTGCAGTCGGGCGCTGTTCTCGAGGATCCACGTTTGCACCGTCTGGCTGTCCCATAGCTGGGCTTCCGGCGCGTTCCATGGCTCTTCGGGCTTCACCGTTTCCGAGAGCTTCTGGAGTTCTCCGATGACCGGTTCGTAGGCCTTCAGCTGCGGTGGAAGAAGCTGCTTGTTGGGGTCCCAGCGATGGCGTGTGCCGCCGGCGATGTACAGGTCTTCGCCGCCGGTGTAGTCGAGGAACGTATCGATCTTGAGTTCCTTGAGAAGACCCAGGATGTAGTCCTGGGTCGGGCCGACATACTCGCCGCCGGCATCGATGACTTCGCCGCCGGGCAGTACGTGATTGAGCGTGCGCCCGCCGACGCGGTCGCGCGCCTCGAGCACCGTCACCGAGGCGCCCCGTTTCTTCAGGCTCGCTGCCGCGGTCAACCCCGCAAGCCCGGCCCCGACAACGATCACGTCAACTTGTGCGGGTGCGTCGTTGCGATATTGCGCGTCTGCGGTCATCGAGACTCCCTCCCTCGATACTCGACTGCGGTTCATCCTACGCCTCGGCTCGATCATGCACCGATCTGCTGCCGTGTAGGCTTCCGATCAGAAAGCCACCATGGCCGAGACCCAAGTAGTGACAGCGGTATTCACCGACCTGGTGGGCTCCACCGAGCTGTCCTCGCGGCTTGACCCGGAGGTCGCTGACCAGCTGCGCGGCACACACTTCGCCTTGCTACGAAGCGCTATCGAGGCGCACGGCGGCCAAGAGGTCAAGAATCTCGGCGACGGGCTGATGGTGGTGTTCTCGATCACCAGCGGCGCGCTCAACTGTGCCGAGGCGATGCAACAGGCGATCGAGCTGCACAACAAGCGGGCACCGGAGCCCCTGTCGATCCGCGTCGGATTGTCCCTCGGAGAGGTCACAGAAGAGGAAGGGGATTACTTCGGTGACGCCGTCGTCCAAGCCGCGCGCCTGTGCGCTGCCGCCGAGGGCGACCAGATCCTCGCTACGCAGCTCGTCCAGCTCACGGCCGGTCGCCGAGCCCGCCAGCAATTCGCCTCCAAGGGGGAGCTCGAGCTCAAGGGCCTACCAGAGCCGGTAGCGACCGTCGAGGTCCGGTGGGCACCGGCTGATGCCAGCGGAGTGGTTCCCCTGCCAGAGCGCTGTGTGTCTAGCGCTGTCGGATTCGTAGGGCGGGCCGGTGAGCGCGCGATCCTTGACGACGCGCTCAGGACCGTGGTGCGTGAGGCCCGTCACCACCTCGTGCTGATCGGGGGGGAGCCGGGTATCGGCAAGACGACCCTCGCCGCGGAGCGTGTCCAGAGAGCCCACGAAGAGGGGGCGATCGTGCTGTACGGCCGCGCTGAAGAGGATCTCGGCGTCCCCTACGGCCCGTGGAACGAAGCACTCACCCATCTCGTCACCAACGCGCCGCAGGGCCTGCTCGAGACCCTTGGCCCCTACGCTGGCTCGCTGGTCCGCTTGGCCCCTGCGTTGGGTGCCCAGCTCGGAGCGTCCGACAGCCGGCCTACGAGCGACCCGGAGGCGGCGCGCCATATCCTGTTCAGCGCCGTGACGAGCGCGCTGCGCGCG
The DNA here is from genome assembly GCA_036513335.1 of Solirubrobacteraceae bacterium. Classification (GTDB taxonomy): domain Bacteria; phylum Actinomycetota; class Thermoleophilia; order Solirubrobacterales; family Solirubrobacteraceae; genus Palsa-744. Next base: position 20,457 of record DATBZG010000018.1, on the reverse strand, counting down.
GCCGGCGAGCTTGCGACCGTCGTTTTGGTTCTCGATGACCTGCAGTGGGTCGATGCACCCAGCCTGCAGCTGCTACGGCACGTCGTCGCGGCGAGCGAGCCGATGCGGCTGTTGATGATTGGCACGTTCCGAGAGTCCGACGTCGCTGCTGGTGGTCCCTTGGCCGACCTGCTCGGAGCGCTTCATCGAGAGCCCGCAACCTCGCGCTTCACGCTTCGGGGACTCGACGAGCTCGAGCTCCTGGCGATGATGGAAGGGGAGGCCGTCCAGCAGATGGGCAAGGATGGCCTTTCGCTGCGAGATCAGCTCATGGCGGAGACCGACGGTAACCCCTTCTTCGTGGGTGAGCTCCTGCGCCACCTCACAGAGACGGGCGGCCTCTACCAAGAGGACGGCCGCTGGGTGAGCTCGTCCGATCTGCGCAGTCACGGGCTGCCGGTGAGTGTGCGCGAGGTGATCGCCAGACGCGTCGAGCGGTTGGGGGAGGCAGGAGCCAGGGTCCTCGCAACAGCCTCGGTGATCGGCCGTGACTTCGATCTCTCGCTGTTGGCTGTTGCGACCGAGCTAGACGAAGACACACTCCTCGACATCATGGACAGGGCGGCCGAGGCCACCCTGATCGACAACGTCGACGGGAACCGCTGCACCTTCGTGCATGCCCTGATCGAGTACACGTTGTATGAGTCGCTCGCGCCTGCCCGCCGAGCTCGGCTGCATCGTCGGATCGCCGAAGCGATCGAGGCTCAGTGCCGGGGAAGGACCCAGGGTCGGGTCGGCGAGCTCGCCTACCACTGGGGCGAGGCGCTCGTCCCCGAGGAGGCCGAGAAGGCCATCGGCTACGCCCGCGCCGCTGGCGACGAGGCGCTCGCCCGGCTGGCACCCGGCGAGGCGCTGCGGCGGTACTCCCAGGCGCTGACTCTGCTCGAGCAGCGCCAGGTCGACGCGAACCGGATGCGCGGCGCGCTGCTGCTGGGCCTTGGTGTCGCCCAGCGCCAGACGGGCGACGCTGCCTACCGTGAGACGTTGTTGGATGCCGCCCATCTGGCGCAGGATCTCGACGACACCGAGCTGCTCGTCGCCGCCGCCCTCGCCAACAACCGTGGGTTCTTCAGCGTCGCCGGGGTCGTCGACGACGAGCGCGTGGCGGCGCTGGAGGCCGCAAGCGACGCGCTGGAAGGCACCGAGTCGGCCGATCGTGCGCGTCTGCTCGCGCTGCTCGCCTCGGAGTTGACCTACGGCGCAGACCTCGCACGTCGCCGGGACCTCATGCACCAGGCGGTGGCCATCGCGAGGAGCGTGGACGACCCGGCCACCCTGGTCGAGGTGATCAATCACACCAGCCCGGCGACCACCGCCCCTGAGACCCTCGCTGAGCTCCTCGCCCTCACAGGCGAGGGCTTCGAGGCCGCGCGCGGCATCGGCGATCCAGTGCTTCAGTTCTGGAGTGCCCTGCAGCGATGCTTCGCTTGCTACCAGGCCGGCTTCGTCACCGAAGCCGACGAGGCCCTATCGCTCGCCCGCAGCATCGCTGAGCGTCTTGGCCAGCCGATCATTTGCATGCACGTGACCTTCGTCAGAGCAACCCGGGCGATGCTTGCCGGCGACCTCGACGAGGCGGAGCGGTTGTCGATCGAGGCGGCGGAGCTGGGCAGCGCGACCGGCCAGCCCGACATCGCGGCGTTCTTCGCCGGGCAGTTCGGCGTCATCCGCGTCATGCAGGGGCGTGGAGCAGAGATCGTCGACCTGGTTCGCCAGGCGACCGCCGAGAACCCCGGGATACCGGCGTTCGCGACCTTCCTCGCTGGGATCTACTGCGACCTCGACCGAACCGAGGAGGCGCGAGTCGTGCTCGAGCCGTTCGTCGCTGACGGCTTTCAGTCGATACCCAGGGACCTGATCTGGCTGATCACGATGACCAGCATCGCGTACGCCGTGGCCGAGCTTGGCTGGACGGACGCGGCCCGACCGATGCTCGAGAGGCTCAGCCCGTTCATCGGCCAGATCTGCTGTATCGAGACGACTACCTATCCCGAAGTCGGTTACTACCTGGGAATGCTGGCCGCAACGCTGAATCGCTTCGAGGAGGCTGAAGCCTACTTCTCGCATGCAGCAGCTACCCACGAACGGATCGGATCAGCTTGGGCTCTCGCGAAGACACAACTCGGGTGGGGAAGCATGCTGGCCGCTCGTGGCGAAAGGGAGGATCGCGACAGAGCGACAATGCTGCTTGAGCAGGCGCTCGCCTCTGCCCAGGACCGGGGCTATGCCCTCGTCGCGCGACGAGGGCTGCAAGCGCTCGAGTCCGTTGGCGTTAGCTGAGGTCATCACCGCCTGCTGGCGTTATGCGGCCTTGATGCCCTCCCGCGTGGCGGCTTTCAGGCTCGCCGCTGTCGAATTGCTCGCGGTCGTGGCGGCGCATCCCGTGCTTTGGGTATGGTCGGCGCCGTGTCGCACGATCCTGTGGAGCTGTTGCGTCAGCTGATTCGGTTCGATACGACCAATCCACCGGGCGACGAGGCTGAGTGTGTGGGGTGGGTCAAGGATCTCTGCGACGGGGCTGGCCTGGAGACGAGAGTCTTGGCGAGGGATGCGGCCCGGCCGAGCCTGCTGGCGCGGCTGCGCGGTCGCGGTGTCGCGCCGCCGCTGCTCCTCCAGGGTCACGTGGACGTTGTCACGACGGACGGCCAGAGCTGGCGCCATGATCCGTTTGCCGGTGAGCTGATCGAGGGTGAGATTTGGGGCCGAGGCGCCCTGGATATGAAGGGCGGTGTGGCGATGATGCTTGCGGCGGTTCTGCGGCTCGCTGAGTCCGCTGAGCCTCCGCCGGGCGACGTGCTGTTGTGCGTGCTCGCGGACGAGGAGAATCTGGGGTCCTACGGCGCGCGCTTCGTGGTTGAGGAGCACGGCGAGCTGTTTGAGGGCGTGAGGCACGCGCTCGGTGAGTTTGGTGGCGCGCGCACTGAACTGGCGGGTCTGAGTGCTTACCCGATTCAGGTGGGTGAGAAGCAGGTGTGCTGGGTGCGTGCGACGATCCGGGGGCCTGGCGGGCACGGCTCGATCCCGATGCGCGGCGGTTCGATGGCAAAGCTTGCGCGGTTGCTGAGCGCGCTGGATGCGCAGCGACTGCCGGTGCACGTGACCGAGATTCCACGATCGATGATCGAGGCGCTGGCGGTGGCGCTGCCCGCGGGCGGGCGTGAGCTGGCGGATGGGCTGCTTGACCCCGAGCGCACCGACGCGACGCTGGACATGCTTGGTGAGGCTGGCCAGGTGCTGGACCCGATGTTCCACAACACGCTCAACGCCACCGTCCTTCGAGGCGGCGCCAAGATCAATGTGATCCCGAGTGAGCTGCAGCTGGAGCTCGACGGGCGTCTGCTTCCTGGGCAGACGGCCGAGGATCTTTTGCGCGAGCTGCGTGAGCTGGCCGATGAGGAGGACCTCGAGCTGGAGGTGGTGAGCTATGAGCCGGGATCCGATCGGGTGGACCTGTCGCTGATGGGGCTGCTGAGTGATGTGCTCACCGCTGCGGACCCCGACGCGGTGCCGTTGCCGATGCTCATGCCAGGTATCACCGACGGTCGTTTCTTCGCCCAGCTTGGAATCCAGACCTACGGCTTCCTACCGATGCGCCTTCCCGCGGAGATGAAGTTCACAAGCCTGATTCACGCCGCGGACGAGCGCGTACCGGCACGGGAGATCGAATGGGGCACGGACCGCATCTGCGAGGTGCTGACGCGGTACAGGTAGCTCGTCGCCGATCTCGCTGCGCAGCCAGAGCAGAATCACGCGGCGCCGTCCGCGCCCTAACTCACCCCTCCTCGCCAAGCGCCTCGGGCGAGCCCTGCTGCTCGCAGCGGTTTCGTTAGCCGTCGCCCGTGAGCGCGAGTACCAGCTGTGACACCTCGTATCGGTCACCGGGATTGCACCGGGCTATGCGTTGCTCGGTGTCGTCGAGCGCGGTGAGGAATGCGTAGCGCGCGCGGACGTTGCTGAGCCATGCCTCCGGTTCGACGGGCCGTGTCAGGAGTCCGATGTCCTCCGGCGGCAGCGATTTCGCGTCCACGTCCGCGATGATCTCCGAGGGATCGAAGGGGCGTTGGCCGAGGCCGTCATCGACGACGTCGTGCCAGACCTTCAGAATGAGCAGCCTGCGGATCTGTGCCTCCTCCAGGGCGCCGCGACCGAAGAGGTCGAGGTCGTAGAGGTCCCGCAGCTTTCGCCGCCGGCGCCATGCGGCGAGCTTCTCGGCGAGCGCCTCCTCCAGCGCCGGCGCTGGAGTCGCCGGAGGGATGAACTCGTAGCCGGCGTGCACGGGGAGAGCGATCGGCGTGGAGGGCTCGGTGGGCAGCCATAGCTTCCGGGGTGAGATCTCGACGCGGGCGGGGATGGCCGGGCGGCCGAGCGGTGTGTCGATGATCAGCTTCGCGCGCGTGGCCTCTCGCTCCTCGAGAGTGAACCGGACGTCGAATAGCTCGACGCCGTCGAGCGTGTCAAGGAGGAACTCCGCGGTCTCCATGTCCGGTGTGGCGAAGTCCAGGTCCGTGGAGAAGCGGCCCGCGTTGCCGGCGCGCAGCTTGCGCAGCGAGGTGCCGCCCTTGAGGACGATGCCGAGCTCGAATGCACCCTGGTCGTGGAGGTACTTGAGCGCGTAGTCCTGGGCGACGTCGAGCAGAGCGGGATCCCGCATGCCGCTGCGACCCTGGAAGTGGCGGGCGAGATATCCCTGCGTAATCATGGCGGTGGGAACAGCGAGTCGTAGACCCGCCAGCGCCTGCTCCAGTGGGCGCGACGATCGCGAGGCCCCAGGAACGTGACGGGAAGCCTGGACGGCAGCAGTGCCTCGATCTCCTCGGCGATGTCGTTGCGGCCTGCCCACTCGGCGAGATAGCCGAGCCGTGCGAGGGTGGAGATGCGCCGCCCTGCTGCTTCTTGCTGCAGGTCCTCTGCGGTGGCGGCGCGGAACGTGTTCGGGAGCCAGTCGTCAGCGTTGCCCCAGTTGCGCTGCGCCGCAGGGCGCTCGGCGGCAGCGACGAGGATGGTTGCCTCCATCCACACGGGCAATCCCCGCACGGTCTTCGTCGGGACGCGCCAGTCGAAGGTCACCGCGCGGACGCCCAGCGACGGCGGCGGGCGCCAGCCCCGCCTGTGCGCGAGCACTGGACGGTCCGGCTGGTGGGAGGAGTGGCCGAGCTCCCAGACCGCCGACTCGAATGCGACCGCAACGGGAACGTCGGGGTCAAGCGCGAGCAGCGCGCGCAGCTCGATCCACGGGTCACCCGCCCTGTACCGGCCGGCTCGGGCGGCCGGGGCGAACTCCCAGGCGCCCCGGGTGCGCAGGGGAAGGAGCCAGCCGAGGCGGACCAAGCGCTCGGCTGCCGCCTCGGGCGGGAGGGGCACTTGCGTCTGCGCCAGGATCTGCGTCAGGAGCGCTCGCGTGACCACCGCGGGCTGGCGCAGCTCCAGCTCCTCGACCACGGGCGCGAGGCGAGCCGGCAGTGGTCGGGGTGTTTGCATCTGAGCACACATAGCATCACAATGCTACGCCTTGTCTGTCTGGATGCAAATACCAGCTCTAGCGCCGAAGCCAGGGTGCGCCTCGGTGAGGCGACCAGCCAACTCGAGCGGCGACTGCCGAAGATCGCCGCGATGACGTAGAAGGCGAGGAAGACATCCTCGCCTTCTACGAGTTCCCCAAAGAGCACTGGCCGAAGCTCAGATCCACGAACCCGCTGGAGCGCTTCAACCGCGAGATCGGCCGTGGCACCGACGTCGTTGGCATCTTCCCCGACGACGCCTCGCTGATCCGCCTCGTCTCGATGCTCGCGATCGAGGCCAACGACGAGTGGCTCGTCGGACGCAGCTACGTCAGCCAACACTCCATGGCCACGCTCTACGAGCCAGCAAGATCACTCACACACAAACAAGACGAGGAGGTCGCCGAGCTCATCGCGGCCTGAGCTGCCAACCACCACACCGACGACATCAACGCAAAACTCCTACACCACCTCCCGGGACTTGACTCCCGACGCCCAAGCAGGTGCCTGACGGTCGAGGCTGACCAAGTCAGCCGTGCTGCGGAGGACCGAATCCCTTTGCGGCCCAATGGGCGCGGCCCCGGGGCGTTCACAGGAGCTTGCGCACTTCGGTGATCTGGTACACGCGCCCACTGGAGTAGTCGGGGATATCCGCCTGCATCCCGCCCCCGCTACTCAACGAAATGCTTGCAAATGCGGGCGCTTAGTCGTTGTGGGAGAGCTTTCAGGCGAGTCGCTGGCCGCACAATTTGTCGCTGGAGCTGGGTTCATCCCTGGTTGCGGGATCGTCAGTTGAGGGGGCGTTCTTGGGGTCTCGTTCGTTGAGAAGGCCCGTGCAGCCCACGATGTCACCTGCGATGGGTCGGGCGCGTAGTCGGCGTAGTCGGAGACGGACGCCCTGTTTTTCTCGTGTCTTGTGGCGGCGCTCCCGTGGTTTACTTGCGACGCCAACGAGACAGGGCACCTACTACCCCAAACAGGAGAGGGCAGATGGGATTCTTTAGTCGAGACAAGCCGAGCGCACCGCCGAAGGTCGAGCGGCCGATCGTCGTACAGCCTGCGGATCTTCCAGGGTTCTCAGAGCGGCTTGAGGCCGTAGTGCGGGTCCTGTACGGGCCCAACGACGCAGCGATTCGAGGCGCGGTCCGGGCGCTGTCGGAGAGCGTCGGCGGCTCTGATCCGTGGAGCATCGGCTTCGAGCAAGGTGACTCCACGCGGCTGTGGCGGTGGTCCGCGCAGGCCTGCGAACTCGCGAATGAGCAAGGCGAATACGGGCTCGCGCCCCACGTGTTTGTTTTGACCTTCTGGTGGAAGCCGAGACAATCCAAGATGACGATTAACGACTTCGCCGACATGTGGCTGGACCCGCTCCCACCAGACGTCGACCGCGCGATCTTGAAGGCGACCTCCGAAGCGCTCTACCACTTCACGGATGACCAGGCGGTCGCGCAGACGGCCAACGAGGCGCTCACGGCCGGTCAGCTCCGCAACGGAGCACAGGCGGCGATCGCTTCCTAGCGCCCTGACCCGCACGACCGCAGTCCATCAAAAGATCCCAGATCACCTGAGCTCCTCGCCGGGCCGCCGTCACGTCACTTGTCCTGCTTCGGTTCCGTGCGTTCCTTCTGTTCGTTGCTTCGGGGTAGGCTCGAGACGAGCTTTACCCCACCGAGGCTCGCGTCTGTCCAAAGTGCCTGCAGTGGAATCGCGGCGAGACGGTCGCCGAACGGCACGGTCGCAGGCCCGGTGTATAGCAGCGCCCCGAAGGCAAAGCGCTCGCCGAGGCGCTCGCGCATGAGCCGTAGGCCTTGGAAGTCTGCTCGTCCGGCGGTTGCGGCTGCCTTCGCCTCGATCCCGACGACGCTGCCGTCGCGGCGTTCGAGGACCATGTCGACCTCGTGCCCACCTCGGTCACGAAGGTGGAATGCCTGCGGGGGGTCCGGATCGACGCTTGCCTGACGCACGATCTCCATGACGACGAACGTCTCGATCAACGCTCCAGCGATCTGAGGATCGCTCCAGACGCGCTCGGCGTTCGCGCTGAGCAGGTACCCCAGCAGCCCGCTGTCGACGATGTGCAGCTTCGGCGCCTTGCCGAGCCGGCTGAGCAGGTTCGAGTGCCATGCCGGGAGGCGGTAGACCAAGAACAGCGTCTCGAGCAGGTCGACGTGTGCGCGGACCGTGTTCGCGGCGATTCCCAGATCGCGCGAGAGGTTGTTCAGGTTCAGCGTGGAGCCGGTGGCTGCCGCGACGGCGCCGAGCAGCCGGCGAACGTTGGCGCGGTCGTGCACGCGGGCGATGCTCCCCAGATCGCGATCGAGGACCGTGCCGAGATAAGAGGCATAGAACGAGACGCGGCGATCGGGCGCGCGCCGGCGCGCCTCGGGAAACCCGCCCGCGACGAGCATCTGCGCATGCGCGCGGCGTTCGCTTGCAGCGTCGAGAACGTGCGGCGGCCTGCCCGCGAACAGCGTCGCGATCAGCCCTGGCGGCACTCCCCACAGCTCGGCCTGGGAGAACGGCCACAGTTGCAGATACTCCGCACGCCCAGTGAGTGCATCCGCGATCGTGGGCGCCGTCAGGATGTTCGCCGATCCGGCTAGCAGATAGCGCCCTGGACGCTGATCCTCGTCGACCGACTGCTTGATCGCGAGCAACAGAGCCGGAGCACGCTGCACCTCGTCGATCGCCACCGGTGTCTGCAGATCGGAGACGAAGCCTGTCGGATCCTCGTTCGCGCCGCGGCGTCTGGCATCGTCATCGAGGGTGATCACGGGCCTGCTGGGCTCGCCCTCGGCGATCTGCGCCACGAGCGTGCTCTTGCCCACCTGGCGAGCTCCGAGCACGACGACGACCCTCGTATCCGCAAGCGCGGCCTGCACGTTTGCCCGCAGGTGACGGGCAACAAGCGCAGGTGCTCCCGTGGAAGACGGATCCGATCCTGGCATATCCGCAATCAGAGTTCAGCGGATCCGCAATATCCACACCGCAGATCCGCAATATCCAGACCGCAGATCCGCGACTCGCCCCTCGTCTGAGCGTTAGCGGATCAGCACGGGGTTGCTGTAGGCGGAGACGTGTGCGCCGTCGGTGACCTGGATGAGCGCCTTGTAGAGGCCGTGCTGTACGCGCACGACGCGGCTGAAGGTGGAGTAGTCGGGGTTGGTGGCGCCTTTGACGACGGTGCCGCCCTTGTTGAGCGACTTGCCGGGCTGCAGTAGCTGGAAGCCGACGAGCGCGCCGGCCTCGGCGGGGGTGACGGTGCCGTAGAGGCGTGCGTAGCCCCGGCGCTTGGTGGAGCGCACGTGGAAGCTGACGCGCACGGCGACGCCCTCGTTGATCACGGGGCTCGCGATTTCGGGTTTGCCGACGGTGACGACGCGCAGCTGCGCGTTGTAGTTGAGCCCGAGGTAGGGGAAGGAGAACGCTCCGGTGGCGGTGGTGAGCTCGGGGTTGCCGATCACCTGGAAGCCGGTTGTGTAGGGGAAGGAGTTGGCCTGCAGCTCGACCTCGTGGTTGGCCGATCCGGTCCCCGAGAGGGTGCCCTCCACGAGCAGCGGGCTGCCGAAGGTCACGGGGTTCGGCACGCCGACGATCGCCAGCGACAGGGGCACCTTGGGCGTCGTGAACGTCCGCTGGGGCCCTGGGGTGGCGCCGGAGGGGCTGGTAGCGAGGATCCGGTAGTGGTAGGTGGTCAGCGGCGCGAGGCCGGTGATCGCCTGGCTGACCTTGATCGTGCCGGTGCCGCTGCCGGCGGGCGCGAGCGGCGTCTCGGAGCTGTAGCCGTGCGTGCTGCCGTACTGGAATACGTAGTTGGTGGCCTGCCCGCGCGGGTTGACGCTGCCGTTGAGCGTGGCCGTGGAGTACGTGATTGCGGAGGCGGCGAGCGTGTTCGCGGCGGGGGCTGAGGCGGCCTGCGCGGCTACGGGAGCGACGGCGAGGACGCTCGCGGCGAGGCCTAGGGCGATAAGCGCCCGTGCCGGACGAATGGCACCGCGAAGAGTTCTCTGCCGCGACGTACTTGCTGCCTGGGGGCTGCTCGAGAAGATCATGTGACGAGCATACCCGCGGGTGTGGCTTCGGAAACCCGATCGCGCCGCTCCTGTCTCGTCAATTTCACAAAAGTCCACCCATCGGATTGGGGCCCGCCGGCTAGGCGCATCGACCCAGTAGGCCCGGCGCGCATCCACAAATTGACCTCAGTTTTGACTCTCGGAATTTAAGCGCACTTTGCATCTAAAGTTGCATGACAAATAGGGCATGATTGTGCGTCTAAAAACGAGTATTTACATCTCAAGCCAATGGCCAATTTCGCGTTTGTGGGCTTGAAATCCGACAAGGTATGGGCGCCTAGCTACGGCTGTCCAGATGCGTTTCTACAAATGAAGCCTTGTGCAGTCGGCGAAGATGGTGTCTAATGCATTGCGAGAGATAGGAACGCAACGTCAGTAGACCGTGCAGCGCGGGGGGCCGCGTCCTGGAGGGCGTAATCGGGCCGCCTTAGGGATAGCCGTATCTCGTAGGGAATTCGATCAACGATCGTTTTCGGCGCCGGCTCCGTCTGAGGCGGGTGGCGACGCCGGACACAGGGAGCTATGGATAGCAAGATCGCAGATCCGGGAGTGGCCGCCATCGATGGCAGGGCCGCGAGCGCCGCGAAGCGGATCGGACCGCTGGGCACACTCCGAGCGAACGCTCCGATCGCCGAAAGCAGAGGCCTGTCGGCGAGCATGCTACGGGACTCGATCTTCCGCCGAACCCTGGTCGTCGCCGACACCGTGGCGATCTTGAGCGCCTTCCTGGTCACGATCGCGCTGTCCTCGAAATCTCTGCAGCTGACGTGGGCGAGCATCGCCGGGCTACCGATCCTGCTAATCGGGGCGAAGATCTTCGGGCTGTATGACCGCGACGACGCGCTCCTTCGCAAGACGACGCTCGAGGAGGCGCCGAAGCTCTTCCAGGTGGCCACGCTGTGTGCGCTCGTCTCTTGGCTGACGGGCGGCCTGATCGTCGAAGGCACGCTCGATCGCCACCAAGCGGTGTTCCTATGGCTTCTCCTGGCGGCGCTTTTGATCCTCACGCGCACCATAGCTCGTGCCTTCGCGCTTCGGATCGCGCCTGCCGAGCGCTGCTTGTTCATCGGCGACTCGGATGGCGCAAAGACGATTCGCTCGAAGCTGAGCGGCAACGGCGGGATCAAGGCGAGCCTGGTAGCTCATCTTGACCTCGACAAGATCGCACCGTGGTCGACGGACACCCACTCGGCGGAGCGACTTGCCGAGGTGCGCGCGCTCGCGCAGCAGCTCGACATCCAGAGGGCGATCATCGCGCCTCGTAGCGCCGACGCCGGTGAGATGCTCGATCTCGTGCGCACGCTGAAGGCGGTGGGCGTGCGTGTGAGCATCCTGCCGCGCCTGCTGGAGGTAGTGGGCTCGTCGGTCGTGTTCGACGACCTGCACGGTGTGACGGTCATGGGCGTCAGGCGCTTCGAGCTCACACGCTCCTCGGCCGCCGTGAAGCGGACGTTCGATCTGCTCTACACGACGGTCGGCCTGCTGGCCGTGGCTCCGCTGATGCTGGTGGCGGCGGTGGCGATCAAGCTGGACAGTCCCGGGCCTGTGTTCTTTCGCCAGGAACGTGTCGGGCGCCATGGCAAGCGCTTTCGCATTTTCAAGTTCCGCACGATGGTGCAGGACGCGGAGTCCCTGAAGGAGTCACTGCGCGCTCGCAACGAGGCCGAGGGGGGGCTGTTCAAGATCGCGGAGGACCCCCGCATCACCCGTGTCGGGCGCCTACTCCGCAAGACCGCCCTGGACGAGCTGCCGCAGATGCTGAACATCCTCAAAGGCGAGATGAGCCTGGTGGGGCCGCGTCCGCTCGTCGTGGACGAGGACATGCGTGTGCAGGGCTGGCATCGTCGGCGGCTGGAGCTGACCCCTGGTATGACCGGGCCGTGGCAGATCCTCGGGCCGTCGCGTGTGCCGCTGCGTGAAATGGTCGCGATCGACTATCTGTACGTTGCGAATTGGTCACTCTGGAACGACATCAAGATCCTGCTTAGGACCATTTCTTACGTGGTCAGCTTTCGCGGGGTGTGAGCACACAGGGCGCCACGCAATTCTGATTGTTCGAATGAATGTCAAAATGGGCTATATTTCCATTGTCGCGTTGGACAACGGTCGATATCGCGGCGACATATTCGTCACGGTGCGTTATGTACCACTTGGATAAGGGGCTGTAGGGTCGTTGTAACTGGGGGATGGGCGCAGGAGAGGGGAGGGCTGCTGACAATCCTGATGTATGGAAGGCGAGACAATGAACGTAGAGAGTCCAGTGCCGACCCACTCGACGAATATGCGAGCTCCCGGTGACGATCAGGAGTTGACGTCGCGTGCGCGCCTCGGGGAGTCCGGCCCGGTCCGGGAGATTATTGACGTAGCGATGGTTGGTCTCATCGGGGGCGGTCCGCGGCTCGCGATCCGTGCGGCGCGGGTGCTCCTTGAGGACAGCTACGCTTCTCGCGCATCTATACGCCAAGGCCGGCTGAGCAGACGCATGCGGTCTCGGGGCGGATGAGCGGGCGACTAGGCCAGATCGCCAAGGACGGTCTTGCAGGTACACGCGAGGGGAACACGGATGGATCACAGAGCGAACAAGGATGAACGCGACTCGAGAAGTGGTACGTGATGGCGCTCGCCATTAGCCGTCGAGAGATAGGGATGCCTTGGCCCACGGTGGGCGCTGCGGCCCAGAACGAGTGCGACGAGGCAGTCAGTCGACGTGTCTCTCATGCGGTCAGGCGGGCGCAACTTGGAGACCGTGAGGCAGTGGGCTTTCTTTACGCGCGTTACGCCGACAACATCTACGGTTACGTGCGTAGCATCGTTCACGATCCTCACGAGGCCGAAGACGTGACGCAGCAGGTTTTTGCGAAGCTCATTCACGTAATAGGCAAATACGAGGAGCGCGATGTCCCGTTCTTCGCGTGGGTTCTGCGCGTCGCCCGCAACGTCGCCGTCGATCATTTGCGGCGGCAACGCTGCGTGCCTGTCGAGGATCTCAGGCTGGCCGACGAAGGGACTGGCGACCCCGCGGGCGGTCGTCAGATGCGCGAGCTGAGCGAAGCGCTTGCGGAGCTACCGGCCGACCAGCGGGAGGTACTGGTTCTGCGCCACTTCGCCGGGCTCTCGCCGATGGAGATTGCAACACGCATGGGCCGCTCAGAAGGTTCCATCCACGGCCTGCACCACCGTGGACGCCGCGCGCTACGAGCGGAGTTGGTCAGTCGTGGAGCGGCCCCGGCGACGGCCGGCGCGGATAGGGGCTGCGGGTGATGCGTCGCGCGATGCGACCGCTGTCTACGTCGGCGAGGTAGTACAGGACGGCGAACGTGACAAGCTCGTCGGTCGTGATCCTCTCGCGTTCGGCCTCCTCGTCGAGTGTGTCCCAAGCGAACCCCTTGAGCGTCAACGTCACGCTGCGGTCGGTGTCCTCGCCGTGAGCCTCTCGGGAACGTGGCTGGCTCATCTTTGGACCGATCGAGTCGCAGCACACTCTCGTACAACGGTGAGCGACGGCCAGAGCTTACGCAGCATCCCGATTGCGCGCAAGGGATACCGGTGCTTCAGCCCCGCGCGGTCGGCGCAGATCAGCCGTGTGGTCTGCCAGCGCGTTGGTGCGGATGACAGCAGTAGGGTGCGCAGATCAAACGTCCAGATTGGGGCCGCGCGCTCCGCGACCAGCGCTCTCAGCCCGATGTCATGCCTGCGGTTCCCCGCAGGTGGTGTCGGAATCTGCCTTCGAGCGCAGGGAATGTAGAGGCCAAAGGAGCCTAATGTCAATGCAGGGCGCACCACGGAGCGGTCCTCGAGGTATTGCTCTGGTAGTCACCTCATGCCTGCTGGTGTTCCTATCAGCCGTGAGTGTTTCGGGCAGTGCTGGGGCGAGTCCATCGAAACGCGCCGTGAGGTCCTCCCGCGCAAAAGCGTGCGCTTGCGCCGAGAGCCATGCTGGAGTCAGGGCATGCAGGCGAAAGAAAGGTCCCGGGCGTGGGCGCTGCAAACTCTCCACCAACTCCCAGGGCTCTCATCCATCGACGACAGGTCGACCATCGGTCACGCTACCGGCTAGCGAAGGCGCCAACGTGCTCGATGAACAGCCACCTGTGGCCGGGCCGGAACCGCCGATGCTGCCTGGAGGTTCCGCCGAAACCAAGCATCCTGTCGAAACCACACCTCCCGTCGAAGCCCCTGTCGAACCGACGCCTCCGGTCGAACCTCCTGTCGAACCTCCCGCGGAAGTCGAACCTCCTGCGGAAACTCCGGTGGAATCCAAGTCCCCCACCGAAACGGGCCCATTCCGCTTCTTCGCATCCACGAGCTTCTGGAACGAGCCAGTGCCTGCCAACGCGGCAGTAGATCCCACTTCCAATGCAGTCGTGGCTGAGTTGAGCGCGGAGGCCGCGGCGGAGGAGACCGCAAAACATGGCCCGATGATCAACACGACATCCTGGTCCGTGCCGATATACACGGTGTCCTCCACCGAGCCCACGGTCCGCGTTGCGCTGGTCAACGGCAACTCCGCTGCGCTGCAGGCGGCATGGGCAGCGGTTCCTTTGCCGCCCGGCGCTCAGCCAGCCGTAGGAAGCGACAAGCATCTCGTGGTATGGCAGCCGAGCACGGAGCGAATGTGGGAGTTCTGGCGTCTGGAAAAGGTCGCCGGTGCGTGGCAGGCATCGTGGGGTGGGGCGATGCAGGATGTGAATGCGAACGACGGTGTGTACGGGCCAGAAGCATGGCTCGGTGCCAAGACCTCTTGGGGTGCGTCAGCGTCGTCGCTACCGATTGCCGGTGGGCTAATTACCCTCGAAGATCTTCAGCATGGCAGGATCAACCACGCGCTAGCACTCTCGGTACCTAACACGCGTTACGGCTCGTATGCAGCTCCCGCGCAGCGAACCGACGGGGGAACGACAGAAGCCTCATCGCTGCCAGAGGGTGCCCACCTGAGACTTCCTCTCTCATTGAACCTTGCCCAGCTGCACCTGCCGCCGCTCACGCTGATGCTTGCCGAAGCCGCACAGCGATACGGGATATTCATACGAGACACGGCCTCGGATCTCGCCCTCTATGCTCAGGATCCGATCCCGACTGGCAGCGAACCTTATGCTGGCGCACACGGCTATTTTGAAGGCCAGTCGCCGGCGAAGCTTTTGGCGTCGTTCCCTTGGAGTCATCTCCAGCTGCTGAAGATGGAAATGCACGCTGCGGGATAGGGCGTTACGGGAGACGGTACGCTTTGGTAGTTGACCCGAAGCTCCCGAGCGGAACAGCGACTTATCCTGCTCAGTGCTGGCACGAGTTCCCGCCGTGCGGCTATGGGCAGTCGAGCTGAGCGGCTGATCGCGGATGTTGACTGGGAGACGCTGGCCGGGACCCTGCATCTACGCAGACTGCTTCCCACTCTGGGCCCGCGTATCGTCGAGCTGGCGAAGGGGCGAGCTGGCGACGAGTTTCGCGTGGCGGTGGAGCACGCCGTGGAGACGGGGCGTCGCCACGGAGCCTTCTTGCAGCTCGTGTCGCTGCGTGCGATCGCCATGCTTGCCGACGCCGGGATCCGCTCCAGTGCGTTGAAGGGTCCGCTGCTTGGCGAGGCAATCTACGGCGATCCCGGCCGGCGCCCCTCAGGCGACATCGACCTGCTCGTCGCGCCTGAGCAACTTCAGGCCGCTGTTGAGGTCATACGGGAGCTCGGTTATGATGCGCCACAAGACTACGTTGACGCCGCTGGGTTGCCTCTCCTCCACTTGATGCTAGTTCATGAGCGGGGAGAGCTCCCGCCGGTGGAGCTCCATTGGCGGGTGCACTGGTACGAGACAAGATTCGCGCGCGAGCGTCTTTTGTCACCGGCGCCGGATCCGCGCGGCGAGTGGCGCCCAGCTCTTGATAGTCAACTCCTGGCGCTATTGCTGTTCTACGCGAGGGACGGATTCATCGATTTGCGCTTGGCCAGCGACCTGGGCGCGTGGTGGGATGTCTACGGAGCTGACCTACGCTCTGGCGTGCTCGATGGGCTGCTGGACGCTTACCCCGCCCTTGCGCGGGTGGTTCCGGTCGCTGTGAGGGTGGCGGAGAAGCTCGTTGGACTGCCGTCGTCTAACCTCATCGAGGAGATGCCGAAGTTCGGTCTCCGCGAAGGTATGGCTTTGCGCCTGGCGAACCCTCACCCGCAAGCGAGTCGGGCCCAGCTCTATGCCGACACGGGCTTGATCGACGGGCTTCTGACGCCCCCAGGTGGCTTCAATAAGTTCCTCCGGCGCCAAGTGCTGCCTCCGCCGGAGGTCCTAGCTCAGCAGGCACGACAGGCAGCGAGGGGGCGAGCCAGGTCCCCGCTCGTTCGCTCTGCAGGGATACTGGCCCGGTACGTATTGACAATGGCTCGTTTGATGCGCGTGCCCGCAAGGTTGCCGTGAAACTTGCTATGTCCAGTTGCTCTTTGCTCCATCGGCACGCGCTTCTGAATACAAACGCCGCAGTAGAGCGTCGACGACCTCGACACTTCTGGTCGCTTGGCAGAATTGTCGACCGTGTTCGCCGACCGTCCGCGCAAGATGGGGGTCAGCTAGTAGCTCCGTAAGGCGATCAGCCAGGCCTTTCTCGTCGCCGACGGGGGCAAGCATGCCTCCGTCCGCGGCTAGTTCGGGAATGCCTCCCACTGGTGTGCCGACAAAGGGCCGGCCCAAGCTCATGGCCTCGAGCAAGATCATCGGTGATGCCTCTGCTCGCGACGGCAGAGCAACAACTCGGGCGCGTCTCAAGATATCTCTCATATAGCTCGAGTCGACAGACGGCCACACTTCTAGGCGCTGGAAGGGAGGCGGGTCGAAGTCGGTAACGGGGCCGACCATCAGGCAACGTGCCTCTGGGCGTCGACGAGATACGAGCTGCCATGCACGATGCAGGACGTCAGCGCCCTTTCGCCTGCCGATCTCCCCGGCGAACACAACGAGCTCCGCCGTCCTATCCGCAGGTGAGACGGTGTCATCAGTCAAAACGGGGTTAGGCAGGACCTCGGAGTGGACCCGAGGCGCGCTACGTCGTACGACTTCTAGCGTGCCTTGATCCAAGCATGTGATCGCGTGCGCGCGTCTCAACACCGCAGACACAAGCAGCGGATAGCGACGGGCGAACGGCTCGAACGACGCTCCGTGAATCGTTGCGACAGAAACGATGCCGCGCCCACTTGCAAGCGCTAGGAGGCCGCCCTCGCGTAGGAATGACCCCCGTTCCGATAGGTGCACATGGGCCACATGGGTCACAGGCATTTGCAGTAGGGCCCGCGTCGCCGTGAGGGCCATGCCCGTGGTCGTCGAGCGCGAGCGAGGGCTCCACGAAGCATGAAAGTCCACCACGTCGGCTCCGACATCGTTCTCGGTTAGGTTCCTGATTACGGTCGCCATGCCCCCGACAGTGTCTGGGTCAGGACCGAAATGATGAACAATCGAGACCTTGCGGTCGGACGAGCTGTAGCAAGGCTGTCCTATGTGCACTGTGTCACACGGTCCGCGGACTCATATTGCGTCTGTTATGGGCATCCCACACGCCTATCACGGAAACGACGATCAGGGCGGCGGCATAGCAGGTTGGGCTGTTGAGGAACGTGTTATCCGCGATCGAATCGACCAAGCATCCCACAACGGTAGCGATCGCAAGGGGCGCCGCGTTGAAACCGCCCGCATCTAGGCCTGTATCGCGCCTACGAATGCAGACGAGCCGACGCACGAGAACCGCGACAGCTCCGAGCAGGATGACGAGGCCAACGACGCCCGTCTCGACCAAGTATCGAAGGTATTCGTTGTGCGGCAGGGCGCCGGCGAACTCATTTCCGCGTATCCCGGATTCCGTCGTCGTAGTGCCCAGACCTTGGCCTAGAATCGGGTTTCGTTCCCATTTGACTAGAAGCGTTTCCCACTTATGAAAGCGCCAGGCCAGGGTGGTGTTGGGTTCCCCTCGTTCGGCCGCGGCGACGCTAGTTGAGGACTCCAGCGCAATTCGTTCTGCACCAAGCGGAGTCGCAAAGAATGCTAGGACGAGCACGCAAGCGACGGCGCACGGAACAAGTTTGACCCTGTAGCTACCGACACTTAGCAATCCAAACGACATCAACATCGCGACGGTCGCCGCCAGCCCATCGATGCTAAATGTTGCGACGGTGGCCGCAACGAACAGGGCAGTCAGAACCAAGTCAAACCATCTGCGCCCGCGATCGAGATATTGCCACAGTGAAGCTATTACCGCGATCGCGAAGAACATGGCGGCGCTGTTCGGGTGGGCAAAAGTGCCGTTGGATCGGATGTGGTTCGCGACCAGCATCCCGGTGTCCGTGGCGAGCTGATAGAGAGCGACGATCGCCGGGACGAAGCCAGCGACTTGGACTATGCGTGTGGCGGCGACGACGGTCACTGCTCCGCACGCGTTGCATACGATGACGGCAACCGCGACGACCGATGCCTCACGCACCCCCTCGCGGAGCATCTCAGTAGAGAGCCCGCGATTACTGACTGCGATGGCCGTCCACACGCATAGCCAGAGCGCTGCGATCAGCGTCGGACGAGTCGCTCGACGCCTTGCTAGCAGCATTCCGACCGCCACCACGATGAGCAGCACGGCGATACTACCGGACAGGTTCAGGCTACCGGAATGGCGGCTGTCTGAAGGGGACAGGTTGTCCGTCAGAACCCGGATGAACAGCACCAGCCCGAGGAATGGCGCCAGACCGATGACGGGGGACGCAGGCTGGCTCTTACCTCTGGACTTGCCGCACCATCGCGAAAGACGTCCTGACTCTGAGAGCCATGCGCCCATCTATGCCCAGCTTGTGCGTCTAGTCACTTGTCTTTGAACGTGGACAGGCTCCAGTCGATCACGGGGCAGGTACTCCCACACCGATCTGCTGTAGCCCTCGTGGGCTTTTGCCGACGACGCCCTCATTGAAGCACCGCCTAGTCCCGCCAACCTTGCTTGCTCTTTCTCTGGAACTTCGCTAGCGCGCTTGACCGAGCATACACGAGGTGCAATGGTTTACAATCAGCGGTCCTCTGAGTTCGAGAGCCAAGGACGTATCCCTTCGCAAAAGGACATCCTGCCGTGCAGCAAGACTCCCAAGCCACGAATACACAGCAATTCTTGGGCGTTCTTATCCGTCGGACCCCGTTGATCTTGCTTTGCGTCGTCATTGTCGCAGGGGTAGCGTTCGGTCTGTCCAAGCGTCAGGCCAAGGAGTACACGGCGACCGCCTCCCTGGTCTTCCGCGACAATTCTCTGAGCCAACAGATCGCAGGACTTTCCTCGGGCGGCAGCAGTAGCAGCACGTTGCTGGCCGAAGAGGCCAACGACCTAGAACTCGTCAAGGGCGGCGACTTGGCATCGAAGACCGCGGCCCTGTTGGGTCACGGGCTGACCGAGGAAAAGGTTCGCGACGGCCTGAGCGTAGCCGGGCGCAGCGAATCCGGCATCGTCGAAATCTCGTCGACGTCCCGATCCCCGACGCTCGCTGCCGAAATCGCGAATACGTATTCGCATCTCTTTGTTGCCGGTCAGCAGAGCGCTAACAGTCACTACTTCAAATCTGCCCTCGCACTCGTACACAAGCAGCTTTCGAGGCTCTCCCCGCAGCAGCGCGTGGGACCGGATGGGCTCCAGCTCCAAGATCGCGCGCAGACTCTGAGCCTTCTTTCTGAACTGAGCTACAACGATGTGCAAGTGGGTCAGGAACCACTCGCCCCCACTAGCCCTTCCTCGCCAAAGACATCAAAGAATACGGCTCTCGGAGCGGTGCTCGGTTTTCTGATCGGGATCGGCATTGCCCTTGCGCTCGGCCGCTTCGACCGCAGAATTAAGAGCCCAGAGGAGCTCGAAGCGATCTACGGGCTCCCTCTTCTTGGTGCCGTTCCCCAGAGTACGGCCATATCCCGCGCCGCCCGCGACAACACGGGGAAGTATGCCCTGCCGCCTGCGGACGCAGAGGCGTTTAGCTTGATACGTGCTCACATGCGCTTCCTCAATGTCGACACTCGCCTGCGTACGGTCATGATCGCGTCGGCGGCACCCGGCGACGGCAAGACGACAATCGCTCGCCACCTCGCCGAGGCAGCGGCGAGATCCGGGTCGCGCGTGCTGCTGCTCGAGGTTGATCTACGGCATCCAACCCTCGCTGGTCAGCTTGACGTACAGACGACGTCCGGTCTCTCAGACGTACTGACCGGTTCGGCACCATTGGGTACCGCAATCCGATCAGTCAGCTTGGAATCAATACCCGCCGAGGGCGCAGCGGACCGATTCGTAGACGTTTTGGTCGCGGGCCCGCTATTGCCTCCCAATCCGGGCGAGCTCATCGAGAGCCGCGCAATGGATGCTGTTCTTGAACAGGTTAAGCCGACCTATGACCTCATTGTCATCGATACGCCCCCGCTCGCGGTCGTCTCCGACGCGTTCGCCCTGCTCACCAAGGTGGACGGTGTCGTGATCGTCGGCTGGATCGGACGCAGCCGACGCGATGTCGCAGAGCGGCTGCATCAGGCCCTTGACGTCGCTGGCGCCCCCCTTGTCGGCGTGATCGCAAACGGTTCCAAGCTGGGCGGCTCTGGTAAATATGCTTATACCCAGCGCAGTCCTGTGTCGTCCGTTGCCGTTGAGTCTCACGACGGTGACGTCGCAGACGAGGCTCTCGTCCGCGCTCCGAAGGTCTGAGTGTCCAGCCGATCAATCTTCGGCACGACCGGACGCCGGGTCGAAATAGCAGATCGACCGGGATGGGCCTCGCTGGGATGAGGCGTGCGCGGCATCGTCGCGCGGCCCTAGCGGTCGTGCTCGTCATCGTGGTGGCAGCGGCGTACGCGGGCGTGTTGACCGGATCGGCTGCC
>DATBZG010000017.1:0-2572 GCA_036513335.1 Solirubrobacteraceae bacterium | reverse complement strand
CCGAGGCCGGTGCCGAACAGACGCAGCGGTTTGGGCGACTCGCCGAATGGGATGGGGTCCTTTTCGCGACCCTTGACGACCTTGGGCGGCGAGACGGGCGCGGGCTTGGGCAGAGCGCTGGCGGGCACCTGCGGCGCGGGGGTCTTGGGCTTGCCCGCCTGCGCGCGACCGGCGGCGTCGTCGACCTTCAGCTGGCGCTGCGCGGGGACGAATGCGCCGGGCTTGACGAGGACGCTGTTGGGGCCGCCCGTCTGGCCTTCGACGCGCCCGAGGCCGTTGTATTCGAACGTGAGCCCGATCTCGGTGTTGTTGGTGGAGCTACCCACATATGGTCGTTGGGAGGCGGGGGTGAGTTCCACGACGGCGATCCACGCGAACGACACGACCAGCATTGCCACGCCTGCAGCCAGCAGCTGCGCGAGACGCCGCCACGGCGACCCGGGCGCGCAGACGAGGAACCCGAGCGCGATCGAGGGCACGACGAGGTAGGCGGCGAGCGTCTTGGTGTTGAACGCGAGCCCAACGACCACCCCGCAGGCGATCAGCGTGCGCCAGCGCCCGTTGTCGATCGCGCGCAGGGCGAGGCCGCATGCGGCGATGAGCAGCAGGATCAGCACGGGGTCGACGCCGTTGTCGCGTGATACGGCTACGAACGAGGGGAACACGGCCAGCGCGAGTGAACCGCCGAGCGCTGCCGCGAGGCCCACGCGCCGCTGCAGGATGAAATACAGCAGCGCGACGGACAGCACGCCGACGATCGCCTCCGGCAGCAGCAGGCTGAGCGGGGAGAAGCCGAACAGCTTGGCGCTCAGCACCTGTACCCAAAGCGCCAGCGGCGGCTTGTCCACGGTTACGAGCCCGCCGGGGTCGAACGAGGCGAAGAAGAAGTTGTGCAGCGAGCGCAACATCGACTTGTCGCCGGCCGAGTAGAAGATGTTGGCGTAGCCGTTCTGTGAGAGGCGGTTTGTGTTCAGCACCGCGGACAGCGCCAGCACGAAAGGCAGCCCAGCGTGACGCAGCAGCGAGCGCGGGGAGGGCGCCCGCAGCGGGGTGTCGCTCACGCGGGCAGCGCGTCGATCAGCCGCGCGAGGTCGCTCTCGTCGTTCCACGCGCCGACCGACGCCCGCAGCCAGGGCCGCTCGGGGATGTTGCGCACGATCACGCCCTGTTCGGCCAGCAGCGTACGCTCGCCCTCGGGGTCGGCGCTGTGGAAGGAGACGAGCGTGCTCGCTCCGCGCGGCGCCGGCTCACGCCCGCGCTCGGCCAGCATGTCGGCCAGCCGCGCGGCAAGCGTCCGCGCCTGCTCGTGCACGGCAGCCCAGCCGCGTGACTCCAGCACGCCGATCGCGGCCAGCGCGCACGCAGCAGTCTCAGCATTCATGGACATCGTGTCGAAGCGACGCGCGTCCTCCTGCAGGCCGGCGTCGAGGCCCGCGCTCGCATCGCCGAGGTTGGCGTATCCGCGCCTGGACACGGCGATCCGCTCGCGCAGCTCCGGGCTGACCCACAGAGAGCCGGTGCCGTCGGGCCCGCACAGCCACTTCTGCCCGGCGCCGGAGTAGGCATCGCAGCCGAGCGTGCGTACGTCAACAGGCACTGCGCCGATGCCCTGCGCGCCGTCGAGCAGCACGGGCACGTCCAGCTCGGCGAGCTCCACGGGAGCGAGCGAGCCGCTGACCCAGCCGACGTGGGAGCACGCGACCAGACGGGTACGCGGGCCGACGGCGTTGGCGACCTCCGCGAACGGGACTTCGCGAACTTGTACGCCGTGCAGGTCGCGCGCGGCGGCCAGGGCGCCCAGCAGTCCCGGGTGCTCCTCGTCGCTGGTGACGATCTCATCGCCCGAAGAGAACTCCAGGCCGCCGATCACCTGCGCCATGCCCTCGCTGGTGCAGGTGGTGAGCGCGACGTCCGCGGCGTCGGCATTGAGCGCGCGCGCGTAGGCGGCGCGCAGCTCGCCAGCGAGCTCGGATTTGCGTTCGTAGTGCGCCATCGCACGTCCGTCGGCGAGCTCGCGCTGCAGCTCGCGCACGGATGCCTGCACGGCGCGCGAGGGCAGGGGCCCGTCGGTGCCGGCGTTGAGGTACGCGACGGCGCCAAAGACGGGAAACTCCTCGCGCAACCCCGGCAGGCTCACAAACCGCGAGAATACCCGCATGAGCAGCGCCGCCCGCCCGCATCCCCTGTGGGAGCCACCGCCGGAGCAGCTGCAAAGGGTTGAGATGAAGCGCTTCGTGGACTGGGCGGGCGCGCGTCGCGGCCGCCCGTTCGCCGACTACGACGAGCTGTGGCAGTGGTCGGTGGACGACCTGGAGGACTTCTGGGCGGGCATCTGGGAGTTCTGCGGCGTGCGCGCATCGAAGCCTTATGAGCGCGTGCTGGGCTCGCACGAGATGCCGGGCACGCGCTGGTTCGAGGGCGCGGAGCTGAACTACGCGGAGAACCTGCTTGCGTGCGGCGAGGGCCGCGAGGACGAGGTGGCGGTGCTGCACTGCTCGGAGCTGCGTGAGCTCGCGCAGATCACACGCGGCGAGCTGGCCGCGCAGGTAGCTGCTGTGGCTGGCGGCCTCCG
>DATBZG010000016.1:0-15026 GCA_036513335.1 Solirubrobacteraceae bacterium | reverse complement strand
GCGCCACGCCGACGACTCCGAGCCGTTCGCCGCACTCGCCTTCAAGATCGCCGCCGACCCCTACGTCGGCAAGCTCACCTACTTCCGCGTGTACTCCGGCCACCTAGAGGCGGGCGCGAAGATCCTAAACGTCGGCAGCGGGCGCACCGAGCGCATTGGGCGCATCCTGATGATGCACGCCAACGAGCGCGAGGAGGTCTCCGAGGTCTTCGCCGGCGACATCGCCGCCGCTGTGGGCATCAAGCAGGTCATCACCGGCGACACGCTCGCGGTTCCAGACCACCCGATCCACCTCGAGAACATCGTGTTCCCCGAGCCCGTGATCAAGGTCGCGGTCGAGCCCAAGACGAAGGTCGATCAGGAGAAGATGTCGGTCGCGCTGGGGCGTCTGGCCGAAGAGGACCCGACCTTCCAGGTGCGTACCAACGAGGAGACCGGCCAGACCGAGATCTCCGGCATGGGCGAGCTGCACCTCGAGGTGCTCGTCGACCGCATGAAGCGGGAGTTCGGCGTCGAGGCCAACGTAGGGCGTCCGCAGGTGTCCTACCGCGAGACGGTGCGCGGCAGCGTCGAGAAGATCGAAGGCAAGTTTGTCCGTCAGACCGGTGGATCGGGTCAGTTCGGCGTCGTCTTCATCAACCTCGAGCCAGCGCCTGGTGAGGGCTTCGAGTTCATCAATAAGATCAAGGGTGGAAACATCCCCTCTGAATACATCCCTGCCGTCAAGAAGGGGATCGAAGAGGCGCTCGACAACGGCGTCAAGGCCGGCTACCCGATGGTCGACATGCGTGTGACGCTCGTGGACGGCAAGTACCACGACGTGGACTCATCGGAAATCGCCTTCAAAGTTGCCGGCTCGCTGGCCTTCAAAGAGGCGGCCAAGCGGGCCAAGCCAGTGCTGCTCGAGCCGATCTTCGCCGTCGAGGTCGTCACGCCCGACGACTTCCTCGGAGACGTGATCGGCGACCTCAGCCGGCGCCGTGGTCGCGTGGAAGGTCAGGAGCGTCGTGGCAACGCGTTGGTCGTGACCGCGAAGGTCCCGCTGAGCGAGATGTTCGGCTATGCGACCGACCTGCGCTCCAACACCCAGGGGCGCGCCAACTACACGATGCAGTTCGAGAACTACGAAGAGGTTCCGCCTAACATCGCCGAGAAGATCGTCGAAGCGCGGACCGGCGAACCGGTCCCGGCCTAAGCGCCTCGGACGCGGCCGGATAGACCCACAGCCCCGAGGCACGAGTACCGAGCAGTCACGCAGCAGCGCATTTAGATAGATTTCTGAGGTTCGCCTCCACAGAGGCGGGCATACAAGTCGATACAGGAGCGAATTCAAAGTGGCGAAGGAGAAGTTCGAGCGCGACAAGACGCACGTCAACGTCGGGACCATCGGTCACATCGACCATGGCAAGACGACGCTGACCGCTGCCATAACAACTGTTCTGGCCGAGCACGGAGGTGCGGAGGCCCGCACTTTCGCGGAGATCGACAACGCGCCCGAGGAGAAGGAACGCGGGATCACGATCGCGACGTCACACGTCGAGTACCAGACCGAGAACCGCCACTACGCCCACGTCGACTGCCCTGGTCACGCCGACTACGTCAAGAACATGATCACCGGCGCCGCGCAGATGGACGGCGCGATCCTGGTGGTCTCGGCGGCGGACGGACCGATGCCCCAGACGCGTGAGCACGTCCTGCTCGCTCGTGAGGTGGGCGTCAACTACATCGTGGTGTTCCTCAACAAGGCCGACATGGTCGACGACGAGGAGCTCCTGGAACTCGTCGAGGTCGAGGTCCGCGAGTTGCTCTCCGAATACGACTTCCCTGGGGACGACATCCCGTTTGTCATCGGCTCTGCACTGAAGGCGCTGGAAGGCGACGAGGCCTACAAGCAGAAGATCCTCGACCTCGCCGGCGCGCTGGACTCCTACATTCCGGATCCTGTGCGCGACCTCGACAAGCCGTTCATGATGCCGATCGAGGATGTGTTCTCGATCACAGGGCGTGGCACGGTCGCCACCGGGAGGGTCGAGCAGGGCATCGTCAAAACAGGCGAGACCGTCGAAATCGTGGGTGTTCACGAGTCGACCTCCACGGTCGTCACGGGCGTTGAGATGTTCCGCAAGATCCTCGACGAGGGTCGTGCTGGTGACAACGTGGGATGCCTGCTGCGTGGAACCAAGCGCGAGGAGATCGAGCGCGGCCAGGTGCTGTGCAAGCCTGGCTCGATCACCCCGCACACCAAGTACAAGGCCGAGGTCTACGTGCTCAAGAAGGAGGAGGGTGGTCGTCACACCCCGTTCTTCACGGGCTACCGTCCTCAGTTCTACTTCCGTACAACCGACGTGACCGGCGTTGCGAAGCTGCCGGACGGCGTCGAGATGGTCATGCCCGGCGACAACGTCCAGATGGAGATCGAGCTGATCCAGCCGATCGCCATGGACCAGGGGCTGCGATTCGCCATCCGTGAG
Organism: Solirubrobacteraceae bacterium; assembly: GCA_036513335.1. Taxonomy (GTDB): domain Bacteria; phylum Actinomycetota; class Thermoleophilia; order Solirubrobacterales; family Solirubrobacteraceae; genus Palsa-744. The sequence goes on along the minus strand of DATBZG010000016.1, from coordinate 12,555 downwards.
GGTGGTCGCACGGTCGGCTCGGGAGTGGTCAGCGAGATCATCGAGTAGCACACGCGCGTCCATCCGCCCTCGGAGGGACGCGCGCATTGGCAGTCCGATACGACGAAGTTAGCCCCGCCACGCGGGTGGGGCGGCGATGGGATGGGCCCTCTCGCAGGCGCCCATCCACTCCCGCCCCCCATCTGTGCACGGAGCCCGGCGGGAGCCATCTTCTGCCTGTAGTGCAAGCAGCGAGCCCAGACCGAAGCAGACAGACGACCCCACACAGAGACCAGAGACCAGAGAGCAGCGACACCAGAAACCATGGCATCGGCCAACCAAAACAAGATTCGCATCCGCCTGAAGGCGTATGACACCTCGGCGATCGAGTCGGCGGCGAAGGAGATCGTCGAGACGGCCACCCGCACTGGCGCCAGCGTGTCCGGACCCGTGCCGCTGCCGACCGAGAAGAACGTTTACTGCGTGATTCGTTCGCCGTTCAAGGACAAGGACTCGCGTGAGCACTTCGAGATCCGCACGCACAAGCGTCTGATCGACATCCATCAGCCGACTCCCAAGACGGTCGACTCGCTCCAGCGCCTGGATCATCTCCCGGCAGGCGTGGACATCGAGATCCGTCTGGCCACCTGAAACTCCGCCGGCTTTCACGAACCAAACGAACGACGCCACCACTTCCATGTCCGCCATCCTCGCCAAGAAGCTCGGTATGACCCAGGTATTCCAGAAGGACGGCAGCGTCGCGCGCGTCACCGTTCTACAGGCGGGTCCATGCCCCGTGACCGCCATCCGCACTCCTGAACGCGACGGCTACTCAGCGGTGCAGTTGGCCTACGGGCAGACCAAGGAGAAGCATCTCTCCAAACCTGAGCTCGGCCACCTGAAGAAGGTCGACGCGCCCCCGATGCGCACGCTCGTGGAGTTTCGCGACGAGGTCGGCGAGCTCACGCTGGGCGAGTCCGTGACCGTCGAGTCCTTCGAGGCAGGCGCGCGCGTGAAGATCTCCGGGGTTTCCAAGGGCAAGGGCTTCCAGGGCACGATCAAGCGCCACAAATTCGCCAGCGGCCCCAAGTCCCACGGCTCGCACAATGTGCGCGCGCCGGGCTCGATCGGCGCCTCCGCCACCCCCTCGCGTGTGTTCAAGGGCATTCGCGGCCCAGGGCAGATGGGCAACAAGCGCGTCACTCAGAAGGGCCTTGAGATCATCAGCATCGACCCCAAAGAGAACCTGCTGCTGGTACGCGGCTCGGTGCCGGGTCCCCCCGGTGGGATCGTGGAGGTGCGCAGCGATGCCTGACGCTCCCGTCCTCAGCACCGCCGGTAGTGCTTCGAAGAAGGTCAAGCTCGACGACGCGGCTTTCGGTGCGAGCTTCGCCGGACCGCTCGTGCACCAGAGCGTGCGCGCCGAGCAGGCCGCTCGCAGGCGCGGCACGGCCTCGACGAAAACGCGTGGCAAGGTCTCCGGAGGAGGCGCAAAGCCCTGGCGTCAGAAGGGCACAGGTCGCGCACGTGCCGGCTCCAGCCGTTCTCCCATATGGACCGGCGGTGGCACCGTGTTCGGGCCCCAGCCGCGTTCCTACACCTTCAAGGTCAACCGCAAGGAGCAGCGCGCTGCACTACGAAGTGCGCTGTCGCTGCACGCTGGTCGCGGCTCGATCGCGATCCTCGACGCCGCCGGCTTCACGGCGCCCAAGACCCGACAGGCTCTTGACCTGCTGGAAGACTGGGGCCAGCCGCTGCCGGTGCTCGTGGTTCTCGCCCCAGAGGAGTCATCCGCGGCTCTTTCCTTCCGCAACCTCGCGCGCGTGGCCGTGCTCACCGCGGAGAACGTCGGCGTGGCCGACCTGCTCGGCGCAGCCTCGCTTGTCGTCTCAGAGACCGCTCTCGACGCACTCACCGCGCGTACCGGCAAGCCCCGCTTGACTGAGGAGGCGAAGGCCTGATGGAGCACACGCAGGTGATCATCCGCCCGGTCGTTTCAGAGAAGAGCTATGTGCTCTCCGCTGCCGACCGCTACACCTTCCGCGTCCACTCGGACGCACACAAGACGCAGATCCGCCAGGCGGTCGAGGCGCTGTTCGACGTGCACGTAGTCGAGGTGCGCACGCTCAGCGTCAAGAGCAAGCCCAAGCGCCGTGGCAACACCGCGCAAGGACGCACACGCACGTGGAAGAAGGCGATCGTGCAGATCCGCTCCGGCGAGAGCATCCCAATATTCCAAGGCCTCGCGGCACTGGACGCCTAGGAGCTAGATATGCCCATACGCAAGCCAAGACCAACAAGCCCAGGGATGCGATTCGTCTCCTACCCGGACTTCGCGGAGATCACGAAGTCAAAGCCCGAGAAGAGGCTCATCGAAGGCCTGAAGAAGAGCGGCGGACGCAACGCGCGCGGGCGCAAGACCGCCCGTCACCGCGGTGGCGGCGCCAAGCGCGCCTACCGGCGGATCGACTTCAAGCGCCGCAAGGACGGCGTCAACGCGAAGGTCGCTGCGATCGAGTACGACCCGAACCGCTCCGCATACATCGCGCTGCTGCACTACGTGGACGGCGAGAAGCGCTACATCCTCGCCCCCCAGCGGCTGACCGTCGGCATGACCGTCGCCTCTGGCGAGGGCGCTGACATCGCCGTCGGTAACTGCATGGAGCTGACGCGCATGCCCGTCGGTACCGTCGTGCACAACATCGAGCTCTCGCCCGGCCGCGGCGGGCAAATGGCGCGCTCCGCTGGAGCCTCCGCGCAGCTGATGGCCAAGGACGGCGACATGGCTACCCTGCGGCTACCCTCCGGCGAGATGCGCCTCGTTCGCGCTGAGTGCAGGGCCACGGTGGGCACAATCGGCAACGCCGAGCACCAGAACGTGAAGGTCGGCAAGGCAGGCCGCAAGCGCCACATGGGCGTGCGCCCGCAGACGCGCGGCGTCGCTATGAACCCCGTCGATCACCCGCACGGTGGTGGAGAGGGTTCCACGACCGCCGGGCGCCACCCCGTGACGCCGTGGGGCGTGCCCACGCTCGGCTACCGCACACGCAAGAAAAACAAGACCTCCAACCGCTACATCGTTCGCGGCAGGCGCCGAGGGAAGGGTCGCAGCAGATGAGTCGTTCAAGCAAGAAGGGTCCGTGGGTGGAAGAGCGCCTGATGGCCCGTATCGAGGCGCTCAACGCCGCCAACAACAAAAAAATGCTGCGGACGTGGTCGCGCGCGTCGACGATCTTCCCCGAGATGGTCGGTCACACGATTGCCGTCCACGACGGCAAGAAACACGTCCCCGTCTTCATCAGCGAGTCGATGGTCGGTCACAAGCTCGGCGAGTTTGCTCCCACGCGCGTGTTCCGCGGGCATGCGGGATCGGGCAAGGTCCGCTAGATGAGCGACGCGACCCCCACAGACCCGCCCGAGGGCACAGAGGCAGAGGAGCAGGCGCCCGCAGCGGACGCCGGCAAACCCGCCAAAGCAGCCAAAGCGAGCAAAGCCGACAAACCGGCCGCCAAAGCCAAAGAGGCCAAAGCCGACGAGTCGAAAGCGGAGCCCAAAGCCAAAGCCAAAGCGGCGAAAGCCAAAGAGGCCAAAGCCAAGGACGACGCCGACGATGGCGAGAAGCCAGCTGCCAAAAAAGCGCCCGCGAAAGAGGCCGCAGCGGAGGAGTCCGCACAAGGCGAACCGCAGGCCGCAGGGCGCTCGGCGACCAAAAAACGTGGCGCCAAGAAAGCTGCTGCTGCCAAAGCGGCAGCTCCCGGCGACGCTGCGGAGGCGCAGGAGCTCGCGAAGGCACAGGAGGCCGAGAAGCCCGCCAGCAAAGTCGCGCGTCGTGCGGTTGCGGGTGTCAAAGGACCATCGCGACGCCGGGTCGTCAGCGCCCACGCACGCTACGTGCGCACGTCCGCGCGCAAGGCTCGCATGGTGTGCGGCCACATCCGAGGCAAGTCCATCCAGGAGGCACGCGCTATCCTCGCGTTCACCCCCCGTGAGGTGGCACGCGATTGGAGCAAGCTGCTCGAGTCCGCCGTGGCCAACGCCGAAAGCAACCACGAGTTGCTTGAGGACGATTTGATCGTGCGGGAGGCATACGCCGACGAAGGGCCGACGATCAAGCGCTTTCGGCCGCGCGCCATGGGACGGGCAACCCCGATCCGCAAGCGCACGAGCCATCTGACGATAACGCTGAGTCCGCGCCCCGAGCCCGGAAACACAAAGAGACACGGCTGAGAGACTGAGAATGGGACAGAAGGTTCATCCAGAGGCTATGCGCGTGGGTTACATCCACGACTGGAAGTCGAACTGGTTCAACGAGAAGAACTTCGCCGAGTACCTCGCCGAGGATGTGCGCGTGCGCGAGCACATCATCAAAAAGCTCGCCCACGCCGGTCTGTCCGACATCACCATCCGCAAGGACGCCAACGAGCTCGAGGTGAACATCCACACCGCCCGGCCCGGAATCGTGATCGGCAAGTCCGGCACCGAAGTCGACGCGCTGCGCCGTGATCTTCACCGCATGACCAAAAAGCAGATCAAGGTCAACATCCTGGAGATCAAGCGCCCAGAGCTCGACGCCAAGCTCGTCGCCCAGTCGATCGCCGAGCAGCTGCAGAACCGTGTCGCCTTTCGCCGCGCGATGAAGCGCGCGCTCACCAGCGCCATGCGTTCTGGCGCCAAGGGCGTCAAGGTGCAGGTTGCAGGGCGCCTCGGCGGTGCTGAGATGGCCCGCACCGAAAGCTACTCCGACGGGCGCGTGCCGCTGCACACGATGCGCGCGGACATCGACTACGGCTTCTACGAGGCGCGCACCACCTTCGGGCGCATCGGCGTCAAGTGCTGGGTCAACAAGGGCGAGATCATGCCCGAGGGCTACGCCGGCGCCGACCTCACCGACATGACCGCGCCCGCGCCGCCCAGCAACGACCGCGACGGTCGTGGCGGACGCGACGGACGCGACGGTCGCGGCGGCGGGCGCAATCGCCCAGGCGGCGGCGGTGGCGGCGGTGGACGCGGACCGGGGGGGCCAGGTGGCGGTGGACGCGGTGGCGGTGGACGTGGTCCGGGGGGACCAGGCGGCGGTGGACGCGGCGGCGGTGGACGCGGACCGGGCGGGTCCGGATCATCCGGTGGCGGCGGCGGACGTGGTCCGCGGCCCGGTGGCGGGTCCTCTGGTGGAGGCCCCCGCTGATGCTCTCACCAAAGCGCGTAAAGCATCGCAAGCAGCATCGTGGTCGTCGCCGCGGCAACTCGCGCGGGCAGCTGCACGTGCAGTTCGGCGACTACGGGCTGAAGGCACTCGAGTGCGGCTGGCTCACCAACCGCCAGATCGAGGCCGCTCGTGTTGCCATGACCCGCAAGATCAAGCGTGGCGGCAAGGTTTGGATCAACGTCTTCCCCGACAAGCCCGTGACCAAGAAGCCCGCCGAGACCCGCATGGGCTCCGGAAAGGGCTCGCCGGAAGGCTGGGTCGCGGTCGTCAAGCCAGGACGCGTGATGTTCGAGCTCGCCGGCGTGTCTGAGCCGCTGGCCCGCGAAGCCATCCGCTTGGCCGCGCACAAGCTTCCCGTCAAGTCCAAGTTCGTGCTTCGCGAGGACTGATCATGAAGGCAAGCGAGATACGCGATCTGGACGACAGCGAACTGACGAAACGGCTTGTGGAGCTGCGCAAAGAGGTCTTTGGCCTGCGCTTCTCCAACGCAACTGGCGAACTGGACAACACCGCCGGCATCGGTCGCGCAAAGCGCGACCTCGCGCGGGCCTTGACAGTGGCGCGCGAGCGCCAGCTGACAGGCATCGCCGGACAGGGCAACTGAGGATCACAGGCAAGGAAAAGCACCCAAATGGCTGACGAGCAAAACGAGAACACACCCGAGAACGACGCGCAGGCGCCCGTAGCTGAGGACGCCGTCGTCGAGGCTCCGCAGGCGGACGCCGCGGCTGACGTTGAGGCGCCCGAGGCGCAGGCCCCCGAGGAGGAGCCGGTCGAAGCGGCCGCCCCTGCGCCGGCCGCTGTCGTCCAAGAGCCGGCCGAGCCGGTCGAGCAGCTGCATCCCAAGGAGCGCCGCCGTCGCGGCCGCTCAAAGCACGCCGGCGAGGCACGTCCCAACCGCACGCCCGAGGAGCGCCACGCCGATCGCGTGGCCGAGCGTAAAACCAAGGCGCTGCGCCGCCGTGCTCGGCGCCTGCAGGAACGCGCCAAAGCAGCCGAGCGCCGCGCCTCTGCCCCAGCGGCCGAGCCGCTCGCCCCCGTGCACGCTCCCGTGGAGGGCACGCGCAGGGTGCGCCAGGGCATCGTCGTCTCCAACAAGGCCGCCAAGACGATCACCGTGCGCATCGACATCGCGCGCCGTCACCGTCGCTACGAGAAGATCGTGCGCAGCTCCAGCACCGTGCACGCGCACGACGAGAACAACGACGCCCACGAGGGCGACGTCGTTCGCGTGATCGAGAGCCGGCCACTGTCGCGCACCAAGCGCTGGGCGCTCGTGGACGTCGTGGAGCGTGCGCGATGATCCAGAACGAGACCAGGCTCAAGGTCGCTGACAACTCCGGCGCGCGCGAGATTCTGTGCATTCGCGTCAAGGGCGGCTCGCGCCGCCGCTACGCGTTCGTGGGCGACGTCATTACCGCCACCGTCAAGCAGGCCAACCCGCAGGGTGCCGTCAAAAAGGGCGAGGTCGTCACGGCGGTGGTCGTGCGCACCAAGAAGCCCATCGGCCGCGACGACGGGACATACATCGCCTTCGACGAGAACGCCGCCGTGATCATCGACGACCAGAACAACCCGCGCGGCACGCGCGTGTTCGGTCCCGTCGCGCGCGAACTGCGCGAGCGCAACTTCATGCGCATCGTCTCGCTCGCGCCGGAGGTGCTGTGATGAGCAAGCGCGCCGCCGCCCGCAACGCCCGGCCCAAGCGCCGCTCGCTGAAGATCCGCACGGGGGACCGTGTGCAGGTGATGTCCGGCAAGGATCGCGGCAAGACCGGCCGGGTGCTGCGCGTGGAACCCAGCAGGGAACGCGTCTTCGTCGAGCACCTAAACATGATCAAGCGCCACACCCGCCCGCAGCAGGTCGCCGGCGCCCAGAGCGAGCAGCAGCTGGGCGGCGTGATCGAGCGCGAGGGCCCCATCCACGTCTCCAACGTGATGCTCCTGGACGCCAAGGGCACACCCACGCGCGTCGCCATCGACCGCTCCGGCGGCGAACGCGTGCGCGTCGCCAAGAGCTCCGGCGCAAAGCTCGACTGATAGCCATGGCAAGCGCAACCACAGACACAGCACCCACCGCCAGGCTGAAGACCCGCTACCTGGAGGAGATCCGCCCGTCGCTCATGGAGCGCTTCGGCTACTCCTCTGTGATGCAGGCGCCCAAGCTCCAGAAGGTCACCGTCAACATGGGCGTTGGCCTCGCCAAGCAGGACTCCAAAATGCTCAAAGCGGCCACCGAGCAGCTCGCCGCAATCGCCGGCCAGCAGCCCAGCGTACGTCGCGCGCGCAAGTCCATCGCCGCATTCAAACTGCGCGAGGGCATGCCAGTCGGTCTCGCCGTCACGCTGCGCGGAGAGCGTGGCTATGAGTTCCTGGACCGCCTGATCTCCATCGCGATTCCGCGAATCCGCGACTTCCGCGGCCTGAACGCACGCTCCTTCGACGGGCGCGGCAACTACTCGCTGGGCGTCAAGGAGCAGATCATCTTCCCCGAGATCGACTACGACGGCATCGACCAGGTGCGCGGGCTGGACATCACCATCACCACGTCCGCCGCAACCGACATCGAGGCCTACGCGCTGCTCGCCGCGTTCGGCATGCCGTTCTCAGCCGACAGGCGCCCCAGGGGCTATGACCCCGCGGCGGACGTCGCCGCTGAACGCGCCCACGAGGAGGCCGAGGTGGAGCGCGCCGCTGCAGCCGCCAACGCAGAGGTGGAGGCAGCCAAGGCCGCCGAGGCCAAAGCCGCCGCCGCCGAGGCCAAGGCCGCCAGGGTCGCTGCCGGCAAACCGGCCAAAGCAAAAGCAAAAGCTGAGCCCGTGGCCGCCGAGCCCGAGACCGCCAGCGAGCCCGAGACTTCCAGCGAGCCCCACGACTCTGAGGCCGAGGCCGAGGTCGTCCAGGAGGCCGAGGAGGCAGTCGCCGAGGAGGCAGCAGCCGAAGCCGAGATCATCGCCGATGGCGCAGCCGGCGAGGAGGCGACGGCTGAGCCCGAGTCCGCTGAGGATCCGATTGTCGAGGAGGCCGAGGCTGAAGCGGAGATCGTGGGGGAGGCCCAGGCACCGGCGAGTGCCCAGGAGCAGAGCGACGTGCCCGAGGGCGCCGATGCGCAGACCACTGAGAAAGAGAGCACCGACTGATGGCAAAGACTTCCCTGCGCGTCAAGCAGGCGCGGACTCCCAAGTTCAAAACACGTGCATATACTCGTTGCACCCGCTGCGGTCGCCCGCGCGCGGTGTACAAGAAGTTCGGGGTGTGTCGCATCTGCCTTCGCGACCTCGCCCACAACGGTCAGATCCCCGGGATGACCAAGTCCTCCTGGTAGATGCAGCCGTCAGAAGTCTGTAGATCCACGGTTCCACAGACTCCTGAAGCGCAGTGAGCAACACCCGCGACTCAAAACTCCAAGCCTTCAACACAACAGGACCGGATAGAGCACACAGATGTCGATGACAGACCCCATAGCCGACTTTCTCACGCGAGTGCGCAACGCGATCCACGCCGCGCACGAGACCGTCGACGTGCCCGCATCCAAGCTCAAGAGCGAGCTCGCACGGATCCTTGACGAGCAGGGCTACATCGACTCCTGGTCGGTCATCCCCGCCCCTGACGGCGACGCCGGACAGCTGATCCAGATCCGCCTGAAGTACACCGAGGACCGCCGCTCGGCAATCTCCGGACTGCGGCGCGTCTCGCGCCCCGGTCGGCGCACCTACGTCGACGCTAAGCACATCCCCAAGGTGCTCGGCGGCATGGGCACCTCCATCGTCTCCACCTCTCACGGCGTCATGACCGGACACGACGCGCGCGCTGCCGGCGTCGGCGGCGAGGTCCTGGCGCAGGTCTGGTAAGCGTGAGCTGATGTCCAGGATCGGTAGACAGCCCATTCCCGTGCCCGCCGGCGTAACCGTCTCGATCGAGCCCGAGTCAGTGCGCGTGAACGGCCCCAAAGGCGAACTCTCAGAGCGCATCAACCGCGACATCGCGGTCACGCACGAGGGCGAGCAACTGATCGTCACGCGTCCCACCGACCGCGGCGAACACAGAGCGCTGCATGGGCTCACCCGCACGCTGATCGCCAACATGGTCCAGGGCGTAACCGCCGGCTACGAGAAGCGCCTGGAGATCCAGGGCGTTGGCTACCGCGCGCAGCTGAAGGGCAGGAACCTCGAGCTCGCCGTCGGCTACTCCCACCCGGTTCCCATCCCCGCCCCCGACGGCATCGAGTTCGAAGTGCCCCAGCCCACGCGTGTGGTCGTGAAGGGCATCTCCAAGCAGCTCGTCGGCGAGACCGCAGCCATCATCCGCAAGCAGCGCCCACCCGAGCCCTACAAGGGCAAGGGCATCCGCTACGAGGGCGAGTACGTCCAGCGCAAGGTAGGAAAGCGCGCATGAGCGTCATCACCAAGGAGAAGCGCCGGCTCAAACGGCGCCGCAGGGTTCGCGCGAAGATCTCCGGCACGGCCGCGCGACCGCGCGTCAGCGTCTTCCGCTCCAACCGCGGCCTCTCCGCACAGCTCATCGACGACGTCTCGGCACGCACGCTCGCGGCTGTCAACTGGTACGAGCCTGAGCTCCGCTCGCTGGGCAAAGCCGAGCGCACCAAGCGCGCCGGCGAGCTGCTCGCCGAGCGCAGCAAAGCCGCGGGCGTCAGCCAGGTCGTGTTCGACCGCGGCGGCTACCAGTACCACGGTCACGTGCGCACATTCGCCGAAGCCATCCGAGAGGCCGGCATCACCGTCTGACGGCCTAACCGTCCGCTCCCGCTACCCTCTCCCTCCTGCCCATGTCAATTTCCATCGATCGCTCAGTCAACCCCGCCGGCCTGGACCTCCAGGAGCGCGTCGTCGAGATCAACCGTGTCGCCAAGGTCGTCAAGGGTGGCCGGCGCTTCTCTTTCACCGCGCTCGTGGTCGTCGGCGACGAACGTGACGTCGTGGGCGTCGGCTACGGCAAGGCCAACGAGGTCCCGCTCGCCATCCAGAAGGGCGTCGAGCGCGCCAAGAAGGACCTCTTCCGGGTGCCCAAGCACGGCAGCACCATCACCCACCAGACCACCGGCATCTTCGGATCCGGACGCGTGCTGCTGAAGCCCGCCTCCCCCGGTACCGGCGTGATCGCCGGCGGTGGCGTGCGCGCGGTGCTCGAGCTCGCAGGCATCCACGACATCCTCTCCAAGAGCCTCGGCACGCAGAACCCCATCAACCTCGTCAAGGCCACCGTCGCAGGGCTGCGCGGGCTGCGCACCCCCGAGGAGGTTGGACGCCTACGCGGGCTCAGCATCAACCAGGTGCTCGGGCTCACCAGCCAGAGCACCAACGGCGCGCCGCATGCCGCCGAGGGCGAGACGGAGACAACAGCCGGCGCAGACGCACCCGACGAGGCAGCCGCTGCGCCTGACGCCGATGCGTCAGCCGCCGCCAGCGGAGCGCCGGCCTGATGGCTGCGCTCAGCGTCACCCAGCTCCGCTCCAAGAACGGTGCCAACGGCAAACAGCTCGACACGCTGCGCTCGCTCGGCCTGCGCCGCATCGGCCACACCGTGGAGGTCAACGACACTGTGCAGGCCCGCGGCATGCTCCACGCCGTGCGCCACCTCGTTGAGGTCAAGGAGGGCAAATGAGCCCCACCAAAGACGAGCAGTCAGAGCGCATCGGCCTGCACAACCTCGCGCCCGCACCCGGCAGCCGACGCCCCCGTAAGCGCATCGGGCGCGGCGAAGGCTCAGGCACGGGAAAGACCTCAGGCCGCGGGCAGAAGGGCGCCGGCTCGCGCACCGGCTCCAAGAGTAGGGCCGCCTTCGAGGGTGGTCAGATGCCGATCCACATGCGCATGCGAAAGCTGCGCGGGCCGCACATGAAGAAGTCCATGCCCTTCGAGCCGTTCCGCACGCACACGCAGCCCGTGAACATCTCAGCGCTCGAGGACCGCTTCGACGCCGGCACCGAGGTTACGGTCGAGCTGATGAAGGCCAACGGCCTGGGGACACGCAAGGGCATCCCCGTGAAGGTGTTGGCCAAGGGCGAGATCACCAAGGCGCTCACCGTCCACGCCCACGCGTTCAGCGCCACCGCGCGCGAGCGCATCGAGGCGGCCGGCGGCACCTGCACCACGGTCGAGAGCTAGCGCCCTCACGCGCCGTGCAACCGGCGGCGCCGCACAGCGCATCCACTAGAATCGGCGGCCGACCCGAGCACGCACAGGCACCAAGCCTGCGCGCAGCGGACTAGAAGCCATGCTCTCCACCATCCTCAACGCCTTCCAGGTTGCGGACATCCGCAAGAAGATCGCCTTCACGGGTGTGATGCTGCTGATCTACCGGCTCGGCTCCCACGTGCCCGTGCCCGGCGTCAACCTCACCGCCGTCAACAACATCCAAAAGGCGTTCGGCGGCGCAGGCATCCTCAGCTACCTCAACCTGTTCTCCGGAGGCGGCCTCTCCAAACTCGCCATCTTCGCGCTGGGCATCATGCCCTACATCACCTCCTCCATCATCCTGCAACTGCTGCAGGTCGCCGTCCCGTCGCTCGAGAAGCTCTCCAAGGAAGGCGAAGTCGGGCAGGCGCGCATCACCCAGTACACGCGCTACCTCACAGTCGGGCTCGCCTTCGCCCAGTCCATCGGCTACGTCTTCCTGTTCCACACGCTGCAGGCCAAAGCCGGCGAAAACGTGATCACGCACTTCGACCTGCCGCACATCTTTCTGATCGTCATCTGCCTCACCACCGGCTGCGTGCTGCTCATGTGGATCGGCGAGCTCATCACCCAGCGTGGCATCGGCAACGGCATCTCACTGCTGATCTTCGCCTCCATCGTCTCGCGCCTTCCCAGCGGCATCCAGGCGTGGTGGACCACCCAGAACCAGGTCTTCAAGGTGATGATGCCGTTCCTCGTGCTCGCCGTCGTCGCCGGCATCGTCTTCGTCCAGGAAGGACAGCGGCGGATTCCCGTGCAGTACGCCAAGCGCGTCATCGGGCGGCGCATGTCCGAGGGCGGGCAGACCTACCTGCCGCTGCGCGTGAACATGGCAGGCGTCATCCCCGTGATCTTCGCCGCCAGCATCATGGCCTTCCCGCCCACCGTCGGGCAGCTCGTCAAAACCCACTGGGGCCAGTCGCTGTCGGACTTCTTCACGCCCAACGGCTGGCACTACGTCGTCGGCGAGTCCCTGTTCATCATCGTCTTCACCTACTTCTACACCGCCGTCACGTTCAACCCCGTCGACCAGGCTGACAACCTCAAGAAGTACGGCGGCTTCATCCCTGGCGTGCGCCCCGGGCGTCCAACAGCGGAATTCCTCGATCGCATTCTCGCCCGCCTCACCTTCCCCGGCGCGCTGTTCCTCGCCGCCGTCGCTGCGTTGCCCGCGATC
>DATBZG010000015.1:0-22046 GCA_036513335.1 Solirubrobacteraceae bacterium | reverse complement strand
AGTACGTATCGAACACTAGCGACACACTGCCGTGAGGACCCTGAATCGTCACATCCATTCGGGGCTTATTCCCCGAACCCGGTTTATTCATCTCGTATGTGAGGTGGCGTCCCGCGTACTCAAAGCCGCCGTCAGACCCTTCTTCTTCCCATCCTCCCGAAGCCGCGACTTCTTCGGCGCCCGCGGCTGGTTCATCCTGGTATTTGAGCACAGCGGCCTCGAACGCTTCTTCTGCTTGGACGTCGGGTGGGGGTGGGAGGACTGAGTCGGAGCCGATGCCTACTCCGCCTTGGAGTTCGACGCCTTCTCCTTCGCCTACGGCGGAGAGGCCTCCAGAGGTCGAGTGGATGCTTAGTTCGCCGCTCAGGTCGGATTCGTTGAGCGGGTCACCGTAGCTGTAGGCGTAGGCGTCGCCTGAGCCTCCCGGGTGTGGGTCTGGCTGGAGGAATCGGCCGACCTGGGGGACATACGAGCGAGCGCCGAGATTGATGGCCCCGGAAGGCAGTTCCGTGCGGATCGCTGAGGCTCCAAGCCATGAGAGCGGAGCCGCTTCGGTGCCGGTCGGTACTCCGTACTCCGTTGCTTCGCTCGTGAGCGTTGCTTTGGTCGCTGTTTCGCTGTTCAGCACCGTCCCGATGATATCGCCGTGGAGGTTCGCGAGTTGTAGCGTAGGCGTTTCGTTGCCTTTCTGTGTCGCGGCCAGCGCGCCGGAGATGCCGTGGATGTTTCTCGTCCATTCGCCGGTGGAGTAAGCGAGCCACGAGGGTGTTGCTCCTGGCCCGTCGTACTGGTCGGTGACGGTCGAAGTCGTTTTGCCGGTTGCGATCGTTTCGCCGGCTCGTCGGGCGGGGTCGAGGCTGTAGCTGATCGTCTGGCCTGACTGTTCTTGGGTGGCGAGTTGGCCATCGGCGTAGAAGTTGCTTTTCAGGGCTGCGCCGCCTGCGTCCCCGGCTGGCATGACCGTGAAGTCGCCGAACGGGTTGAGCGTCGCGCCAGCGTCCAACGATCTGTCTGCGGTGTCGTACTGGTGTTCTTCGACTTCCGCTTCAGGCGTGCTGCAGGGGCTGCCCGTTCCAGCTGGCCGCTTGGTGAATGTCGTTCGGTTCTGGTCGGCGTCGTAGGCGTAGGCGCGTGTTGCGGGGCATGTTTTGCCGGTCGGGGTTTCTTGTGCTTCGGTGATCCATCCTGCTTCGTTGAAGCTGTAGTTGTCTTTCGCGAAGCTGCTGGTCTGGCTTAGCCACTGGCCGTGGATGGAGGGCGTGACGTCGTCGAAGTACCATTCGCATTTTTCGGTGCAGTGTGTTTCCTTTACGTATTTGAGCGCGACGGGTTCACCGACGGCGTTTCTTGTCGTAGTGGCCGTTAGGCCGGCGGGTGCGATCGTTTCGCTCGCGAGGTTTCCTTCGAGATCGTCGGTCGCGGAGAAGGTCGCTCCGCTTGAGTCTTTCAGCGAGGTGAGCTCGCCGGTCGTTTCGTTGTAGCCAAGGGTTTGGTTGCCCTTTTCGTCGGCGACTTTGATGAGGCGCTCGTCTTTTTCTTTTTCATATTCGTACGTCGTTGTCTTACCGGCGGCATCGACGTACGACACGAGCGCGCCGATCCGGTTGAATTCCTGTGTGATTTTCTGTTCGCCGGTACCAGTGCCGGTGCTGAGCTTGCTCGGCAGTCCCGTCGTCGTGCTGTAGCCGTAGCTGACTTTGGGCAGGGACGTGCCGGTGCTGGAGACGATTTCCTTGGTCGTGAGCCGCCCGGCGGCATCGTGGCCGTCCGTCTCGGTGCGTGTGGCTTCTTCGCTGCCTTCGCCGACCGTTGTCTTGGTGACTTCGGGCTCGAAGTAGATGTTGTAGTTGTATGTTGTGACGGGTAGCGGGTATGTGCCGGCGACTTCGGGCTGATGTGCCGGCCGGGTCTCGCACGGCATGTTCGCCCATTCCGCGTGATTCTGGCACGCGGTCACGGTCGATTCCGTGCCGGGTGTGTAGTAGATCGTCTGGGTTGAGTATGCGCCGGTGTTGCCTGCCAGGCTGGGGACCCACTCCGACACGCGATTGTTCGCGCTGTCCGCGACATAGATTTGTTCGCTCGCGGAGACTTCGAGGCCTTCTGCTATGCCGAGCTGCCCGGGTCCGGTTCCTTTCGTCGCGAACTGGGAGACATAGCTGCCGCTTGTGGAGAACTTCTCGACCCGCCCATTTTCGCTGTCTACTACAAACACGTCGCCGCCCGCGCCGACGGCGATGCCGGTTGGCGCGAGGAAGTCCCCATTAGTGCTGCCTTTTTCGCCGAACGCGCTGACGTATTCGTGGGCGGTGTTGAACTCGTCCACCCGGTCATAGCTACGATCCGTCACGTAGATGGTCGCGCCCGAGACGACTAGATTCGCTGGGTCGCTCATGTCGCCGGCTTTTGTTCCTTCGACGCCGACCTCGCAGCTGGAGGTGCACGTCTCGAATTTCTCTCCGCCGTTCTTGACGCCGCCGCCCATCGCGACCGCGAATTCGCCGGCTTCCGTGAAACTGTCGATCCGGTGGTTAGCCGAGTCGGTGATCCAGAGTTTCCCGCCACCGATCGCGACATCGCCAGGTTCGTCAAGCTGTCCGGCGGCGCCGCCTGCCGTACCGGCTTTGCAGCTGGTTGTGCACGTCTCGAGTTTGGCTTCGCCGTTGCTGACCCCGAAACCGAACGCTTGTACGAATTCGCCTTTTTCGTTGAGCTCATCGATGCGGTTGTTCAGCGTGTCCGCAATGTAGAAGTCTTTCGTCGTGGGGTCGAAGGCGATGCCCTCAGGCGCGTCGAACTGATCGCTCCCGGGCCCCGTCGTTCCGAAGTCTTTGATGAACGCTCCAGCGGGAGAGATCTCCTCGACACGATTCTTTTCGCGGCTCGTGACCCACTCATCGCCCGAGCCGTCGATCGCGAGGCCACTCGGGTGATAGAGCTTTTCGCTTTCCGTGCCCGTGGTCCCTAGCTGCCGCGAGAAGGTCGGGAAGACAAGTTCTTTCGCTGCCGCGCCGGGCATCGCCGTTTCGGTCGTCGCGCCCGTGCTGGAGCTGTAGAGCGAACTGTGGATCGTCGCGAGGCTTCCGGCGGCTGTCGTCGTCGATGTCGGCTCGTGGAGCTTCCATCCGAGGTTTTCCTGCCCGGCGTAGGAGTTCTTGACGGTGCGCTTGTCTTCTTCTTTGCCCGCAACGAGGGCATCTTCGGTAGTGGAGGTCACCAGCCGGAAGGCCCCTTCGCCGGGAGGCGCTCCTTCTTCATAGCTGAACTTGACTTGCTTACGTGCCTCGACTTCGCTGCCGCCCGAGAGCTTGACGAGGTGTTCGGGGCCGAGTGTTTCCGCTACCTCGGTGGGCGAGGCGGTGTAGTGGTCTTCGGTGTAGAGCGGTTTCGCGGCTTCCGCGGATTTCGTGCCGGCTTTGAGAGCGGTCGCGAGGTTATCGGGGCTCAGCGTTCGCAACGTGACACCGTTGCTTATGTATTCCGCTACGGCGATCCCGCCCGCCGGATTCGCGATATCGACTGCGTATGCCTCAGAGTCGAGGTAGTAAACCGTGGCGCGTTTGTAGTCTTCCGCTGGCCAACCCTCTGGCTCGTCTGGAGGGAAGATTGCGGTGCCTTCGGCGGGGACGTCGGGTCCTTGGTCCCATTTCGCGACTTCTTCTTTGGTCATGGACTGACGCCCGCTCACGGCCAGCGAGACGCCGTACTCAACGGTCGTCCCGGGAGCTGGCGCGATCTGTGCCGCTTCGGTCCCTTTAGCGGTCCCGACGGTGGTGCTCTCCGCGGTGACGGCAGTGACGGACCCGCCGCCGTTGGTCGCCATCACTTGGGCGACGAGTAGGTCTCCGACCTGGCTAGTCGTCGGCGTGTAGTTGGGGTTATCCGCCCCCAGGATCGCCGTACACGGACCGCCCGCTGGGGAGCACGTCTCCCACGTGTAGCTGTAGGCGACTGGGCTTCCCGTCCATTTGCCCTGCGAGACGGCCATCCTGACACCGACATCGGGAGAGCCGGAGAGCACGGGTTTTTCGGAGTTGGCGAGGCTTTCACCGGCCCACAGCGCGGTCGCCGCCGGTGCCTGCAAAGCCTTCACTAGCCTGCCTGTGCTCGGTTCGCCAGCGATCGTGCCGTAGGTCAGTGCCCATGTCTCCTGGCCTGGGGGGGTGACAGCCGTGATGTGCGATTCGCTTTCGTAGCCGTAGATCGTCTTCAGGGCGGCCGAGATCTGTGGGTTCCACTCCGCTCGCAGCCGTCCTTGGAGGTCCCAGGCGTACTGGGCGACGGCGACTTTCGCCATTTCTTTGCCGTTCCAGGCGACGAGCTTGATTTCCGCGAGTCGGTGCTTGTATTCTTTCCATTGCGTCTCGCCTTCGCCTTCGCTCGTTGTCGCCGTCGCGTATCTGAATTCGAGGGCACGGCAGCCCTTCACGAGTTCGACTGTGCAGTTGAGCGTCGACGGGTATGGCGCGATGACCTCTTTGGGCTCCGTCACGCCTTCTTCGGTCGCGTAGACGTAGGTCATTTTGTTCAGGCCACCAGCACCAACCGCCTCGCTCACTGTTGCGGGGATGAACAGCGGCGCTTCTTCGCTCGCCGAGCTCGCGCGCTTGAACGTAGTCGCGTCACCCGTAGCGTCGGTGATCTCGTATTCGACAGCGGAGCCGCCGGAGATCTCGCTCAACGTGTACGTCTGGAAGCCCGCGGGACTGGTGTAGGTTTTGCCGCTCTGCTGGAACGTCGCCTGCAAGCCAGACCCGAGCGCCGCCTGGACACTGCCGTTTGGTAGCGCCCTAAGGCTCTTCCAGATCCCGTTAGCGGGAGCGTCGGGGAGGTTTAGCGTCCACTGCGGCCCTAGCGGTTCGCCCGTGCCCTGCGTCGGCTCGCGCGAATCGTACTCGCGACCCACTTCCAGACGCCCATTCGCAGCGGCGATGCTGACGTCCGTCGCTTGTAGCCGGAAGTCTCCCGTCTTCAGGTTCACGACACCCGGGCCGACGGGCTCGGACGCCGCGGCGTGGACGGTAACCGGGAACGTTTGCGTCGTGTGATTGCCCGCCCAGTCCGTCGCAGTTACTTCGACCGTGTGCGTCCCGGCACCGTACTGCTGACCTTCCAGCGTCCAGCTTCCGCCTAGGGTGAAGCATTCCGTTTTCGGCACGCCTATTGGCTGACTGCACGAGGTTTTGATTTTGTCCGTGAGTTTCCCATCGACGCGGATTTCGATCTTTTCGACGCCGGACTGCGGTGCGCTCACGGTGCCGTCTTCAGCGCTCACGTTCAGCGCATAGTCGGTTTCCGCGATCTGGCCGTTGCTGTGTTCCTCAAGCGGGCCGCTGAGCGTAACTTTTGGTGGCGTGCGATCGAAATAGATAGTGGGCGCCGGCTCGAGCTCGCGAACGTTTTCCGCGGCGTCGATTGCATACACGCCCACTTCATGCTCGCCCGTGCTCATTTCGGGCCATTCGATCGGGGTCGATTCCGCGGATTGTGGGCATCCGGTGAAGCCGGCGAACGGGCAAGCGATTTGGTCTGCCCACACCGGTTGGCCATGTTCGTTCTCGTGTCCAGGTGGTATCTCGATGTCCAGTGACGCGACACCCACGCCCGCATCGGACGCGGTGACGCGTTCGAGCGAGTTGGCAGTGCCGTTGATCCACCGCCCTTCAGCCGCCGGCCCGCGGAATCTCACGTCAGTCGGCGCGAATTTGTCGCGGAACCGCACGACTGCGCCGGTAATTTCGCTGAAGTTATACACCGACGTCCATCCCAACACTTCGTTACGCAGTACGAAAGCTTCGCCGTAGTTTTCGTAGTTGCAGAGCTGTTCGCCGCTTCCGCCGCCCACCTGTGCGCAAAGCGCCATCCCCGCATTGGAGATGACGGCTGGAGATTCGTAGACACCCTCATCTTCGGGCTTTATCGGTTCCCCGCCGTTGAATGTCCACCCCGGATCGCTACCGTTGCTCGTGTTGATTTCCGCCTCCATCACCGACTGTTCGGAGTCGTGGCTCACTCCGTCTAGATCAACACGGGTAATACCCGCACCTTCATACCGGCCGTTGCCGGGAGCTATAATGTGCCAGTTGCCTTCGTAGCCCGCTGGCCACGGCGCGTTCGCAATCACAGCGGTCAATTGACTCGGGTTCGCAAAGAACCCATAGCAGCCAGTGCCACAGTTGTCTTCGGATTCCCAGCCGGTCCATGTGCCAGCGCCGTAGTTCCCGTAGGTGCCTTCGACGATACCGGCGATCGTCGGGTCCACCACGACCGGAAACGCAACGCTCCCGCCGAGCGCTACATGCGTGACGAGGGTGCTGCCGCTGATCGTGTAGGAGACAGGCAAGAATGCACCGTTGGCCTCGATGCCCTTGGCCGGCTCGATGGCGTCGAGCGTCTGGCCTTCCTTCACGATTTCGGCAGCTCCCGGGTCGTGCTTGCTCAATTGCAGCACAGCACCCGCCGGCAGCGTGAATCGCAAGGCATTTTCGGACGAGCTTTCTTCGCCTAGCAGCTGCCATGAGACCTCAACGCCGACCGGTACTGGTTCAACCATGAAGTCCGTAGCCGTCGCGGTTCCGGGATACACGACGCGGTTGCCAACGACCGTCGATTCTTCGGGCGCACCGGACTGCGCTGACGCAAACGAGACACCGAACGACAAGGACACACCGGCCGACGGGGCTTGTGCGATCGAGACAGGCACAACGGGATTCGACGGCACAAATGCGGCGCCCTGCCGCTGGAGCGCGAGGGAGGTGGGCGCCATGCGCCCCGTTCCCACTGCGCTCCGCAAAGGTACCGTGGACGCCAGCACCAAATGCGTCCCTGACGGCGAGACTTCGCTTGCGAGACTTTGACTCAGATACTTCGTGATGTGGCCTTCCCCCGCGCTGTCGGGTGGCGTCCACGACGGATGCTCGATCCCGAAAGCGCTCTCTGCCAGGGCGATAGCTTCCTTGCGTCGAAGGTGCTCGAATCGCGTGCGCGACGCGGCGCGCTGCGCGATCGCCGCCGGGGTGTCGCGTACGGCTTCGGTAGCCGCGCTGCGGACACCACCCACGAGCTCTTCTACCGCCGGCGAGACCAGCGACGCTCGAAGGGATGCGGCCGCTCTCTGAGAAGTAGCGGCTCCGTGCGCGGATGCTGCACACGGGAGTACGCCGAGGACACAGGACAGGAGGCAGACCGCAACGAGTCGCCAGAGTGATGCGCTCGCGCTGCGACTGACGATTTTCGCCCGACGTCCCCTCATAGCCAGCCCCCAGTGTCAGAAGTGCCCGGACACCTGACTGCGCCCGGAGATCGGAATTGTTACCACCGGGACCGTATTGGCTTTTTCGCACGGTGCCTATCCCCAAAAAGTGTGGATCTTTGGGCCAAAACGGGGATATTTCGGGGGAATGAAAACTCGTTCCCCAAACGAGCGCTTACTATCTATCCCGCGCCTCGACCCCGTTGTGCAGAGACTCGCCTACCAGGTCGCGCTTGCTCGAGACACCGAGCTTCCTGCAGATGCTGATTGTGTGTGTACGCGCCGTTTCCGGCGAAATCTGCAGCTCGGCACCGATGCTCGGGTATGAGGCGCCGCGGCTGAGGTGCACGAACACCTCTCGCTCGCGTTTGGTCAGGACATCGCCGACCGTGAGCCCCCGCTGATGCGGCTCCTCGTAGAGATGGGCTGACTGTTCGCCCCGCGCCGCACGATGCACCGCCGCGCGGATCTGCGTTGGCGACGCCTTCCACGTTAGGCACATCGTGCCAAGCTCACGCAACATCGAGTCCGTAACGCATGACGTGCTCGGGAGGAACACGACCGCCTCGACCGGGGGACTTTGTGCTTTCAGGTTGGAGATGAGTTGGTGGTCAACATCGTCACCGAGTATCGCGAGGCTTGGTGAGAGGCGGGCGGCGGCACGCCGAACGGCAGATGCGTCGAGACTGCTTGCGAGAACGTTGAGGTTCGAGTCTTCCTGCAACAAAGTGACCAGGCCGAGCTCGACTACCGGCATGAAGCGGCCGACAACGACCTGCACCGCTCCAGTCTCCGACATACTCGCCGTTTGTTGGCGTGTGCGAGTGCTTCGGTGATGCTCCCGCGCCGATGAGCCGATCACGCTTCGGCGGGACGAATCAATCGAGTCGTCCCCGCGAGCATGGGCCGATAATCGCGATAGCTCCGGCCAAGCTGGCGAGCCTATTCAAGGAGAGTCCTTTGCATTAGCGGTGGTTAGTGGGGCCGCCGCCTGCAAACCCCACTTCAGACGACTATCTGCACCGGACTGTAGCGACTTGTCTGCATAGCCGTCAAGTTGGTCGATGCCTCGCTCTAACGGCCGATCATAATCCGCGTGTTGGGGGTTCTCCTCGGTGAGCGCGTGTCCTGGTACTTTCATATACATGACGACTGTCGGCGTGGCGGAGTTCCGACAGGATCTGAGCAAGCACTCCTGTCTGGTCCGATAGACGCGTTCGTGAGCTACGACGACCGCCAGAGCGCGGCCCACCTTCTGGCCGGTCTGCGTGTCGTCAGTCCCGGACGCTGACCTGCCTGATGTGCTCCGCCACACAACCGAGCGCCCGGCACTCCGCCGAGCTGCTGGTGGAACAGGCCCGCGAAGATCCGCAGCGGCGCATCGCGCTGTGCGTCAGCCTCTATGAGGGGCCCGACGGGCACTCCTCCACTCGCCTCCCATATCGCCGAGCAGCGCTGTCGTTCATGCACTGGCAGGTCCGCCGCGGCGTGCTCGAGCCGCTGGACGCGCCCGTCCCCGGCAGCGCCTGGTGGCGGGCCGTGAACGAGCGTCTCCTACGCGACGGGTGTGAGGCGATCGCGAGGACTCGCGGACTCGGTGGCACGCCTTCCTCCCCCACGATCAAATACTGGTCGGACTTCGTCTCCCAGCCCAGTGCGAGCCGCTGGTACCGGGCTCACAACGCGAGCATCGTCGCCGGCTACCTGGAGCACGAGCAGCTGGCCCAGCAGGAGACCCCGGCCGAGCGATTCTTCATGAACGTCGCGCTCATGAGAGTGATCTTCGCCCACGCGCTCGTCGCAGCCTCGCGATTGTCGCTCGGACGGTTCGCGCCGATCGGGCCGCCGCTCGGCGACCCGCGCCTCGGCATGGCCGGCGCGTTCCTGTCGCTGTCGCACATCCTCCCCGACCGCTACCCCACCACCGACGCGATTCGCACCTACGTCAACGCCGAGAGCAACCTCGGGCGCCTGCTCGACTACGGCATCATCCTCCCCAGGCTGCAAAGCCTCTACGAATGGTCGGCCGGCGAGCTCGAGCAGGCAGCGCTCTGCCGACTCGTTCGCGGCGGGGTTCCAAGCTACGCGGCCCCGTTCGCCGCTGACATCGACTGGACGCCCGCTGCAAATAGCCGGCTCGTGAGGGCGCTTCAAACGATCACACGGTAGTAACCGAGATCGCGGCAGGACCCAGCCTTCAGCCCTACGGTGCGACCGCCGGTCTAACCAGCTCCTCGCTGTAGATCAGTCGGGATTTCGGAGAGCTCGGGCCGATCTCACCCCACGACGGGAACCGGTGGTAGGAGATCGACACCGGGCCGCTCGGGTCCTTGCGTTTCGAGAAGTCCACGATCGCATACGCGTGGTCGTAATAGTCCCCCTCTGAGCTCACGCGATAGCGAGTCGGGTCGAGGTATTCCACTTCCTGGCAATTGACTTTGTACGGCTCGCTCGCCGTCAGTTCCTCGTACGCGCTGCACCCCAGCAGCCGCCCCTTGGCCAAGCCAAAGCTGTCGTCCTTGTACACAGCAAAGTTGTGCTCGTGTCCCCAAAGCCAGGCGGCGATCCCACTGCTCAGATAAGGCTCGACGGCCTCTTTCAGGAACGTGTTCACGTACGGAGTGGCGCTCTCGGAGGACCACATGCCGTTGAGCGTCGCATGCGCTGAGAACAGCTGATGGTGGGAGAGCAGGACGGTGGCGCCAGCGAAGCTCTCGAGCTGGTGGCGAAGCCATTTCACCTCCGTCTTGTGAAGCCCGGGACCGGCGTACCACGGGTCGACCTGGTCGAACGGATCGGCGTCGCCGTAGCCGGTGTCCATCGCCAGGAACTGCCAGCCACCGTCGATCGTGCGCAGGCAGAAGTAGCTCGCCACCTGCTCCGCAGAGGGGATCGATTCGTTGATCGTGGTCAGCGTCGGGTAGAAGCCGTAGCCGAGCGCGTAGTACTCGTGGTTGCCCGCCAGGCTGAACACCGGCACGCGCGTTCCCTCACCGAGCGCTTCAGCGAACACCTCGGCGATCACCTCCGTGTAGTTGACGCGGCACTCGTGCGGCGTGCCCGAGTAGTAGACGTCACCGAGATGGATGATCGCCGCAGGGTCGAACGCCAGCACCTCCTTCAGCAGCGCGCGCGCGTCGTCGAGACCCGTGCCCCAATCGCCGATGATGCCCACCACCGCGTCCTGCGGGAGCGTCCACTCGATCACGCCGTAGTCGGGATCGCCGCCACCCTGGATCTTCCAGTCGTTGTAGAGGAGCTTGCCGTCGTGCGCCATGTAGTACTCGGCGAACGTGAGTGCACACACGAGAAACCCCGGGTCGATGTCGCTGTACCTGCGGAACTCTACGTCTACCGCTTCGGCTCGTTCGATGTCGCCGTCCACCAGCGCCATGCCCTTTTCCAGCCCCAGCTGCGAGAGGAAGGCGGCCGTCTGGCGCTCGTCGCCTGCGACCGGCTGGAGCGCCGCCCCCCCGCCGCCCGCCAGCACCGCCGCCACATGATCGTTCGTCGCCCGCATCAACGGATGCGCGAGCACCGCGATCGCCGAGACTCCTTCGCCCATCTGGCGCCGCGCGTTCTCCGCGACCGAGGACTGCCAGAGAGACAGACGACGGTCCTGCGCACGCACAAATCGAACGTTTGACACCGCGACTCCAGTCTCCTCGGATCCACATCAGGGGCGTGACGGCGGCGAGTCTCGCACGTGCCTCGGCCGAAAGTCAAGTTCAGATTATATCTGTAGTTCTGTTTCTCGAACTTATGCGAGGCTTGACATCAACGCCGCACCAATCACACAACCAGTCAGCATCCGACCGCATGTGCGCACGCGCGCGACAATGCACACCGCGTCCATGCCACGATGGCGCGATGGCGCCCGAGCACCCACTGACACCGCCCCCGGGCTGGATGCTCGACGAGATCGCAAGCGCGGGACGGGAGAACCTCGACGTTGGGCACGTGGCACGCTACGACGCCAAGGAGAACGCCGACGCCGACGCGGAGCTGCTGCTCTGCGAGGGGCTCGGACTGCAACCCGATGCGACCGTCGTCGACCTCGGCGCCGGCACCGGGCAGTTCGCACTCGCCGCCGCGGCCGCGGCCGCGCGTGTCGTCGCCGCGGACGTCTCGCCCGTGATGCTCGAGCGCCTGCGGACCAAGCGCGATGACGCGGGTCTCACGAACCTCGAGATCGTCAACGCCGGATTTCTGAGCTATGAGCATCGCGGCCCCAAGCCCGATCTCGTCTACTCGCGCCTCGCGCTCCACCATCTGCCGGATGCCTGGAAGGCGCTCGCGCTGGCGCGGATCGCCAGGATGCTGAACCCCGGAGGCGCCTTTCGACTGCTCGACGTGGTCTACAGCTTCGAGCCCAGCGAAGCGCAGGAGCGACTCGAGGCGTGGTGCGCGAGCGCCGAGGACAACGGGATCGAGCACGACTGGAGCCGGGCGGAGCTCGAGGAGCACGTACGCGAGGAGCACTCCACGTTCAGCTGGCTGCTCGAGCCGATGATCGAGCGCTCGGGACTGCGCATCGAGGATGCGTCCTACTCGGCTGACGGGATCTTCGCCAGCTACGTGCTGCGGCCGGCCTGAGCGTTCGCGCGTCGCTCGCACGAGTAGCGGCTTAGCGCCTGGGGGTCCCCGGGGAGCCACCCGGAGAACCCCCAGTCGCCTGCATAGACCTGACGCCGATGTGGGGCCGGCGCTCGGCCTCGCTTGCGCACCAGGACCATCTCGGACGATGGCTTGGGCGTGCTCAGATTACACGGCTTTTGGTCCTAGGACTTTTACCCCTGTACTCTGACCCTAGGACTACGGCATGTTTATCGCCATGCGAGATCAGCCCGACCCGGCTCTGGCGGCGCTCTTGAAGCAGCTCCGCGAGGAACGAGAGGTGACACAGGAACAGCTGGCCTTCGACGCAGGCATCACCGCCTCCGCGCTGTCGCGGATCGAACGCGGGCTCAACAGCCCCGGATGGATGACGCTCATGCGGATCGTGGACGCCCTCGACGTCAGTCTGATCGAACTCGCCAGCGCGCTCGAACGCACGCGCTGAGCTGACGCGGATCAGCCCGGGTCGCCAAGCTGCGCGCCTACCTCGGCGCGAGGCTCCACACCCGCGCTCACGACCGGCACCACCGCGCGGCGAAGGCTGCGCACGCCATACCAGCTGCGCGCCACGAACCCCGCAAACAGCGCCACGTACAGCCCGCCCCAGTAGACGAACGGCAACAGCAGCGTGAGGCGCGGAAGCGTGCGGTGACTGGCCGCGTAGATCACCGTGAACGCAACCAGCAACAGCACGCTCGTCTGAGGCAACGTGTGGCCCCAGTGCCAGCGCGGGTCGTCGTGCTTGCGCGTCACCCTGTAAACCGGCTTGCGGTGGCGGCCGCCCAGGATCGCCTGCAGCGAGGCCTTCATGAACACCGGCGCCATACCGCTCCAGATAATGCGCACGCGCCAGAGCTCACGCACCGGATGGCGCTGGCGTCGGCGACGGTCGTTGTATGGGCGATTGATCGCCAGCAGCCACGCCTCGGTGGCCAGGACGATCGGGAGCATATGGATCAAGAAGCTCTCACCGCTCGCCTTGAATGGCACGTATCCGAGCAGCGCGCAGATGATGCTCGGCACGTACACCAGTACGGTGAACGAGTGCAGGTAGTAGCCCAGCAGCTCGTAGAACTGTGCGCGCTGACGCAGGCTTAGGCCCCGCAGTTCGCCCCACACCATCAGGCGGACCGTGTCGATTGCCCACGTGCCCCGCTGCTTGTACACGTTCGGCACGTCCTCCGGCGAGTGCTGGCCCATGGCCCCCACGATCGGCAGGTAGCGCCCACGCCAGCCTCGGCGCAGCGCCTCCACGCCCGACTGCAGGTCCTCAACGAGATTCCACGTCGGGAACAGACCGATGTCATCCAGCGCCGCACGCCGCCAGACCACGCCTGAGCCGCACGGGAAGGTCGCGTTGGCCGCGTTCCGCGAGAGCATCTGCCCGCGGTAGAACATCGCCTCGCGGTTGTTGAACGGGTCGCCCGCGCTCACCTGCGATTCCTTGATCGTCTGCACGTACGCCAGACGCTCCTCGCTCTCCAGCTGACCGATCACCTCGCGCAGGAACGCCGTGGAGCCGAGCTCGTCATCGCAGTCGCGGGTCTCCACGTAGGCCAGCGGCGGATGCTCGCCGACCAGCATCGCGAACGCCGAGTTGAGGTTGCCCGCCTTCGCCGCACCGTCGCGGCCCGGGGCGAAGCGATCGGGAGGCGAGTGGTAGAGCACCGGCCAGTCCCGCAGCGCACGCGCCAGTGCCGGATCGTGGCCGTCGTCGCTCACCACGATCGCCATCTGCTCCAGCGGCCAGTCCTGCTCGATCACCGAGGTGACGGTCCGTAGGACCATGCCCACCGGCTCCCCGCAGCAGGGAATGATGATCCCGACCAGTGGCTCATCGCCGTACGCCAGCGGGCGACGTTCCGGGACCGCCCTCCACCAGTGGTTGTAGATGCTCAGCAGCGTCGTCAGCATCGTGAACACGTTGGCCACGAGGAACGGCCACGCCAGCCACGGCAGATGACGGTCCAGCGAGGCAAACAGCCACGGGACGTAAATGATCGCCGAGACCACGTATGCGATCCCTGCGAGGCGCACCAGCCAGTGGCGGCTGATCGGCGGGTAGTCGTCGCCGAATGCACGTGCCGCGCACGCCATCGGGCTCGACGGCGCGATCTGCACCCCCGGTGACGGCGTAGGCGCCGGCGCGCCTGCGCAGGACGCGGCGTCGGGGGCGCTCGTCTCGGTCGGGATGGTTGCCACCACTTCGCCATCGACACCCGCAGGGCCGGCACTTGAGCGAGCGCGCCATCTCCCTCGAGGCGCGACTTACTCTGCAAGTGATGGTCCGCGGGCGAATTTCCTCGCAGGATGCGGGAAGCGTGCGCCTCGGCTCTTGCAATCGCTCAGGGCTCGGCGTATGTTCGTTTCAGACGCGGTTCCGAGCCGTCAAGAGCGAGGCCACTGAGGTGTGAGGCCGCGCCACCCGAACCGGAAGGCCCCCGGGCTCGAAGGGAAAGGTTCCTCGAGCGGCTCTGGATCGCGTCGCTTTCGTTCTCGTGCGGCTACCAGCAGGGCTGAAAGCGCTTGCCGTTCAGCGCCAGGCCGAAGCGCGCGCCCATGATTCCCGCGGCGATGTCCGCCGCGCAGAACTTCGCCGTCGAGCGATGGTACTCGGCGTTCAAGACCGGCTTGCCCGCCGTCAGGTACGGCTTGAAGTCCCCGCATTCGTGGTACTGGTTGCACTGCTCGGTCAACGCGCCGTCGAAATACGACAGCAGTTCGGGCGTCTGTTCACCGTCGTTCTTCTGCAGCACCGCCATGCCCAGCGAGTGGACCTCTTCCGCCACCCACTCGTTGTAGGTCAGTTGCTCCTGCGCCGTCAGCGGGAACCCCGAGTCGTTGGCATAGCCTTCGATGTTGTCCGGCTCGACCGCTTCAAAGCCCTTTTCCCTGCACATCTCGAAACGCGCGGTCATGATCGGCTCGAGCACGCTCAGCTGGCGGATGTCCAGCCAGCGCTCCCCCGGCCAGCCGTTGGAGCGACCCAGCACCGATTCCGGGAACTCGTCGTAGTCGGGACGGAAGTCCTCCGCCGTGCCCACGTCGATGTAACAGATCACGTGCTTGCCCTGCGCCTGCAGGGTCGACACCTCGGCTGCGCTGTTTTCAAAGCCGTCGATGTCGTACGCCTGGACCGACTCGGTGTTCTTCACCTCGCCCGTCAGCTGCCAGTACCAGGTCAGATGCTGCGGCATCGCCCACCAGCCGCCGTCGGCGGCCGCGGAGGCCGATCCCACTCCCCACGCCAACGTCGCGCACGCCAATGCACCCGCCAGCGCGAGCCCCATCCCCACTTCTGCAAACCAGCGCCTCAACATCAGCTCGACAATCGTAAACGCTCCGTCACCGCGAGGGTGGCGGTCGAGCTCCGGGCACCATCCTCGCGAGGATCGCAACTGGGCTCACCGGCCGCGTGCCACCACGCGTACTCAGCGAACTCTCAGGAATCTCAACGGATACGCTGAGCATCCTCGAGGAGGATGGCCGCGTTGTTCACTGCATCGCATAGAGGGAGGCCCGAACATGCCTGACAGCCCATCAGCCAATCGCGTGCTGGTCGTCGACGACGAGCCCAACCTCGTGGAGGTCGTCAGCATGGCGCTGCGCTTCCAGGGCTTCACCGTTGAAAGCGCCGGCAACGGGCGCGAGGCGCTCGCCGCCGTCGCCAGCTTCAAACCGCACCTGATGGTCCTCGACGTGATGCTCCCTGACATGGAAGGCTTCGACGTCGCCGCGCGCCTCGGCGCCCAGCGCGCCTCCGTGCCGATCATCTTCCTGACCGCGCGCGACGCCACCGAGGACAAGATCCGCGGCCTCAGCGGAGGCGGGGACGACTACATGACCAAGCCCTTCAGCCTCGAGGAGCTCGTCGCACGGATCAGGACGATCCTCAGGCGAACCGGCCAGGCGACGGCCGACTCCGCGCGGCTCGTCTTCGAGGATCTCGAGATGGATGAGGAGTCTCGCGAAGTCAACCGCGCAGGCGAGGCGATCGACCTCACAGCCACCGAATACCGTCTGCTGCGCTACCTGATGCTCAACCCGCGGCGCGTGCTCACCCGCGCACAGCTGCTCGACCATGTCTGGAATTACGACTTCGGTGGCGACGGGCGCGTGCTTGAGACCTACATCAGCTACCTGCGAAAGAAGCTCGACGCCCACGGCCCTTCGCTGATCAAGACCGTACGCGGCGTCGGCTACGCACTGCAAGCCCCGCGCGCCTGATGGCCTCGCTGCGCGCGCGGGTGCTGGTCAGCGTGCTCGTGCTGGCCGCAGCCGGGTTGATCGCGCTTGCGGCCGTCACCTACGCCGAGCAGAGCTCCTTCCTGCAGGGGCGCATCGACCAGGAGGTGAAGGCCGCCGCCCCCGCGGTCTCGCAAGCGCTCGACCGTGACGGCTTCAAACCGCCCGTCGGGCCGGCCGCCGCCAGCGGCGCGAACAACGACAGCGACAACAACGACAAGGACAGCAACCAGGGCAGCGGCGGGCAGACCAACCCGACCGGCCCGCAGAGCAACCTTCCTCCAGGGACATACGGTGAACGCAAAAGCTCCTCAAGCGAATCGATCGGCGCAACCTTCTTCAGCTTCATCGAAACACGCCCGCCCCGCCCGGTGATCCCAAAGCACGTTCCGATCGAAAGGGTCTTCACCGTCGGCTCCGTCGGATCCTCCGGTCTGCGCTACCGCGTCTACGTGAGCCACGACCCCGAGGACAGCGGGCTGACGCTCGTCGCCGTGCCGCTGCGCGAAGTCTCCGACACGCTCAACCGCCTGCTGCTCGTCGAGGGTCTCGTGATCCTGGGCGTGCTGCTCGCGCTCGCGGTGAGCGCCTCGTTCGTCGTGCGCCTCGGTCTGCGCCCGCTCGACCGCATGGAGATCACCGCCGGGCAGATCGCCGGCGGCGATCTCTCCCACCGCGTCAGCCCCGCCACCAGCAAGACGGAGGTCGGGAGACTGGGGCTCGCGCTGAACGCGATGCTCGACCGCCTCGAGGATGCATTCGCCGCGCGCACACGAAGCGAAGAGCGCCTGCGGCGCTTCCTCGCAGACGCATCGCACGAGCTGCGCACGCCGCTCGCCTCGATCCGCGGCTACGCCGAGCTCTTCCGCATGGGCGCAACCGAGGATCAGGCCGGCACGGAAATGGCGATGCGGCGCATCGAGGACGAGTCCAAGCGCATGGGGGTCCTCGTCGAGGATCTGCTGACGCTCGCCCGTCTCGACGAGGAGCCCGAGCTCAAATCCGATCCGGTGGACCTCGCGGTGCTCGCCGGCGACGCCGTCGTCGACGCACGCGCGACCGCCCCCGACAGGACGATCGAGCTCATCTCCGAGGGTCCCGCGGTCGTCTGCGGCGATGCTCACCAGCTGCGCCAGGTGCTCGCAAACCTGACACGTAACGCGCTCGTGCACACCCCCGCCGGCACGCCTATAGAGGTGGCTGTGGAGCAGGACGAGAAGACCGCCACGATCAGCGTGCGCGACCACGGGCCGGGCCTGCCCGCCAGCGCCGGCGAGAACCTCTTCGACCGCTTCTGGCGCGCCGAGGGCGGACGCGAGCGCGGCAAAGCGGGGGCCGGCCTCGGTCTATCGATCGCGCTCGGCGTCGTCGAGGCCCACCACGGGCAGATCGGCGCGCACAACGCGCCCGGAGGCGGTGCCGTGTTCGTCGTGCGCCTGCCCAAGTCACCGCCGCAGCCGCGCGCCGCCGACGCCGAGTAAGTCCTGCGGTGCCGGCGCCGGCACCTCTCAGGGTCCTCTCAGGCTAAAGCCACAGCCGCCTCAGGCGCGACCTCGACACTGGATGACAGATCGAGCAAACAACCTCGAAAGGTCTCCAATGTCACTCTCCCTCGCAATCGCAATCATCGTCCTCGCCGACCTCGCCCTGATCGGCGTCCTCGCACTCGTCATGTCCAGGGCCAAGCTGCTCACCCCGCACGTCTCCGCCACACAGGTGACGAGCGTTCCCCTCGCTGCAGCCCTCCCGGCCCGCCCGGCCCGCCAGGCGGCGCGCACGCGCTCCTCGGTACTCAACGCGCAGGCATGACAGCCCCACGGCAGCGGACGGCGCGGGACGGCGCCGTCCGCCCCGCGGGCCAAGCCGTCTCACGCTCTTAGAGCGCGCTTATCCAAAGGTTATTGCCCATTCACTCCAACCCACCACGATTTGATCGAACCATGACCTCCACAAGCATCCTCGCCACCGCTGTCGGGCCGCACCTCTTCTGGATCACCAGTCGCGCCGCCGGCATCGCAGCGCTCGTGCTCTCCAGCCTGTCGGTCTGCATCGGCCTGCTGATGGGCGGCGGCATCGTCAAGCGCCAGCGCCTGGAGCTCCGCGTCACACACGAGGCCCTGGCCCTGGCGACGCTCGGCGCACTCCTCGTGCACGGCCTCAGCCTGATCGGCGACAGCTACCTGCACCCGAGCCTCGCGGACGTCGCGATCCCCTTCCTCAGCGGCTACATGACCCTGTGGACGAGCATGGGCATCGTCGCCTTCTGGATGCTCGCCATGCTCGGCCTCTCCTACTACGCCCGCGCACGCATCGGCGTCCAGCGCTGGCGCGTGCTGCACCGCTTCACCGCGCTCGCCTGGATCCTCGGCATCGCGCACTCCCTCGGCGAGGGAACAGACGCCGGCCAGGCGTGGTTCCTGGCGATGACCGGCATCGTCGTCGTGCCCGCGCTCGTCCTGCTCGTCATCCGCCACCTCGGGAGCGCCCGCGCGAGCGCCGGCCCGGCCGTTACCGCCGGCGAGCGGCGCGCGGCGCGCAAGCTGTCCGCCGCCGCGATCCCGCAGCCCGATTGGAGCGATCATGGACTCGCCTGACACCCCACGCCGCCGCGCACCGCGCACGCCCGAGCAGGAGCGCGCGACGGCGATCGCGCAGGAACGACGCCAGGCGATACTGATTCGCGCTCGGCGTATCCGCCGGAGCGTCGCCGCACTCACCGCGACGCTGTTCAGCGTCGCCTTCCTCGTGATCTACGTGCAGCTCGCGTCCGGACACGACCCCGCGCTCGACGCCAACGCCAAACGCACCGCCGCCGAGAAGGCCGACAAAGTCAGCTCGTCCACCAACTCGACCGGCACCACATCCTCCAGCGACTCCAGCGCCCCCGCCACGAGCACCGAATCCTCTGAAAGCGCTGAATCCTCGAGCGCGTCCACCTCCTCAGAAGACGAAGCCTCGACCGCGAGCGAAGAATCCAGCTCCAGCGCATCGGCCGTAACCACCTCGCAGTCATGAGCGCCGAAACGGAGGCGATCGAGGAGTTCGACTGCTTCGGCTCGCGCTGCGCCGCGCTCGTGATCGGCGCCGGGGAAACCGGCACCGCGCACGACGGGGCGCTCGTCGCCAAGCGCATGCTGCTCTCCTGGCACGAGCGCTTCTCGCGCTTCATCCAGAGCAGCGAGCTCTCGATGCTCAACGACGATCCGCGACGAGAGGTCCCCGTTGGGGCGCTCATGGCGCGATTTGCGCAGGCCGTGCACACCGCCGGGAGCATCACCGGCGGGCTCGTGGACGCCACCCTGCTCGCGGACATCCAGCGCGCCGGCTACACCGCGGACCTCGGCGAGCCGCTGTCGCTGCGGCGAGCGCTCGCGCTCGCCGGTTCGCGCCGTCCAGCCTCGAGCTCCCCGCACGGTGGATGGCGGCAGATCGAGGTCGACCTGGACGCGCTTACAGTCACCCGCCCTCCCGGCGTGATGCTCGACAGCGGCGGCCTCGCCAAGGGCATGTTCGCGGACGTTCTCGGCGAGACGCTCGCCAGCCACGCGAGCTTCGCCGTCAACTGCGCCGGCGACCTGTTGATCGGAGGCACCGAGGGTATGGCGCGCGAGATCCGCGTGGAGAGCCCTTTCGACGGCCACATCGTGCACACCTTCGAGTCCTCGGCAACCGGCGTGGCCACCAGCGGCATCGGTCGGCGCAGCTGGCTCGGGCGCGACGGCAGGCCGGCGCACCATCTGCTCGACCCCGCGAGGGGAGAGCCCGCCTTCACCGGGATCGTCCAGGTGACAGCGCTCGCCCCGAGCGCCCTGATGGCCGAGATCCGAGCAAAGGCGGCGCTCCTCAACGGCCCGCACGCAGCGGTCGGCTGGCTGACGCACGGCGGCGTGATCGTGTTCGACGACGGCTCGCACGAGGTCGTGCAACCCCCCGCGGTATTGACGCTCAACGACCTCTCAGGCTTCCTTCATCGGCCTCCCAAGCGGGCGCTCCAGGATGCATGACATGAACCCCACACTTGACATCCCTACCCCATGCACCTCCACGATCGATCGCGTTCCCATTCCCGAGGCCGTGACAGCAGACCCCATGACCAAGCCTGCGGTCGAGATCGTGATCCCCGTCTACAACGAGCAGCGCGTGCTCGCCGCGAGCGTGAGCCGGCTGCGCGAGCACGCGCTGGGAGAGCTGGCGATCCCGTTCGCGATCACGATCGCCGACAACGCCAGCACGGATGGCACGCTGGACCTCGCCCTCACGCTCGCGCGCGAGCTGCCCGAGGTCCAGGTGCTGCACCTCGAGCGCAAGGGCCGCGGCAGGGCCCTCCGCGCCGCCTGGAGCATCAGCAGGGCTGATGTCGTGGCCTACATGGACGTCGACCTCTCGACCGACCTCGCCGCGCTCGGCGAGCTGCTCGCACCGCTGCTGGAGGGTCGCGCCGATCTCGCGATCGGCTCGCGGCTCGCCCCCGGCGCCGAGGTCACACGCGGGATCAAGCGCGAGCTAATCTCGCGCAGCTACAACGCGCTGCTGCAGACGCTGCTCGGCGCGGGCTTCTCCGACGCCCAGTGCGGCTTCAAGGCCGGCCGACGCAAGGTCATCCAAGCGCTCCTGCAAGAGGTCGAGGACGACGAGTGGTTCTTCGACACGGAGCTCCTCTACAGGGCCCAGCGCAACCGCCTGGCGATCCACGAGGTGCCCGTCCGCTGGGTCGACGACCCCGACTCCCGCGTCAAGATCATCGCCACCGCGCGAGAGGACCTGCGGGGCATCATGCGCCTGCGCCGCACCACCGGTGAGAGCGAACGGCGCGCTCGCGTCGAGGTGCCGGACGTGCACCTGCACGAAGCGCATCCGGCCGGAAGCTGAGTGTCATACTCGCTCGCCGATGCGAGCGCTCGTGCAGAGGGTCAGCCGCGCGGCCGTCAGCGTCGACGGCAGCCCGGTCGCCGAGATTGGACCGGGGCTGCTGGTGCTCCTCGGAGTCTCGCGCGAAGACGAGCCCGCCGCGGCCGATCGCCTCGCCGAGAAGGTTCGCGCGCTGCGCGTCTTCCCCGACGACGACGGCAACATGAACGAGGCGCTCGGCGAGCGTGAGGTCCTGTGCGTGAGTCAGTTCACGCTCTACGGCGACACCCGGCGCGGCAACCGGCCGAGCTTCCTCGCCGCCGCGCCCGGCGAGCAGGCGCTCGCGCTGTACGAGCGCTTCTGCGAGCGCGCCAAAGCGAAGCGTGGTGTCTTCGGTGCACACATGCAGGTGGAGCTCGTCAACGACGGGCCCGTCACGCTGCTGATCGAGATTTGAGCCCGCCCCCCGAGGCGTGGCGGCGTTCATGGGCGGGCAGCGTCGCTGCGATATCCCTTTCAGGGAGCGGGCATCGTCCCTGCGACCCGCTGCCCTTCCACCGCGCCCGTCACCTGCGCCTGCGCGCCGGCGCCCGCTGTCGTCCACGTCGCCTGGAATGACGCCCGCCGCACGCCAGGGGCTTTCGCGCTGAGCGTCGCCCGAACGGCGTAGCCCTCCACGGCATTCGCATCGGGGGTGAGCTTCACGGTGCCGCTGATCGACACCCCCGGCACGAGGCGGTCGCGACGCAGCTTCAACAGCAACCCGCCCTCGCTCGCGTGCACGGTGCCGCCCTCCAGACCGTGGTCGAGCCGCGCTTCGATCGCCTGAAAACGCGTGATCGCATCGCCCGCGGTGGACACCGCCGCCGCGGCCACGCGCAGGCCGACCGCCGAGCTCGTGCCACCCGGCGAGGCGTGCAGCGGCTGTTCTTCGGAGAGCGCGGCCGCATACACACCGACGGCGCGGATCGGCGGTATCGTCGCGGCACAAGAGGTGTTGAGCGAGTCGAGCGCGGCGGGATTCTCCACGAAACGCTGGATCAGGCTGCCGCCGCATTCGGTGTCGCCCTCGCCGACCACGTGC
>DATBZG010000014.1:0-4661 GCA_036513335.1 Solirubrobacteraceae bacterium | reverse complement strand
CCCCATCGCGGGCGCGTCAGCGCGATCGCGAAGGGCGTGCGCCGTGCGCGCAGCCGCTTCGGCGGTCGGCTGGAGCCGTTCTTTCGCCTGCACATCGAGCTGCACGAAGGCCGCGGCGAGCTGATGACGGTCACGGGCGCGCAGACGATCGACGGCTACGCGCGCCTGCGCGGCGACGCGCGCTCGCTGGATGCGGCGGCGCGGGCGTGCGACGCGGTGGGGCGGCTGTTCGAGACATCCGAGCCGCACCCGGGGGTGTTCAACCTGCTGTGCCGCCAGCTTGCGCTGCTGGACGAGCGCGGCGGCGCGGATGGGCACGGCCGCGCGCTGGCGTTTCGACTGAAGCTGCTGCTGGCGGCTGGCCTCGCGCCGCAGCTGGGGGCGTGCGCGAGCTGCGGCGAGCCCGAGCACCTGGTGGGCTTCTCCGGTGCGGCTGGGGGCGTGGTGTGCTCGGCGTGCGAGGCGGGCTCCTTCACGCTGGGACACGACGCCTATGCGTTCATGACGGACGCGCTGGGGCGTGCGCTGAGCGATGTGCCGCTGGCTTCGGCGAGCGCGCTCGGCCAGGTGGAGCGGGCGATCGCGGCCACGCTCGAGCACCACGCGCACCTGCGCCTGATGCCGGCGATCGGCAGTCGCGCCGCCTGATCCCGGTATCGTGGGCGCCATGGACGAGGGTCTGCCGATTGCGTATGGGGTGCTGGAGAAGGGCGTCCCTGTGCTGAGCTCCGACGGTGAGCGCGTGGGCACGGTTCACCACGTTGTCTCAGCGCCCGAGAAGGACATTTTCCACGGCATCGTGATCTCCACCCCCGGGCACGGTCTGCGCTTCGTAGAAGCCGCGGATGTGGGGTCGCTGCACGAGTTCGGCGTCGATCTGCGGATCGACTCGACGGCTGCGCAGAGCCTGCCTCAGCCGGGCGGCGGGGCGCCGGTGTTCGGCGAGGACCCGGGCGAGCTGAAGGGCTGGCACCACTGGGTTCACAAGGCGACCATGCGCGGCGACTGGAAGCGCGAGAACTGACGCTGTCTGAACCGGCCGCAGTCGCTGCCACAATCGAGTGGTGAGCGTCGCCAGTCAACAGGACACGGTCGCCGCCGGCTTCGCTGAGCGCTGCGCGGATCAGGAGGAGCGGCTTCTTTCGCCGCTTGCGGCGCGTTCGTACCCGGCGTTGCGCGAGCGAGATGAGGACGACTGTTCGCTGCGCACGCCGTTTCAGCGAGACCGCGACCGGATCGTCCACAGCAAGGCGTTTCGCCGGCTGACGCACAAGACGCAGGTGTTCGTGGCGCCGCGCGGCGACCACTACCGCACGCGGTTGACGCACACGCTGGAGGTGACGAGCATCTCGCGCACCGTCGCGCGGGCGCTGCGCCTGAACGAGGATCTGACGGAGGCGATCGGCCTCGGGCACGACCTCGGCCACCCGCCGTTCGGCCACATCGGCGAGGAGGTTCTGGACGGCTGCCTGAAAGAGCGCTTCGAGCGCGACTTCCGTCATTTCGAGCACTCGCTGCGGATCGTCGATCGCCTGGAGCGCGATGGCGTGGGGCTGAACCTGACAGAGCAGGTCCGCGAAGGGATCGCGAGGCACTCGAGCCGCACGCCGCCGCCGCAGACGCTGGAGGGTCGCATCGTGCGTGTGATCGATCGCGTTGCGTACATCAACCACGACATCGACGACGCGGTGCGCGCGGGGCTGCTGCGTGAGGACGAGCTCCCGGGCGAGCCGATCGCGGTTCTGGGGACGAGCGGCTCGGCACGGATCGATGCGCTGGTGCACGACATGGTCGAGCACTCCGAGCTCGCGGGCGACATCGTGCAGGGCCCGCTGGCGGGCCCTGCGATGAGCGAGCTGCGCGAGTTCATGTTCGAGCGGGTCTACCTCGGCCCGGCGGTTCGCGCGGAGCACGCGAAGATCGCGGCGGTCGTGCGCAGGCTGTTCGAGCACTACACCGAGCACCCGGAGGAGCTGCCGTCAGGGCCCGACGGCGGGCGCGGCGAAGGCGAGGCGGAGCTCGCGGAGCGGGTCACGGACTACCTGGCGGGGATGACCGACCGCTACTGCATCAGGGCCTATACGGAGCTACAGGTGCCGCAGGCTTTCGCCCGCTAGCGTTGCCGGCGTGGCGCTGTACACGAACGAGTCCAAGGACCGCGTGCGCGACGCGGTCGACTTCGTAGAGCTGGTCTCCGCACGCACCGACCTGCGCCGCGCGGGCCCGGCGCGCTACGAGGGCCTGTGCCCGTTCCACGACGAGCGCTCGCCGTCATTCGGGATCGACCCGGGGCAGAAGGTGTACTACTGCTTCGGCTGCCAGGCATCGGGCGATGTGTTCACGTTCGTGCAGGAGACCGAAGGAGTGGACTTCAAGGGCGCGCTGGAGCTGCTGGCAGAACGCTATGGCATCGAGCTGCAGCGCGAGGAGGAGGACCCGAAGGAGGCGGAGAAGCGCAGGCGCAAGGATCGGCTGCTGGAGCTGCTGTCGCGAACTGCGTCCTATTACGAGCGCTACCTGTGGGAGTCGAGCGAGGCGGCGCGCGCTCGCGAGTATCTGGAGGGCAGGGGGCTGGGGGAGGAGATCCTGCGCGCGTTCCGAGTGGGCTATGCGCCGAGCGCGTGGGATCGGGTGCTGCTTGCCTCACGACGGGGTGGCTTCTCCGAGCAGGAGCTGTATGCGACAGGTCTCGCGCAGCGCTCGAAGGAGAACGGGCGTCCGTATGACCGCTTCCGCTCGCGGATCATGTTCCCGCTGGCGGATGTGCGCGGCAAGGTGCTGGGCTTCGGCGCGCGCGCGATGCGTGAGGACCAGCGCCCGAAGTACCTGAACACGTCCGACAACGACGTCTACCACAAGGGTCTGCACGTCTATGGGGCGGACTTGGCGCGGGCGCACGCGGCGAAGGCGGGCGAGGTGATCGTGTGCGAGGGCTACACCGACGTGATCGCGCTGCACCAGGCGGGCCTGCGCAACTCGGTGGGCCTGATGGGGACGGCATTGACGGCGGAGCAGGTGGGCGAGCTGGCGCGGATGGCGCAGACGGTGCTGCTGGCGCTGGACGCTGACAGTGCAGGGCAGGATGCGATGCTGCGCGCGTCGAGCCTTGCAGCGAAGCGCAAGCTGGAGCTGCGCGTGGTTCCGCTGGTGGAGGGGGCGGATCCGGCGGAGATGATCCAGCGCGACGGTCCGGAGGCGATCGGCGCGGCGGTGGCGCGCTCGGTGGCGTTCGTGCGCTTTCGCGTTGAGCGCGTGCTCGCGGCCGGCGATGACACGACTCCTGAGGGACGCGATCGGATGATCGAGCAGCTGCGCCCGGTGTTCGCGACGCTGCCTCCGAGCGCGATGCGGATGGAGCTCACGCGCATGGTCTCCAGCCGCCTGGCGCTGCCGGAGAGCCTGGCGGAGCAGCTGCTTGGGCCGGGGGGTGCGCAGCGGCAGTCCTCGGCGCGGGGCCAGGGCGGTCGTGGCGGCGATCGCGGGGCTGCGGCAAACGGGACCCAGCAGCGCACTGCGAACGGGTCCAGCGGGCGCTCAGCGGCGCTGTCTGGGCGGGCGGAGACCGAGCAGGCGTTTCTGGCCTTGTGCATCGCGTCTCCCGAGGAGGGGGCGCATGCGCTGTCGGCCCTTGACGTTGACGAGCACTTCTCCAGCGAGCTGCTGCGGCGGGTCGCAAGGCACCTGCGCGAGGGCGATTTGAGCCAGCCGATGGCGGCCGCTCCGGGCGGCGTTGCGGTCGATGAGGATCCGCAGATGAAGGGCCTGCTGGCTGAGCTGATCGTGGAAGCGGGCCGAGAGCGGGCCAACCCGGCGATGCTGGAGGTGCAGCGCCTGCAGCTGGAGCTGGCGCGCGTGGACCGCCAGATACAGCAGGCGCGCGGGCTGGAAGGCGTAGACGTGGGCGCGCTGGCCAAACGGCGCGCGGAGATCAAACGAGAGTTCGACCGGGCCTACGGCGGCCTGCTGGAGCAGACCGGGGATCGCGACGGGTAGAGAGCGCCGGCCACGGATGTCGCTGGCCGGTGAGATGTTGTTGGCGCGCGAGCAGCTGACGTGCTTCAGGTTGCGTATTGCGGGCGCCCGGTGGGCCGGTAGACCCGTAGCGTCGAGCCCTTCGGGAAGGCTCGCGAGTCGAGGAGGTCGAGCGCTATGTCCGGGCCGGTATCGGGGAACAGCCGCGTGCCCTCGCCGACGACTACGGGGACGGTGAGCAGGTTCATCTCGTCTACCAGCTGGTTCTCGAGGAGCCAGCGGATGAGCTTGCCGCTGCCGTGTACTTGCAGCTCGCCTCCAGGCTTGGTTCTCAGCTCGCCGATGGCCGCTGCGAGGTCACCGGAGAGGACGGTCGTGTCGGTCCACTGAGCGTCGGTCAGCGTCGTCGACGCCACGTACTTGGGCCGTGTGTTCAGGGCATCCGCGATCGGGTGGCTGCCCGCTTGCATTGCTTCCCAGTGGCCGGCAAAGAGCTCGAATGTCCACCGGCCGAACAGGAACGCGTCTGCGCGCTGGTAGAGCTCGACGATGAACGCCATCACCTCGCTATCGGGGTTCCCCCTCGCCCATCCGCCACGCTCGAATGCGCCTCTGCGGTCCTCGCCTGACCCGCCGGGTGCCTGCATCACTCCGTCGGCGGAGACTAGTGTCGCGGTCGTCAGCTTCAT
>DATBZG010000013.1:0-4242 GCA_036513335.1 Solirubrobacteraceae bacterium | reverse complement strand
CTGGCAGGTGAGCATCTGGGCCATACCTCTAATACACCGTCGACGAGGGCGCCGTTACATGGCTGAAGCTAAGTCTTGGAGAGGTTTTTAGGGTTGGGGGCAACGCCTGCCCCGCCGTAGCGCCTACTGTCCCGGGCTGCGGGCCGGCCCCCCGCCGAGAATGCGCTCGATTGCCGCAACGACGACGCCCTCTTCTTGGGCGATCAGCCGTCGCACGGCGAGCACGAACGCGGGCACGGCCCAGAAGTCGCCGCAAACCCACAAGAGGCCCGCGCCGATCTGCTGGTCGCCGAACGGGGAGATGCCCACGCCACGAACGTGGTCATAGACGGAGTACCACGAGTGGTCCGTGAACAGGGTCATGGACATCGCGAGGATGAACATGACGAAGTTCGTGGCGACCAGCGAGATCGCCTGGCCGGCCGGCTGCATCTGCACCCGCAGCGGCGGCGAGGCGATGATCTGAAGCCAGAAGAGGATGCCGACGAACAGCATGCTGGCGTTCATCAGAGAGTGCACCGTCCCGCTCGTCTCCGAGAGGTTGAAGGGGCCGGGGATCTGCCAGCCGACCATCACGACGTTGAATGCCCCCACGGCCACGAGCGGTCGCGTCAACACGTGACCGAGCGCGCGCAGCGGGCGCGCCCAGCGCTCGTGGACGATCGCCTTGAAGGCCGGGCGGCGCAGCCGCAGCGGCGGGCCGATCAGCAGCGGCTGCCACGGCGCACCGGCGACGATCAGCGACGGAGCGGCGAGCAGCAGGATCAGATGCTGGATCATGTGTATGTAGAAGTAGGAGTAGCCCCAGTGTTCGATCGGCGACTCCAGCGCCACGACGAGCGCCACGAGGCCGCCGTAGAACCACAGCGAGCGCAACCGCCGGGCGAGCACGCGGTCGCGCCGGGTGCGGCGCAGCAGACGCTGGAGCCCCGCCTCGTGCCACAGCGCGATCACGACCACGATGACGAGCACCGCCGGGTTCGACCAGTGGTGCAAGATCGAGCTCACGCCGGCGCTCCGGACGCGGGAGCAACGCGACGCAGGCGCGAGCTGTTCCACACGACGAAGCTCGAGGACAGGCCCATCGCCGCGCCGGCGATCAGCGGGTCGAGCAGCCCCAGCGCCGCTACGGGGATCGCGGCGAGGTTGTAGAAGAACGCCCAGGAGAGGTTGCCCCTGATCGTCTTCAGCGTCCTGCGTGCCAGGCCGATCGCACTCGCGACCACGCAGAGGTCGTCGCGCACGATGATCAAGTCGGCGGCGTTGATCGCCGCATCGGTCCCCGACCCGACCGCCAGGCCGAGGTCGGCGGCGGCCAGCGCGGGCGCGTCGTTGACGCCGTCGCCAACCATCGCCACAGAGCGGCCCTCGGCCTGCATGCGGCGGATCACGGCGACCTTCTCCGCGGGCAGCGCGCCCGCGATCACCTGATCGACGCCGATCGCCTCCCCCACCGCGTTCGCTGTCGTCTCGTTGTCGCCCGTCAGCAGCACGCAGCGCAGACCGAGCGCGTGCAGCTCGCGTACAGCCGGCGCAGCGGACGCACGAATCGTGTCGGCGAGGCTGAGCGCGCCGATCGTCTCCCCGTCGCGACGAACGACGACGACCGTGCGCCCCAGCGCCTCCCACGCAGCGCAGCGATCCGCCAGGACCGTGGGCGGCTCGGCGAGCCTGTCCCCGTCGGGGTGCGTCTTGCCGATGTAGAGCTCCCGCCCCTCCACCACCCCTCGAGCACCCACACCCGGGAGCGCGAGGAAGGAGTGGACCTCGGGCAGGTCATCGTCGACCCAGTGCGCGGCCGCCGCTGCGATCGCGCGCGCGACGGGGTGCTCGGAAGCGCGCTCGAGCGCTCCCGCGAGGCGCATCAGCTCGCGCTGCTCGACGCCGGGGACGGCTTCGAGGTCGGACAGCGTCATCTGTCCCTCGGTGAGCGTTCCCGTCTTGTCGAGCACGACCGTGTCGATCTGGCGTGACGCCTCGAGCGCTCGGTAGCCCTTGAAGAAGATTCCCTGGCGGGCGCCCGCCCAGGATGCGACGAGCAGCGCCGCGGGCGTTGCCAGCCCGAGCGCGCAGGGGCAGGCGATGATCAGGACCGAGAGCCCGGCGCTGATCGCGACCGTCGCTGTACTGCCCGTCAGAAACCACACGAGCAGGGTGCCGAGGGCGAGCAGCATCACGCTGGGGACGAACACGCTGGACGCGCGGTCGGCCAGCTGCTGCACGGAGGCCTTCTCGTTCTGAGCATGCTCGACGAGGCTCAGCATCTGCCCGAGCTGCGTCTCGCGCCCGACCTTCGTCGCCCGCACGACGATCCGGCCTGTCAGCGCGATCGTGCCGCCGAGCACCGCGTCCCCCGGCCCGAGGTCGACGGGCTGGGACTCGCCGGTCATCACGCTGCGGTCGAGCGCAGACTCCCCGCTGAGGATCTCGCCGTCGCTCGCCACCGTCTCACCGGGGCGCACGACGAAGCGATCGCCCACCGCGAGCTGCTCGATCGCCCGCCGCTGCTCGCGCCCGTCGGCGTCGAGCACGGCCACGTCGCGCGCAGCGACCGCCGCCAGCGAGCACAGCGCGTCGCCGTTGCGCCGCTTGGACCAGGCCTCGAAGTAACGGCCTGCGAGCAGGAACGTGGTCACGCCGGCGGGCACGTCGAGGTAGATGCCGCCGCTCGCGCCGTGGGCAAGCCCGAACAGCAGCGAGCTGTTCGCTCGGCCGTCCAGCGCGAACATGGCGTACAGCGACCAGCCGGTGGCAGAGACGATCCCCAGGGAGACGAGCGTGTCCATCGTGGTCGCGCCGTGGCGCGCACCCCGCACCGCCGCCTGGTAGAAGGGCCACGCGGCCCAGCTGACCACGGGCGCGGCCAGCGCGACCATCAGCCACTGCCAGCCCGCGAAGCGCAGGATCGGAAACGCGGAGAACGCAATCGAGAGGTCGCACAGCGGCA
The DNA here is from genome assembly GCA_036513335.1 of Solirubrobacteraceae bacterium. Lineage (GTDB taxonomy): Bacteria > Actinomycetota > Thermoleophilia > Solirubrobacterales > Solirubrobacteraceae > Palsa-744. The sequence goes on along the minus strand of DATBZG010000013.1, from coordinate 1,295 downwards.
TGAACAGCCCGGCCGCCAGAAAAAGGCGCCGGCGCAGCGAGCGCACGCGCCAGTCCAGCTCCTCGGAGCCGACGGCCGCGGCGTGGAGGTCCGGGCGCACGAGCTGAGCGCTGTAGCCGGCGGAGGCGACCTCGTCGAGCAGCCGCTGCACCGGCAGCCCGCCCGGGAGCGTCACGGTCGCGCGCTCGGTCGCGTAGTTGACCTTGGCTGCCACGCCCTCGAGGCCGTTCAGCGCTCGCTCCACGCGCGCGACGCAGGCGCCGCAGGTCATTCCGCCGATGGCGAGAGCCACCTCCCCATCCTCAGGGGGCGCGACGGTGATGCCCGCAGAGGTCGAGACAGTCGCCACAAGGGTGGACGATAGTCCTCGTGCGAGCCGAGTGGGGCAGCGCGTGGCCTACTTCGGCAGGGTCCAGACCTGCTTGTCGAGGTAGGGCACGGGCATCAGCCCCCGATTCGTGCCAGCTCGATCGACACCACGAGGAACCATGTGATCGACGACAGGTAATAGAGCCGCTCGATGAGTCCGAAGATGCGCTGGAGCCGCGGGCCTGCGATTGCGATCCCCGTAGCGATCGCGGTTCCGGTGATCACCCAAGGCAGCCAGCCGTCAACCAGCCCTTTGACTGATGCCCATGCGGCCTCGTGGCCGAGGGTCCCGCCAAGGTTTGAGGCGGCAACGGCAATTGACGCGAAGATGGTGATCGCCAGCACCATATGGATGGTTCCCTTGAGGGTCTGGAAGCGGCTGCCGGCCTGGTCGGTCGGAAACAGCGGGATGAGAAGACGCGCGACACCGGACAGCAGGAGCATCGCGATCGTGAGCGTCGGCTTTGACGGAGTGGAACGCGCGAGTGCGATCGCGAGCGCAAAGCCCGACACCGCGCCCGCAGCGGTGAACACCCAGAACCAGGCGCGGTAGCGACCGATGGCGTAGTCGCTGACGGCATCATGAATCGGGTCATAGCCGCTCGGAAGAGCGTGCAGTAGGAGAAGGGCACCGGTCCCGACGGCCATGGAGACAGCCGCGAGGATGCTCAGCGTTTCAACCAACATGGCCCCTTCGACTCGACTCGCCGTGTCCGATCGGCTGCTTAGCGCGTCGCCCGTTTGGCTGATGCTGGCAAGCTCATGCCAACGCAGCCACGGCGACGGCCGGCTCTGAGCCGCGGTTGACCTCGCTCCCTTCGAGCACGACCTTCAGTGCGGCGGTGTTGGCCGCGTCGGCGAAGGTGTCATAGGCACTCATCGTGTCCTCGAGCGCGAAACGGTGTGTCGCGAACACCGTCGGGTCG
>DATBZG010000012.1:0-3880 GCA_036513335.1 Solirubrobacteraceae bacterium | reverse complement strand
CCCGAGAAGATCCGCATCGGTCGTTCAGGCCGCGGGGCGGCGTCTCAGCGAGCTGTCGGTGAGCCACGGAGGATCCCAGCCCGTGTCGGCCTGATTGACGTTCGTCCCCGGCGGGACGATCTCGTCGATGCGGTCGAGCACATCGGCGCTCAGCGTCCGCTCGAGCGCCGGCAGCTGACCCTCGAGCTGCTCCATCGTGCGCGGGCCGATGATCGCGGCGCTGACCGCGGGGTGGGTCGTGACGAATGCGAGCGCCATCTCGATCAGCGGCATCCCGACCTCCTCCGCGAGCTCGCCGAGCGCCTGGGCGGCCTCGAGCTTGGCCTGGTTTCCGGGGATCGACATGTCATAGCGCGAGGGGAGCATCTGTGCGCGGCGGCTGTCGGCTGGTGAGTCGCCGCCCTTGCCGTAGCGACCTGAAAGCCACCCGCCGGCGAGCGGGCTCCACGGGATCACGCCCATGCCGTAGCGGTCGCATACGGGCAGCACGTCGGCCTCGATCCGGCGGATCAGAATCGAGTAGGGCGGCTGCTCGCAGACGAAGCGCTCGCGCCCGCGCTTCTCGGCCGTCCATTGCGCCTCGACGATCTGGTGGGCGGGGAAGGTGGAGCTGCCGACGTAGCGGACCTTGCCGGCATGCACGAGGTCGCTGAGCGCGCCCAGCGTCTCGTCGATGTCGGTGTCGAGCTCGGGGCGGTGGATCTGGTAGAGGTCGATCCAATCGGTTTTCAGCCGCCGCAGGCTGTTCTCGACCTCCTCGATGATCCAGCGGCGCGAGTTGCCGAACTGGTTTGGATCATCATCGTGCATCTTGCCGTGGACCTTGGTCGCGAGCACGACCGAGTCACGGCGGCCGCCGGCGAGCGCCTTGCCGACGATCTCCTCGGACTCTCCGCGGGAGTACACGTCGGCGGTGTCTATGAAGTTGATGCCCGCGTCGAGCGCGCGGTGGATGATGCGGATCGAGTCGTCGTGGTCGGTGTTGCCCCAAGCGCCGAACATCATCGCGCCGAGGCACAGAGGGCTGACGCTGACGCCGGTGCTGCCGAGTTTGCGGTACTCGATCGCCATCTAGACCAGGACCTCTCTGATCACGGGGTTCTTGGCTGCTGCGACCTCGTCGAGGCGGCGCACGGGGGTGCTGTACGGAGCGCCGCGGGCGATCTCGGGATCCTCAGCTGCCTCTCTGAGAATCGCGGCGATCGCATCGGCGAACGCGTCGAGCGTCTCCTTGGTCTCCGTCTCGGTCGGCTCGACCATCAGCGCCTCATCGACGAGCAGCGGGAAGTAGACGGTCGGCGGGTGAAAGCCGAAGTCGAGCAGGCGCTTGGCGAGATCGAGCGTCTTGATCTGCAGATCGCGCTTCATCGGGCCGCCGGAGAGGACGAACTCGTGCATGCACAGCTCGCCATAGGCCAGCGGCAGATACTCGGCCACGCCGTGCTGCTTCAGTCGCGCGAGCAGGTAGTTGGCGTTCAGTACCGCCGCCTCGGAGGCGTCCTTGAGGCCGTCGCCGCCGAGCGAGCGGATATAGGCGTAGGAGCGCACGAAGCAGCCGTAGTTGCCCTGGAAGCCGCGCAGGCGTCCGATCGACTTCGCGCGGTCGTATTCGAGGTCGAAGCGACCATCGTCGCCGCGCGTCACGACCGGCACGGGCAGGTACGGGGCGATCCTGTCGGACACGGCGATCGGTCCGGAGCCGGGGCCGCCGCCGCCGTGCGGCTGGGTGAAGGACTTGTGCAGGTTGAAGTGCACGATGTCGAAGCCCATGTCCCCCGGACGGGAGATGCCCATCACCGCGTTGAGGTTGGCGCCGTCGTAGTAGAGCGTCGCCCCCACCCCGTGCACGATCTCGGCGATCTCTGCGATGTTCGGGTCGAACAGGCCGAGCGTGTTGGGATTGGTCAGCATCAGACAGGCGACGTCCGTGTCGGCCTTCGCGCGCAGATCCTCGATGTCCACGCCACCGTCGGCGTTGGTGGCGAGCTTCACGACCTCGAATCCGGCCATCGTCACGGTCGCGGGGTTGGTGCCGTGCGCGGTGTCGGGGGTGAGCACCTTGTGGCGCACCTCGCCGCGGTCCTCGTGGTAGGCGCGCGTGAGCAGCACGCCCGCGAGCTCGCCGTGGGATCCGGCGGAGGGCTGCAGCGAGACGTGCGGCAGACCCGAGACCTCCGACAGCGCGCCCTGCAGGTTCCACATCAGCTCGAGTGCTCCCTGGGCGCGCTCTGGGTCCTGCAGCGGGTGCAGACGCGCGTGGCCGGGGAGCGCGGCGACCCGCTCGTGCAGGCGTGGGTTGTGCTTCATCGTGCATGACCCGAGCGGGTAGAAGCCCGAGTCGAGGTCGAAGTTGCGCTTGGAGATGCCCACGTAGTGGCGCACGATCTCGGGCTCTGAGACCTCCGGCAGTCGCGGCGGCTCGGAGCGGCGAAAACGCTCTGGCAGCAGCTCGCTGACATCTACGAACGGCACTTCGGGATCGGGGCAGACGAACGCGCGGCGGCCGGGGGCGCCCTTCTGGAAGATCGTCTGCGCTCGCTGGCGTTGCAGCGGCGGTTGCGCCGCGATGCCGGGGCTCGCGTGCGGGTGGTGCGATTCGATCGCTGGGTCGGCGTGCAGGTGGTTTTCGTCGATCGGGCTCACGCGGCCACCGTCGCCTCACGTTGAGTGGGCGCCGTCGCCTCGCGCTCTGCGGCCACCGCAGCGCCGAGCACCTCGAGGAGCCGGTCGATGTCGGCGCGGGTTCGCCGCTCGGTGATCGCCACGAGCAGCCCGCCGCGGTCCTCCTCGCGGCCACTCACGGCCTGGATGTCCACTCCCGGGTTGACTCCCTGGCGCGCGCACCTGCGCCTGACAGCCGCCACGTCCGCGTCGAGTCGTAGCGCGAACTCCCGAACCACAGGTTGCTCGTGGAACTTCTCGACCCCGTCGAGGGCGCTCAGCCGCTCGCGCGCGTAATGCGCTCGGGCCAGCAGCAGCTCCCCCAGCTCGACGATTCCGCGCCGTCCCAGCCATGTCAGGTAGACGACGCCTGCGAGCGCGTTCAGCGCTTGCGCGGTGCAGATGTTCGAGGTGGCTTTCTCACGGCGGATGTGCTGCTCGCGCGTCTGCAGCGTGAGCACGAAGCCACGTCGGCCGTCGACGTCGACCGTCTCGCCCGCGATCCGGCCCGGCATCCGCCTGAGGAACTCCTCGCGCGCGGCGAACAGGCCGAACGACGGGCCGCCGAAGTCCAGACGGTTTCCGAGCGGCTGGCCCTCGCCGACCGCCACATCGACGCCACACTCGCCGGGGGGCGCGAGGATCCCGAGGGTGATCGGGTCGACCTGGGCGATCACGACCGGCCCGCGGTCCTCGCCGGCGGACTTCGCGGCGGCGCTCAGCGCAGCGGCGTCCTCGACGGCGCCGTAGAAGTTGGGCTGGGCGAAGATCGCTGCGCTCGTCTGCCCGTCGATCGCCTCAGCCCAGGCGTGGGGATCGGTGACGCCGTCGCGCAGCGGGACCTCCACGACCTCCGCGCCGAAGCCGTGTGCGTTCGTGCGGAGCGTCTGCAGCGAATGCGGATGCAGACCGGCGCTCACGACGATGCTGTGACCGCCGTTGTGGAGCTTTGCCATGTAGCCGGCGGCTGCCACCGCCGAGGGGCCCTCGTACACCGAAGCGTTGGACAGGGGCAGCGCGGTCAGCTCGGAGATCGCCGTCTGATACTCGAACATCACCTGCAGGCCCCCCTGGGAGATCTCCGGCTGGTAGGGCGTGTACGGGGTGAGGAACTCCGAGCGCTCCATCAGCATGTCGATCAGCGCAGGCACGTAGTGGTCGTACATCCCCGCGCCGAGGAAGCTCAGCTCGTCCTCAACGCTCGTGTTGCGCGCGGCCA
>DATBZG010000011.1:0-17639 GCA_036513335.1 Solirubrobacteraceae bacterium | reverse complement strand
CTGCGCTCGGCGCGGGCGCTCCAGGGCGATCTGCCCGTGTGCGGTGCCATCCTCGGACAGCTCGGCTGCAGCGGCGACCACAGCCCCGCGCAGGCGCTCGAGCGCACTGGGGGCGGAGTTGGTGGAGCGCACGGAGGCCGCTCGCTGCTCGTCGGGGGCGGATGGGGTCATGGGTCCGGGGGCGACGGTTGCGATACTAGCTGTGTGACCGACCAAGACTCAGGCGCCGAGCGCCACATAAACATCCACCTGTCCCCCGAGATCATGGGGGGCGTCTACGCGAACTTCGCCAACGTCAGCCACTCCGACTACGAGTTCACCGTCACGTTCGCCCGTGTCGACCACGAGGTCGAGTCGGAGGAGGTTCCCGGCGTGGTCGTATCCCGCGTCAACCTCTCCGCGCGCTTCATGCGCGAGCTGATCGACGCGATGGAGGACAACTACTCGAAGTGGAGCGCCCGCGAGGGCATCAAGAACCTGCCGGAGTACGGGGGAAGCGAGCCCGGGTCCGTCTCGGACTAGGCTCGAGCGGTGCGCGCGCCCGCGCAACCCGGCGCTGGCCGGGCTCTTGCAGGATGGCCGTCAGGCGCGCGCGGCGCGGCGGTGTTCGTACCCTGCAGGGATGAAGGTCGCGGTCATCTCTGACATCCACGCCAATCGGCACGCTTTCGAGGCGACGCTCGAGGCCGTCGCCGACAGCGACGCCGCTGAGCTGTGGTGCCTCGGCGACCTCGTCGGCTACGGCGCCGAGCCGGATGCCTGCGTGGAACTGGCGCGCGAGCACGCGGCCGTATGCCTCGCAGGCAACCACGACCTCGCCGTCACCGGCGAGATATCTCTCGAGGAGTTTTCGCGGGGCGCCAGCCTCGCAGCGCAGTGGACCCGCGATGTGATCGAGCCGGAGAACCTCGCGTTCCTGCAGAGCCTGCAGCCGCAGGCGCAGGAGGGCCCCGTCGGCCTCTACCACGCCAGCCCACGCGACCCCGTCTGGGAGTACGTGCTCTCAGCGCTCCTGGCCGAGATGTGCCTGGACGCCCAGCGCCAGCGGATCTGCCTGATCGGTCACTCCCACGTGGCGCTGTCGTTCGTGCGCCACGAGGGCGAGCTCGCCACCGGCGAGCCCCGGCGCGCCGGTACGCAGCTAGACGTTACGGACGGCGAGTGGCTGCTGAACCCGGGCAGCGTGGGACAGCCCCGCGACGGGGATCCGCGCGCCTCGTGGCTGCTGCTTGACCTGGACACGATGGCGGTGTCCTTCGAGCGCGCCGACTACGACGTCGCCGGAGCTGCAGCGGCGATCCGCGCCGCGCGCCTGCCCGACTCGCTGGCGGAGCGCCTGGAGTACGGCCAGTGAGACTGCGCATGAGCTCCGGTGCGGCCCTGGCCGCGTTGCTGGGCGTGCTGGCGGCGCTGCTCGTCGGTTGCGGCAGCTCCAACGGCAAGCTGATCCCCACAGCAGACGCCGGGCCGCTGCAGAGCGACTTCGAAGCGGTCGCCCACGCGGCCGAAACGGGCGACGGCGACTGCGCCGGCACAGAAGCCGCGATCGCCAAGACGGAAGGCGACTTCAGCGCGCTGCCCGCGGGCGTGGACTCCGGCCTGCGCGAAACGCTGCGCAACGGCATCGACAACCTCCGCTCGCACGCGCTGGCGCTGTGCGCGCAGCCACTCGCGCAGACGACCACAACGAACACCACGCCGAAGACGACGACGCCCACGAACACCACGAGCACGCAGACAACCACCACGACCACGACCACGCCCCCCACTGAAACGACCACCGAACCCCCCACTGAAACGACGACGACCGGCGGAGCCGGCGGGGGCACGGCAGCCCCCGGCACCGGGGAAGAACCGGTCGCGCCCGGAGGCGGAACCGGCGTCGGCGAAGCTGCGCCCGGCACCTCCGAAGCACCCGCCACAGCACAGGAACCGGCGAAATGAGCCCAGTGGAGATAGCGGGGCGCTATCGCCTGGAGAGTCGGTTGGGCTTCGGTGGGATGTCGACCGTGCACCTGGCCATGGACATGCGCCTCGAGCGCCAGGTCGCGGTGAAGCTGCTCGCCGAGCACCTGGCCGACGACCCCGCGTTCGTCTCGCGCTTCCAGCGCGAGGCGCAAGCGGCAGCGCGCCTCGTGCATCCCAACATCGTGCAGGTGTTCGACTCCGGCCGCGACCAGCACACGAGTCAGTACTTCATCGTGATGGAGTACATCGAAGGCTCATCCTGCGCTGAGATCCTGCGCGACGACGGATGGGTCGAAGTCGAGGAGGCGCTTTCGATCATCGAGCAGGCGTGCGAGGGCCTGCACTACGCGCATCGCCACGGCGTGGTGCACCGCGACGTGAAGCCCGGCAACCTGCTGCGCGCACGCGAAGGAGAGGTCAAGCTCGCCGACTTCGGGATCGCCAAGGCCACCGAGCAGTCAAGCATCACCCAGGTCGGCTCGGTGCTGGGAACGGCTGCCTACCTGGCGCCCGAGCAGGCACGCGGCGAGGAGGCCGGCCCCAGTGCGGACCTGTACGCACTCGGCGTCGTCACCTACCAACTGATCTCCGGTCGCCTGCCCTACGAGGCGACCTCGCTGACCGAGCTCGCGCTGAAGCAACAGCAGGAGGAGCCGCCGATGCTGGACACGCTGGTGGCGGCCGTGACACCGGAGCTGGCGGAGGCGGTGGCGATGGCGCTCGCGCTGGATCCCCGAGACCGCTACAACACGGCGCTGGAGATGGGACATGCGCTCGGCAACGGCGCCCGGGGTATCGCCCCGGAAAGCGGCGCGCGCGGCGGACGCGGCTCCAAGCGAGGAGAGGCTTCGGGGCGTGGCCGCGCTGCGATGACAGGCGCCACAACGGTGCTGGCCGGCGCGCGCAGTCCCAAACAGCCCGCCGGCACGGTCCCTGCGCGTCGTCCGCGGCAGGGTCCGGCGCGGGCCGCCGCCACGCCCGCGCAGAGCGCCGGGCCGGCCTCCAGTGCGCCACGGCGTCGTTCCAGTCGCGTCGTGGTCGCGCTGCTCGCGGTGCTGGTGCTCGTGCTGGCGATCGTCGTGGTGGTCGTCGCGACCGCCCCCGCGACGACAAAGGTGGTGCTCCGTAAGGTCGTCTACTCAGACGTCCAGCAGACGACCTCCGCGCTCGAGAAGCTCGTGTCCGAAAACACCCAGTAGAAAGCCCGCTTCAGCGCGGCGGGCCAAGACTCCCATGCTCGCCTCCATCCTCAACGTCACCCACCTCGTCACGAGCGCCGGCTACCCGCTGCTGTTCGTGCTGGTGATGAGCGAGGCGGCGGGCGTCCCGATCCCGGGTGAGACGGCGCTGATCGCTGCGGCGGTGCTCGCCAGCCAGGGCAAGCTGGAGATCGTCCTGGTGATCGCACTCGCGGCCGCCGGTGCGATCGTGGGCGACAACATCGGCTACTTGATCGGCCGCAAGGGTGGGCGCTGGCTGCTGGAACGGCCCGGCCTGTTCCACCGCCAGCGCCTCGAGGTGCTGCGCGTGGGCGAGCCGTTCTTTAAGACCCACGGACCCAAGGCGGTGTACTTCGGGCGCTTCCTCCTGGGCCTGCGCGTATGGGCTTCGTGGCTGGCGGGCGCCACACGCATGCGCTGGAGCTCCTTCGCGCTGTGGAACGCGCTCGGAGGTATCTCCTGGGCGACAGCGGTAGGTCTGATCGCCTACCTGCTCGGCCACTCCGCCAGCCACGCGATCGAAGCGTTCGGCGTCTACGGCCTGGTTGCGGTGCTCCTGGCGATCGTCAGCGCCGTCGTTTTGCACCGTCGGCATGCGGCCCACAATCCGCACCCGTCGGACGAGGACGGCGCGGCGCTCGCGAGCCCGGAGGCGCAAGAGCCCCAGAACAGCTCCTGCGAGTAGGCGCAACGCCACCCATGCCGTTGGCTGAAGCCTTGAGCGGCTTCAGCAGGTGCCGCAGGGGGCGATGCGTTCCCACATGTCGGCCAGCGTGCCCAGCTCGGCCTCGGAGAAGTGGGAGAAGAACTGCTCTCGAATCACCGCCAGGTGCGTGCCACGCGCTTCCTGCAGGCGCTCACGGCCACCATCGGTGAGACACGCATAGGAGCCGCGCGCATCGTGGTCGCACGAGCAGCGCTCGACGAGCCCGTCGCGCTCCATGCGATCGATCAGACGCGTGAGCCCGCTGCGTGAGAGCTGCGCCTGTTCGGCCAGTTCGCACATACGCATGCGTCCGCCGGTCGTCTCCTCCAGGTGGTGCAGCACCTCATAGGAGCTCATCGGCAGCCCGTGCGCCTGCTCGAGCTCGGAGTCCAGCCGCTTCGCCAGGCACGCGTGTGCCCTGAGCAGGCCGCGCCAGGCGCGGAGCTCCCCAAGTGTCAGGGTCTCCGGGGCGGCGTTGTCCCCGTAGGGGGAGGTGGCGATCTTGACTGCTGTGACGGTCGACATGACGGTCCTATCCAGAGGTCCTTCTCAGAGGTCCTTCTCACCCGAACATAGCAGCGCAGGCGCCCTAAACGCGGGAGATCGCGCTCAGCGCCGCGTCGCCCGCCAGGCCCACAGGACCATCAGCGGCTGCAGCGGCAGCCGCGCATACAGCGCCCAGCGAGGGATCTTGCGGAAGTGCTGCGGCTCACGCGCCATGTACACGTTCGCCGGAAACACCGCCGCCAAAAGCGCGATCAGGCCCAAGCCCGAGAGCCTGCGCGTGGCCGGGATCAACACCCCCAGGCCGCCTGCGATCTCCGCCACGCCGCTGATCTGCACGAGCTCCTTGGCATGCCCGCGCAGCTGCGGCGGCACGATCTGCTCGTAGGCGCGGGGAATCAGGAAGTGGTTGACGCCAGCGCCGATGAAGAAGCCCGCCAGCAGTCGCAGGGACACCCTCCCGCCGCCCGTCTCCGGCTCCAGCGGGTCTGGCTGTTGCTCGACCGGCTCGTGTCCGTTGGACGACATCTCAGCTCCTTGTTGCACTGCGAACGCCTCCGCGGCCGGTAGGCCGCCCATCGAGAATCTAGCGGCCCTCGATCAGAGAGCTCCCGGTCATCGGCTCCGGCTGGCGGATACCAAGCGCCTGCAACACCGTTGGCGCCACGTCCGCCAGGATGCCGCCGTGCCGGCGCAGCGACACACCCGTGCTCGTCACGATCAGCGGCACCGGGTTCAGCGAGTGCTGCGTGTTGGGGCTGCCATCCGGCTCGAGCATGTGGTCGGCGTTGCCATGATCGGCCGTCACCACGCACACGCCGTCGCGCTCGTGCACGGCCGCCACCACCTCCCCCAGGCACTCGTCCACCGTCTCGATCGCCTGCACCGCCGCCTCGATCACGCCCGTGTGACCGACCATGTCCGCGTTGGCGAAGTTGATGATGCCGAAGCGCGCCCCGTCCTCTCGCCACGCGCCCACGAACGCCGCTGCCGCCTCCCGCGCACTCATCTGCGGCTTGCGGTCGTAGGTCGGCACGTCCCGCGGCGAGGGCACCAGCTCGCGCCGCTCGCCGCGCAGCTGCGCCTCCTCGCCACCGTTGAAGAAGTAGGTCACGTGCGGGTACTTCTCCGTCTCCGCCACGTGCAGCTGCGACGCGCCCGCCTGCTCGAGCACCACCGACAGCGTCGTCGCCGGGTGCTCCGGCGTGAACAGCACCGGATAGGACCAGCCCTCCTCGTAGCTCGTCAGCGTCGTGTAGCGGCCGATCGGCGCGGCGCCACCGCGACCCTCCCAGCCGGGCAGCTCCTCGGTGGCGGGTGGGCGGGCACCAAATCCGGGCTCCGCCAGCGCACGCGTGATCTCGCGCATGCGGTCAGGGCGGAAGTTGAACGCGATCACGCTGTCGTCCGGGCGGATCCTCGCCTCATCGCCCACGAGCGTCGGCTCGATGAACTCGTCCGTCTCGCCCCTGCCGTAGGCATCCCGCACAGCCTGCTCGCCGCTGTCCGCATGGTAGGGCGCGCTCGCATGTACGAGCATGTCGTATGCCCGCTGCACGCGCTCCCAGCGCCTGTCGCGGTCCATCGCCCAGTAGCGCCCCACGACCGAGCCCACGCGCACGCCCTCCGTCGCGTCGAGCTCGCGCAGGTACTCAACGCCCGCATGCGGCAGCGTGTCACGGCCGTCCGTGAACGCGTGCACGACCAGGTCCTTCACAGCGAGTGAGCGGCCCAGCGCGATCAGCGCGCGCAGGTGCTCGATCGAGGAGTGCACGCCGCCGTCGGACACCAGCCCGATCAGGTGCACGCGCTCAGCGTCGGCGAAGGCCGCCCGCAGCAACTCGCTCTGGGCGAGCGAGCCGTCCGCCACCGCGTCGTCGATGCGCACCAGGTCCTGGCGCACCACCGCGCCCGCGCCGAGGTTGAGGTGCCCCACCTCGCTGTTGCCCATCTGCCCTTCCGGCAAACCCACCGCGCGCCCCCACGCGGTCAGCGTTGTGTGCGGGTAGGACGCCCAAAGATCGTCAAAGATCGGTGTGCTCGCAAGCGACACCGCGTTGCCCGGCCCCGGCTCGGCCAGGCCCCAGCCGTCGAGCACGATCAAACACGCGCACGGCGCCGGCAGAGCCTCCGGCCCCGCCGGCAATATCACTGCGCCGGGCGGTCCGCTCATCGAACCGTGCGCGACACCGAGGCCGCAGCGGCCACGATCTCTGCGAACGCCGGTGCGTCCAGCGACGCGCCGCCGACCAGCGCACCGTCCACGTCTGCAAGCGCCAACAGCTCCGGTGCGTTCTCCGGCTTGACCGAGCCGCCGTACAGGATCCGTACCCGCTCGGCGGCGTCCTTGTCGCGGTCTCCAACCAGCGCGCGGATGAATGCGATCGCCTCCTGGGCCTGTTCCGCCGTGGCCACTTTGCCCGTGCCGATCGCCCACACGGGCTCGTACGCGATCACCACCTCCCCCAGGCGCTCGCCGGGCACCTGCGCGAGGTCGTCACGCACCTGCTGGCGCAGCTTGCGGTCGGTCTCGCCGTTGTCGCGCTCCTCCTCGGTCTCGCCCACGCACAGGATCGGCGCGAGCCCCGCCTCCAGCGCCGCCGGAACCTTCAGCGCGAGCGCACGATCGGTCTCGCCGAACATCGCGCGGCGCTCGGAGTGGCCCAGCACCACGCCGCGGACGTCCAGCTCGCGCAGCATCGGCGCCGAGATCTCGCCCGTGTAGGCGCCCTCGGACTCCTGGTGCATGTTCTGCGCGTACACCTCCACGAGCGATCCGCGCGCGCTGTCGATCATCGCCTGCAGGTCCGTGAAAGGCACACAGATCGCGATGTCCACCCCGTCCACCGAGGACACTCGCGGCAGCAGCGCCTGGATGTACTCCTCCGCCTGCTCCTGCGTCTTGTACATCTTCCAGTTGCCGGCGATCAACGGTCGGCGACGGCCCGCTTGCGTGCGCTCGCCGGCGGCGGCGCTCAAAGGGACACCCCCGCGCCCGCGCAGTCGAGGGCCTCGACTCCCGGAAGGGTGTTTCCCTCCACCAGCTCGAGCGTCGCGCCGCCTCCCGTGGAAAGATGATCGACCGCACCCTCCAGGCCGAATTCCGTGAGCGCCGCCGCGGAGTCCCCGCCGCCCACCACCGTCAGGCCCGGCGCCTTGGCGACCGCTTCGGCAACAGCACGCGTACCTGCGGCAAACGGCTCCAACTCGAACGCGCCCATCGGGCCGTTCCAGAAGACCGTGCCCGCGTCCGCGATCACGCTCGTGTAGCGCTCGGCGGTCTTCGGGCCGATGTCCAGACCCATCCAGCCCTTCGGCACCTCAACGCCGTCGAGGACGCGGTGCTCCGCATCGATCGCCAGGCGTTCGCCGATCACCAGGTCGTGCGGCACCAGGATGCGCGCCCTCCCCGTCTGCGGAGAGTGCGTGTCGCTGGCGCGCGAGAGCGCGCGACGCGCGTACTCGACGTCGTCGTCATCGCACAGAGACTCGCCGACTTTGTGGCCCTGCGCGCACAGGAACGGGAAGCACATCGCGCCGCCGATCATGACCACGTCGGCCACCGCCAGGAAGCGCTCGATCACCTTGATCTTGTCTGCCACCTTCGCGCCGCCCACGATCGCCACCAACGGGTGCTCTGGGTGTTCGAGGATCCCCGTGAGCGTCTTGACCTCGCGTTCCAGCAGCCTGCCCGCCGCGCTCGGCAGCAGGTGCGTGACGCCCTCGTTGCTCGCGTGCGCGCGATGGGCCACGCCGAACGCATCGTCCACATACAGGTCCGCCAGCGCCGCCAGCTCCTTCGCGAACTCAGGGTCGTTGCTCGTCTCCCCCGGCTCGAAGCGCACGTTCTCGAGCACCAGGATCTCACCGTCCTCGAGCTCTTCCGCCAGCGCGGTCACCTCCTCGCCCACAACCGCCGGCGCCAGCGTCACCTTCGCGCCGGTCAGCTCGCGCAGACGGTCGGCCACCGGCGCCATGGACAGCCCCGGCACGTACTTGCCGCCCGGCCTACCCAGGTGCGACACCAACACAAGCCGCGCGCCGCCGGCGCGCAGCTCTTCGATCGTCGCCAACGCCGCCGCGATCCGAGTGTCGTCACTCACCAGCGGCACGCCGCCGGCGCTCGGCCCGCTGTCGCCGTCGCTGTCCGCGTCCAGCGGAACATTGAAGTCGACACGCACGAGCACCCTGCGGCCCTGTACGTCCAAGTCGTCGATGCTCTTCACAGCACCCTCAGCGTCAGGTCCACGACACGGTTGGAGTAGCCCCACTCGTTGTCATACCAGGCCACCACCTTCAGCATCGTGCCGTCCACCACCGCCGTCAGCTGCGAGTCCACGATCGAGGAGAACGGCGAGGACACGATGTCGCTGGACACGATCGGGTCTTCGGTGTACTGCATGATCCCCTCCAGCGGGCCGCTCTGCGCGGCGGCCTTCAGCGCCGCGTTGACCTCCTCCACAGTCGTCTCGCGCGGACACTCCACGGTCAGGTCAACGACCGAGCCGACCGGCACGGGAGCCCTTATCGCGAAGCCGTGCAGCTTGCCCTGCAGCTCGGGGATCACCAGACCGATCGCCTTCGCCGCGCCGGTGGAGGCGGGGATCAGGTTGATCGCCGCCGCACGCGCTCGCCTCAGGTCTTTGTGCGGGAGATCCTGCAGGCGCTGGTCCGCCGTATACGCGTGGATCGTCGTCATCAGGCCGTGCTTGATGCCTACCGTGTCGTTGACGACCTTCGCCACCGGCGCCAGACAGTTGGTCGTGCACGACGCGTTGGAGATCACGTCGTGGCGCTCGCGGTCATAGACCTCGTCGAAGTTCACGCCCAGCACCACGGTCGCGTCGGGGTTCGTCGCCGGTGCGGAGATGATCACCTTCTTGGCGCCCTGCGCCAGGTGCTTCGCCGCGCTCTCACGGTCGGTGAACAGGCCCGTGGACTCGATCACTACGTCTACCCCGAGCTCTCCCCAAGGCAGCGCCCCCGGGTCGCGCTCCGCCAGCACCTTCAGCTCCGCGCCGTCGACCTCCAGCGCGCCCTCGCCGCTCGCGCGCACCTCGCCCGGATAGGGACCGAGGATCGAGTCGTACTTGAGCAGGTGCGCCAGAGTCCTGGAGTCGGTCAGGTCGTTGACCGCGACCCACTCGATCTCGCCCGCCAGCTCCTCGCCGCGGGACTTGGCTGCACGAAACACGTTCCGGCCGATCCGACCGAACCCGTTGATCCCGACGCGTACCGCCAATTCGTCGCCTCCTGAAGCGAAAATGAACGATGCCGGGTCTTCAGGAGTCGCCACTCCTTCGCCCGGCGTGCCCTGGGGAGGCTATCAGCGCTCTGGTAAGCGACGTCAGGCTCGCCCGGCGCTCAGACGCCGCCCGGCCACCTGTCGATGTCGCGGTGCGCGACCGTCACGTCGAGCGCGTCGTGGTCGCGGTAGCGCTCCGCAAGGTGCTCGGCGATCGCCACCGAGCGGTGGCGTCCGCCAGTGCAGCCGACCGCGATCACCAGGTGCGCCTTGCCCTCACTGACGTATTGCGGCAGCAGGAAGTCCAACAGTGCGTGCAGCCTGTCGTAGAGCTCTTCCAGGCGCCCATCGCGGGCGATGTACTCGACCACCGCCGGGTCCAGCCCGGTCAGCTCGCGCAGGTCCGGCTCGTAATGCGGGTTGGCCAGGAAGCGCACGTCCAGCGCCACGTCCTCCTCGCGCGGCGGGCCATGCTTGAAGCCGAAGCTCATGAACGTCACCGACAGGCGCCCGACGGAGCTTCGCGGTAGGAACTCCTCGGCGATCCGCTCGCGCAGCGTTGCCGCAGACATGCCCGTCGTGTCGATCACCAGGTCGGCGCGCCCGCGCAGCGGCTCCAGCAGCGCCCGCTCGGCCGCGACGCCCGCCGCCACGCTGCCCTGCGGCGCCAGCGGATGACGCCGACGCGTCTCCTTGTAGCGCGTCACGAGCGCCTGCTCAGCCGCCTCCAGGAACAGCACGTGATGGCTGAGCCCCAAGGCGTCGAGGTCGTCCACCACCGCCCGCAGCGCCTCGAAGTAAACGCCCCCGCGCACGTCTGAGACGACTGCCGCGCGCTCCACCTTCGACCCCTTGTGCACGAACAGCTCCACCAGCGAGCGGATCATCTCCGGCGGGAGGTTGTCCACACAGAAGTAGCCCGCGTCCTCGAACACGTTCATCGCCGTGGACTTCCCCGCGCCGGAGAAGCCCGTGATCACGACGAAGTCCTCCAGGCGTGACTCGATCACCGGCTTGCCGGATTTGCCACTGGCTGCTCGCAGCGGACGCAGGGGCCTGATCACGGCCATCGCGTGCATTGTGCCGCGCCCCACGGACGCGCGTGTCACCTAGCTGAGAACGGCGCTCATCCAGCTCGATGCAGGTAGGCGTGGATGTCTCTTCCAATCTTCGCCGGCAGCCCGGGGACGGCTTGCAGTTCCTCGCCGGAGGCCGCCACGACCGCCTCCGGCGAGCCGAAGTGCGTCAACAGCGCCCGCTTACGAGAGGGACCGATGCCGGGCAGCCCGTCCAGCAGCGAGCCGGTCATCGCTTTGTCGCGGCGGGTGCGGTGGTGGGTGATCGCGAAGCGGTGCGCCTCGTCGCGCACGCGCTGCAGCAACTGCAGCTCGGGCGTGGAGTGATCGAGCACGAGCGGCGCGCTACGGCCCGGCTGGAAGACCTCCTCGATGCGCTTGGCCAGCGACACGACCGCCACGCCGCGGTCGCGAAACCCGCCGAGTGGCCCCAGCCCCGCCGCGAGCTGTCCCTTGCCGCCGTCGATCACGACCAGGTTGGGCAATGACGCGAAGCTCTGGTCGTAGGCGGGGTCGTGCGGGGAGATGTCCGCCTGGCGCTCCCACTGGGCGAAGCGCCGTTCGAGGACCTCCGCCATCGAGGCGAAGTCGTCGGGGGCGCCCTCGGTGCTGCGGATCTTGAAGCGGCGGTAGTCGGATTTCTTCGGCGCGCCTCCCTCAAACACCACCATCGAGGCCACCGTGTGGGTGCCGCCCAGGTTGGAGATGTCGAAGCACTCGATGCGGATCGGCGGCGCGTCCAGGCCCAGCGCCTGCTGCAGTCCCTCGAGTGCCTGTACCCGGCTCTCGCGCCTGCGCTCCGAGCGCAACCGCTCCTGGTCGAGCGCCAGCAGCGCGTTGCGCCGCGCGAGCTCCAGGATGCGGCGCTTCTCGCCACGCTCAGCCGCGCGCAGCTCTACCGGGCCGTCGCGGCGGCTGGAGAGCGCCTGCGCCAGGGCGGGTCTGGAAGGGTCGGAAACCATCTCTTGTTGGACGACCAGCAGCGCCGGGATCGACGTCCCCGCGCCGTAGTACTGGAGCATGAACTCCTCGCCCACCTCCGCCAGCTCGCGCTCTGCCTCGTTGGACAGGTAGAAGGACTGGCGGTCGGAGAGCACGCCGTCGCGCACCTGGAAGACCTGAGCGTTGGCGTCGCGGCCGTCCACCGCCACGGCGATCGCGTCGAACGTGCCCACCGACTCGCTCGTCACGCGGCGGCGCTCCAGCAGCGAGCGCACCGCCTGCAGCCTGTTGCGCTCGAGCGTCGCCTGCTCGAACTCCTCCTCTGCCGCCGCCGCGCGCATGCGTGCCTCCAGGTCGCGCTCGATCGCCGAGAAACGCCCGTTGAGGAAGTCGATCACGCCGTCGATGCTCTCGCGGTACTCCTCCCGCGAGACGTAGTCCACACACGGGGCCCCGCAGCGCTTTATGTAGTAGTCCAGACAGGGGCTGCCGCTGCGCCTACCGGGCTCCGGCCCGGTGCAGGAGCGGAACATGAACACCTTCGCCAGCACCTCCAACGTCGAGCGCACCCGTTTGGCGTTGGAGTACGGGCCGAAGTACGCGCGGCCCTGGCGGTGGCGTTCGCGCGTGAAGTAAACACGCGGGTAGGGCTCATCAAGTGAGATCGCGATGAACGGATAGGACTTGTCGTCGCGCAGGCGGATGTTGAAGCGCGGTCGGTACTGCTTGATGAAGCTCTGCTCCGCCAGCAGCGCGTCCGCCTCGGTGGCGACGACCACGCACTCGATGTGCTCCACCAACGCCACCATCTCCGCATGGCCGGGGCTGCTCGGCACCTGCGCTTTGGAGAAGTGCGACGCCACGCGCTTGCGCACCGACTTCGCCTTGCCCACGTAGATCACGCGGCTGCGGGCGTCCCTGAACAGGTACACGCCCGGCTGGTCCGGCAGCGCACGGCGCTGTTCCGCGAGGCTCGCGCCCGCGTCAACCGTCTCGGTCAGCTCGTCCGTCGACGCCATCGCTTCGAGGATAGGCCCAGCGCGCAGGCCCGCCAGAAACGCCGGCAGGTGGGCCGCGACTCAGTAAGCGCGGTAGGAGCGGTACTGGCGGTAGACCGCCAGCAGCGAGTAGACGGCGATCCCCGCCAGCACGAACCACGCCAGCTCGCCCACGCTTGTGAGCCACATGCGATTACGACCCACCAACAGGAAGATCACCAGCGCGATCGCGCCGTAGAGCAGGGCGCGGTGCGGGTCACCGAGGCTGTGAAGGGACACGCGCTGTTCGCGGTACATCCACAGGCCCAGAAGCCCGATGGCGACCCCAAATGCCACCCAGAGGGCGGCCACGAAGGTGCCCGCCGCCAGCCCCCCGCCGGGGATGAAGTGCACGGCTGCCGCGATCGCCAGCAGAATCGCCACGTTGCGCGTCATTTTCAGACGTTCGCTCATTGCACAGAGGGTAGCTCCGCGCGCGGCTCGTGCAACTGCGTCAGTCGACCAGCGCCTCCAACCGCGCGTAGGCGTCCTCGACAGCGCGGGTCGCAGCCGTGTGGCGCGCTTCGGACTTGGCAGCCTCGTAGCGCGTGACCCACGCCGCCGGGTCGGCCAGCTCGGCTTCCAGCGCCTTCAGCGACTCCTCCGCGGCTTCGATCGCGCGCTCGGCCTTCTGCTGATCGTTGAGCCTGTTCTTCGATGGGCCCTTGGGCTTGGACCTCGTCTTCGTCGCCGTCAGCACGTCGGCGTCGAAGTGGCCGTTGGCGGCCTGTGCGTGCGAGCCCGAGCCGTTCGCCACCGCAGGTGGCGAGAGGGTGGCGTGAGCATGCCCGCCGGCCGTCCCTGCGTCTCCTCCCGTGCGCCCGCCGGGCGCGGCCCGCAGCTCGTCGCGGACACGAACGTACTCCGGCCAGCCGCCGACATAGCTGTGCAGCGACCCGTCCTCGACGGCCACCGTGCGCGTGCCAACCGCGTCCAGCAGCGCGCGATCGTGTGAGACGAGCAGCAGCGCGCCGGTGAACGAGCGCAGCGCGTCCTCCAGCGCCTCACGGCTCTCGAGGTCGAGATGGTTGGTGGGCTCGTCGAGGATCAGCACGTTGGCGCCGGACTGGACGAGCACCGCCAGCGACAGGCGCCGGCGCTCTCCGCCCGAGAGCCCACTCAACGGCTTGTCCGCGTCCTCGCCGGAGAACAGGAAGTTCCCGAGCAGCGCGCGCGCCTTGCCGGGGGTCAGTCCGGTCGCGCGCTGTGTGGCGTCTGCAACGCTCTGCTCCGCGGGGCCGCCGGCGCCCAGCTCCTCCGCGTGCTGGGAGAGGTAGCCGACTTTCACGTTGTGGCCGGTGCTGAGCTTGCCCGCCGCCAGCGGCCTGCGTCCGGCGAGCGTCTCGATCAGCGTCGTCTTGCCGGTGCCGTTGGGTCCCACCAGCGAGACGTGCTCGCCGCGCTCGAGCCACAGCTCCACGTGCTCCAGCAGCACCAGCGGCCCCTCCCCCACCTCGATGCGCCCGTCCTGCAGCTCGAAGATCACACGGCCCGAGCGCTCGGGCGCGGCGAAGGAGAACTCGAGACCCTTGCCATCGCGCGGGTCGCGCTCGATCCGCTCGATCTTGTTCAGCTTCTTCACGCGCGACTGTGCCTGTTTGGCCTTCGTCGCCTTGTAGCGGAAGCGCTCGATGAAGCGCTCCATGCGCTCGATCTCCGCGGCCTGCTTGTCGATCGCCTTTCCCAGCGCCATCTCACGCGCGGCCTGTTCGCGGCGCCACTGGTGCCAGGTGCCTGCGAAGAAGCGTGAGCGACCGGCCTCGAGCTCCAAGACGGCGGTGCCCACAGCCTCCAAGAACCAACGGTCATGCGCGACCAGCACAACTGCGGCATCCAGATCGACAAGCGTCTGCTCGAGCCACTCCAGCGACTCGATGTCCAGATGGTTCGTGGGCTCGTCCAGCAACAGCACGTCAGCCCCCGTGGCCAGAGCGCGCGCCAGCGACGCGCGCGTCAGCTGCCCTCCCGAGAACGTGTCCAGGGTGCGATCCAGGTCCGCCTCGCGAAAGCCCAGGCCGTGCGCCATCGCCGTCGCGCGGTTGCGCCACAGGTAACCGCCGCGCGCCTCCAAGCGCGCCTGCGCGCGCGCGTATCGGGTGAGCGTCGCCTCATCGGTGGCGCCCTCGGCCATCTGCGTCTCCAGCTTCGCGAGCTGCGCCTCGATCTCGAGCTCCTCCGAGCAGCCTGACAGCAGGTAGTCGCGCAGCGCCATCCCCCGCTCCCGGGGCGGGCGCTGGTCGTGCAGCGCGATGCGCACCCCCTTGGCGATGCTCAGCTCGCCCTTGTCGATCGAGGTCTCCCCAGCGAGCATCCGCAGCAACGTCGTCTTGCCGGCGCCGTTGCGGCCCGCGATCGTGAGCCGTTCGCGGCGCTCGAGCTTGAACGAGACGCCGCGCAGCAGCGGCTTGCCGGCCATGTCCTTGTGCAGGTCTGATGCGATCAACAGCGCCATCGGCTGCTGATGGTAGGCGCTGTCGCGACCACCCTCCGCTGCCTGCTCAGCTACGATTCCCGACGTCCGATGCGCACACGTCTCCTCGCAACGCTCGTCCCCCTCGCGCTGATCGCTTCGCTTGTCCTGGCTCCGGCTGCCAGCGCGTTCAACGACGGCCGCGGCTTCTACGGAGCGACGACCGACAAAACGATCGTCGACACGGGCTTCATCCTAATCATCTTCTTCCCCGTGTTCGTGTTCACGATGAGCATGCTCCAGCGCCATCTGGACAAACGCAAGGAAGCACGCAAGGCCGCGGCCAAGGCGCTCATGAGCAATGGCCACATGCGCGGCGGCTGGTAGACGGCCCGTCCGATGAGCGAGCCGGCTGCCGTCGGCTACGAGCGCGTCGGCCCGGCGGCGCTGATCACGATCGACCGCCAGCAAAGGCGCAACGCCGTAGACGGTCCGACCGCAGCACTGCTGCACGAGGCCTACCTGCGCTTCGAGCGCGACGACGACGCACGCGTGCTCGTCGTGACCGGCGCGGGAGGGATCTCCTTCTGCGCGGGCGCCGACCTGAAGGCGACAGAGACGATGGCGCCGCGGCTGATGAGCGAGGAGGGACCGATGGGCTTCACGCGCCTGACGGCCTCAAAGCCGACGATCGCCGCCATCTCCGGCTTCTGCCTGGCGGGAGGTCTCGAGATCGCGCTCTGGTGCGACCTGCGCATCGCAACCGAGGGCTCAACGCTCGGCTACCCCGAGCGCCGCTGGGGCGTGCCGCTGATCGACGGTGGCACGCAGCGCCTGCCGCGCATCGTCGGGCTCGGACGCGCGCTCGACCTGATCCTCACCGGGCGCCTGATCGACGCGCGGGAGGCGCTCTCGATGGGTCTCCTCACCGAGGTCGTCGCACCTGGCGCGCACCTGGAGCGCGCGCTCGCGCTCGCCGAGGGGCTGGCCGGATTCCCCCAGCGCACGATGCTCGCCGACCGCAGCGCTGCAATCGAGGGCTTCGGCATGCCGCTCGCCGACGCGCTTGCGCTGGAGGCCGAGGCCGGTCCGGAGGTGTTCGAGGACGGCGCCCGTGGCGCCGAGCGCTTCGCCGCTGGTGAGGGACGCGGGGGAGCCGGCGCGGGGGCCTGATCGCCCTGGCAGGGTAGGCCTGGTCGACCCGTCGGCGGACGAGCGCGGCGGCTCAGAGACTGCCGCGCGGCACGATCCAGCGCGTGGGCTGGCCGGTGATCGCAGCGATGCGATCGAAGTCCTCGTCGTAATGGAGCAACTCCGCACCGGCGGACTCCGCAGCGGCGGCGATCAGCAGGTCAGCGTGCCCGACACTGCGCTGATGGGCGCCACCCTGGTGGGCGAGCTCGCGGTAGACGTCGATCGCGCGCGCCCACTCGCGCTCGGAGATCGGGAACTGCGGGAGCTCGTCCATCTCCACTCTGCGCTCGTCGAACTCTCGGCCGTTGCGAGCGCTCTGCAACAGCTCCAGCGTGACTATCGGACAGGTGCCAATCTTCCCGCTGACCATCTTTTGGTCGAACGGCCCACGCAGCTCGGGGACCCGACGTGACAAATGCCATGCGGTCGTGTCAGCCAGTTGCCGCATCGTCTTGTGCGAGCCGTCCCCACGGCTTGGTCTCAACGCGCGAGCGGCGCATCTCCTTGATGCCCTCCAGCGTGAGTCCCTCCAGCTCCCATTCACCAAGCCGTTTCAAGCGCTCTCGACGAATGACGTCGCGCAGCGCGTCGTGCACGGTGTCGGTCGTGTTCTTGGACTTGAGCACCTCGCGCGCCTCAGCGACCAGCTCCGAGTCCAGGTTGATTGTCGTTCGTCTCACCATCGCGCAGCCTCGCATGCATGAGGTCGTAACCCAAGATCCATACGAATATTGTAACGGTGTGTGCACAGACTTGTCACAGCTTGGGCACACTTGCGTGCGGCACGTCAACGGCCGGGCCGCAAAGACGCGCGGCGTCGGAAACGCCCAGCCACGAGCCCTCGACGCAGGGTATGCTCGCCTAGGCAATGGCCTACTTCGTCACAGGAGCAACCGGCTTCATCGGACGCCGCCTCGTCGAGTTACTACTCGAGAAGCGCCAGGGCAAGGTGTACGTGCTCGTGCGCGCGGGCTCGACGGGCAGGCTCGACGACCTGGTCGAGCGCTGGGGCGCGCTGCTCGGGGTGGCGGCCGCCAAGCGCGTGCAGCCGGTGCTCGGCGATCTGCGCCGCCCGCTGCTGGGCGTGGAGGCCGAGCAGGCCGCGGAGCTGCGGGGCAAGATCCAGCACTTCTTCCACCTCGCCGCGATCTACGACATGACCGCGCCGGCCGAGCAGAACACGGCGACGAACGTCGGTGGCACGACACACGCTGTGGAGCTGGCGCGGGCGCTGGAGGTCAAACGCCTGCACCACGTCTCCTCGATCGCGGTCGCGGGCGCGTACCGGGGGACGTTCACGGAGGAGATGTTCGACGAGGGCCAGAAGCTGCCCTCGC
>DATBZG010000010.1:0-17937 GCA_036513335.1 Solirubrobacteraceae bacterium | reverse complement strand
GAAAACCCACACGAGGATCCCGCCGACCAGCTGTTGCGCGAGCTGGGCGAGGAGCTCGGCGTGGGCGACACCTACCAGCGCACGCCTGTCGGCATCTTCTTCGGCGCGGAGGGCGAGTCCGGCAAGACCGTGCCCGATCCGTTCTTCGACGGCGAGGGACCCGAGCGGACCGGCTGCCGCCTGTGCGGTCGCTGCATGGTCGGCTGCCCGCACGGCGCGAAGAACACGCTCGTCAAGAACTACCTGTACTTCGCCGAGAAGCGCGGCGCCAAGGTGACGCCGGAACGCACCGTCGTCGACATCCGACCGCTGGGCGCACCCGATGGCAGCGACGGCTACGAAGTGGAAAGCGTCCGCTCGGGCGCGTGGCTGCGCAAGGAACGCCAGGTGCAGCGCGCACGGGGCGTGGTCGTCTCAGCGGGGCCGCTGGGGACGAACCGGCTGCTGCAGCTGTGCCGCACGAACGGCTCGCTGCCGCGGATCTCTTCGCGACTGGGTGAGCTCGTGCGCACGAACTCCGAGTCGATCCTGGCGGTGACGGTGCCGGAGGACTACCCCGACGATCTGATCAAACGCGTGGCGATCACGTCCTCGATCTACCCTGACCCGCACACCCACATCGAGACCGTCACCTACGGCGATGACGGCGACTCGATGCACCGTCTGAACACACTGCTCGTCGGCGACGGTACGCGCGCCACGCGCCCGCTAAAGCTGCTCGCGCAGATCGTGCTGCACCCAAAGCGCCTGGCGAAGGTGATGTTCCCCAAACACTGGTCGCGTCGCACGATCATCATCCTCGTGATGCAGACGCTCGACAACGCAATCGCGCTGCGCCCCCACAAAGGGCCATTCGGCACGTTCTGGCTGAAGACCGAACAGGACCCCGAGCGTCCGATGCCGACGTTCATCCCGATCGCCAACAAGGCCGCCGAATGGTTCGCCAAGCGCACCGGCGGGATCGCCCAGAGCTCGGTCACCGAGGCCCTCTTCAACATCCCCACAACCGCGCACATCCTCGGCGGCGCCGTGATCGCGCCTGACGCCGAGCGGGGCGTTGTGGATGCGCACCAGCGCGTGTTCGGCTACGAGAATCTGCTCGTGTGCGACGGCTCCGCGGTGCCGGCGAACGTCGGCGTGAACCCCTCGCTGACGATCACCGCGCTCGCCGAGCATGCGATGAGCCACATTCCGCCGGCCGGCGGGGCGGTTGCGCCCGACGCTGCGGCGACGCCGGTCGCCGAGGGCGCGGCGGCGGGTTAACAGCTCTCGTCGCTCGCCGAGTCCTCTGGGTCGACTTCGAGCTCCGTCAGCGCCGCGACGTCTTCAAGGTCGACCGGGCGGGCGCTGGCACGCTTCATGCTGATCAGATCGTCACGGCCGGCGACGGCGAGCCTCAGCTCTCCGAGTCGGAGCTCCAGAGCGCGAGCGCGGAGCCGATCGTAGGCTGGCGCTCCGGGTGCGTCGAACATCACGTCGATCGCCCCGTGGCGCGTCATGAACTGCCAGAGCGTGGCGCGCGGCAGCATGGTCGCGTCGATCGCGAGCTGCTCGCTTCCGGGGTTCAGGATCTGAGCGTCGAGCGCGTTCAGTGCACTCGCCAACCGCGCCAGATTGCTCGGGTCGGGGCTTGGATAGACGTCGATGTCCACCGTCGTGCGCACGTGGCCATGGGTTTGGACGGCGAGCCCACCGATGATCACGTAGTCGACGGCGTGGCGAGCGAGCTCCTCGAGGATCCGCTCGGCGTCGAGCGGCGTCTCACGCTCCACGTGATGCCTGCGCCGCTGCCTGCCGCAGCCGTCCAGCCAGGCGATTCGCGGAGATGGCGAGCTCTAGCCTCTCCGCGGGTGAGCGTCGGCGCGACGCCGCTAGATGCAGCGGGTCCCATCGGCCGCGGAGTCGGCGTGCCTGCAGCTCGGGCTCATAGCCCATCGCCAGCATGAGCGCCGTGACCGTCTCCCAATTTGGCGCCGTGAGGCCGCGCTCGATCCGGCTCACGGCAGCTTGCGTGGTTCCAGCACGCAGTGCCAGCGACTGCTGGCTGAGACCCAGACGTTCGCGATGCCCACGGATCACAGAACCAAGACTCACGATATAGATAAGTATATCGTCTCAAAGAGGACTCCGTCCCCGCGGGACACCCGCGCCCGCCGAGCTCGAGACACCGCTCCTTAGCCTCAGCCTGGCCGCGCCCCGCAGCGAGACGAGCGCATTGAGCACGCCGTCGCCGTCGGCTCGCAGGCGCGCGATCGTCCGCCATCCGCCGCCGGCCCCCCGCTCGCGCTGAAGCACCACCATCTCGCGCGGGCGCGTCAAGAGCGCCCATACCCGCACCTTCCGAGGGCCGACGCGCAACGGATCGAACGGAAAGCTGAACGCGCGCAGGAACGGCTTGGGCGTTGCGCTTTCGGGGTCACCGTCCGGGCCGGCGCTGTAGAGCCCCGCCGGGCGCGGATATTCGACAGTGCCTCCGGTCGGTGTCTGCGCCCGCACCCCCGGATCGGGATCAACGAGAAATTGCCACGCGACGAGGCTGACACCGGCGATCCAGAGTCGGTGAAGCGCTCGCGACACCCACGCTGCCTGCAACCGCCCCGGCACCCCGTCCGTCGCTTGAGGCGCGCTTTCCCAGTTGAGCTCGGTCACCCACACAGGCTTCGCGGCAGCGGGCAGCGCCATGTGTCGGCGTTCAGCCTGCCTCAACAGCCCGGTGATCTTGGCGGCGTCCGCGATCGACACGTCCAGCGACGAGGCCGCAGGCAGGTCGGGATCGCCGATCGACAGGGGGTGAAAGGCCAGCACGTCGAAGTGCGGCGGGTCGGGACATGCCGCACGAACGCTCTCGGTGCCTGCGCGCCCGCGGACGCCCAGGCACAGCAGTTCTGTGAGAAAGCGCACCGGCTGCATCCGCCCGACGCCTTCGGGGTCGCCGTTGGGCGCGACGCCGGCGGCCACCACCACGTCGTCGGGTGCGACGGACTTGATCCCGCTGTAGAAGCCATTGAGCATTTCTCGATACAGCAAGGCCGAGAAGGCGGTCCAGTGCCCTTCCTCGACGACCCACTGGGGCTCCAGGTAGCGCGTCAGGTTCGGCTCGTTCCAGGCTTGGTACAGCCGCACTCGTGGCAGCACACCTCCCGGCGCCTGCGGATCGGGGAACGACCCGTCGTAGCGGCGCGCAAGCGCGGTGGCGAATTCCTCGAGCGCCGTCGGGCTGGGCGCCCAGCTGCCGGGGTACGCATAGGGCCAACGTGGGGAGGCTTCAGCGAAAGCGGGGGCGTGGGAGACGACCAGCAGCGGCTCGAGGCCCGCGGACACAGCACTCAGAACCGCGGCGTCGATCGTCGCGAAGCGGTACTCAGGGCTGGCGGGATCGGCGGCGTCGAAGCCGGCGGGCGGCTCTTCGGCCACGATCGATCGCCAGTCGATGGGGATGCGCACGACGCTGGCCCCCGTTTCGCGGATGCGCGTCATCGCGAGCCCACGAACGCCCGCTGCTTCGCTCAGCAGCAGCGCCCCTTCGGAGACCCCGCGTGTGAGACCGCCTGGCGGAAAAGGCCCGTGCAGCAGCGCCCGATTCTGTGAGCGCACCAGCTGTTGGCGCGTGGGTGGCGCCGGAGCGCCTGTCGGCGGTTCCAGGCCATACGTTCGCGGCGGTCCTTCCGGGCCGCCGCTCGAGGGGGTGGGAAGCACCGGGGGTGGCTGCAGCCACACCAGCGCGGACAACAGGACACCGAGAGCCGGTGGGACGATCGGCGGCGCCCTAGCGGTGGAGCAGGACCGCGTGGCGTCCCAGGTTCAGCTTCGTGCCCGAGCTGCTTTGCAGCGTCGTGATCAACACGAGCCTGGCGTGCTTCAGCGACTTGAGCTTCCGGCGCCCCTTGACGGTGAGCTTCAGGCGCAAGGTAACGGTGCCCGCACTGCTTGCCACGAGGGCGCCATGCGCCAGGAGCATCGCCGGGTGAGGCTTCTTGTGGTGCCCGCTCGTCGCTGCGAAGGCCGGCAAAGTGCCACCCTCCAGATACAGGTCCTGGGTGACCGTGCCCGGCTGGTTGATCGTGACGTGGTCGTGCCATCCGGACTTCAAGAGCGACAGGATCGTGAAGTGCGGGAGCTTGAGAAGTGCGCCCTGGAGGGCCGGCGGAGGCGGTGGTGGCGGCGGCGGCACGACGACCGGCGGGCAGCCGCCCACAGGACGAGAGTTTTCGCTGACGTAGTCGAACACGGCACCGGCGGCCAGCGGCGTTTCGAGCGACTCGATCGCAGTGACGGTCTGCCCGAGCGCGAGCGGGGCGAGAAAGCTGCCGCCGAAGGTCGTGCCGGACAGCATTGTCACCTGCGCGTGCTGGAATGTCGATTCCTCGATGCTCGACCCGTACTTTTCGATCTGCACAGCCAGCGCCACGGCCTTGCCTTTGACCGTCTCTCCCAGCGTGTTCTGGCCGGAGAAGTTCGTCGAGCCCGCGCACACCGTTGGGTCCATCGAGGGCAGCCCGTCGTACACGACCGAGCCGACGACGGTCCCGACCGGCGATTCGAGGTTCACAACGTCGCCCACCTCCGGAACCTGTGACATCCCCGTGTCGCCATTGTTCGGATGGCTTCTCGCGACGACCAGGCCACCACGGACGATCGACACCTGAACCTGACTTTCGTCGCTGGCGTTGCCGCTGGTGTATTCGATCGCGTCTTCGGGAAGCGTCGTCTCGCCCTCCGTGATCGTCAGCTTGTAGACGGGCGGAACGGACTTCGCCAGCGCGGGCGCCGCGAACGAGCACGCCGCGAGCGCAAGTACGCCTGCGGACAGGCAGATGCGCCTGATGATCGCTCCGAAAGCGCCCGAGGAAACGCTGCTGGTTCTCATGTGACGCACACCATCGTTCCGCGACCCCCGTCAGCTTGAGGCTCTCAGTCGAACCTGGACGGAAAGCGTAGAGGCGGGCTCGGCGGAAACCCCGGGGTGCCGCCGTGTGTCGTGCCCGAGGCGCTTAGACGGACCCGCCGGCCATCGCCGGCAGGATCACGAGCGTGTCGGTGTCGCCGACGGAGGTGTCCAGCCCGTCGAGCACGCGCACGTCCTCGTCGTTCAGATACACGTTGACGTAGCGGTTGAGCTCGCCCTCGGCGGAGAACAGCTGGGTCTGCGTGGCCGGGTGCGTGGCGACGAGGTCGCGCAGCACCTCACCGACGTTGCCGCCGTTGGCGCCGACCTCCTTCTCGCCGCCGACAGAGTCGCGCAGCACCGGTGGGATCTTGATCGTTGCCATCCGCGCGCAGACTACCCGGCGGCAGCGCAGAACGCCTCGTAGTCGGGAAATACGCCCATCTCCTCGTCGGCGATCTCGTCGGGCTCGCGCGAGCAGATCGGGCACTCGGGGTCGCGGTGGACTTTGACCTCGGTGAGCGTGGCGCCCAGCGCGTCGTAGAGCAGCAGCCGTCCGATCGCGGGTTCGCCGATCTCGAGGATTAGCTTGACGACCTCGGTGGCCTGCAGCAGGCCCATCGTGCCGGGGAGCACGCCGAGCACGCCGTTGGCTCCGCAGGACGGCGCCAGCTCGGCCGGCGGCGGCTCGCGGAACAGGCAGCGGTAGCAGGGCCCGTCGTACGGTTTGAACACGGAGAGCTGACCGTCGAAGCCGAGGATCGAAGCGGATACGACGGGGATCCGCAGGCGTACGCTGGCGTCGTTGAGCAGGTAGCGGGTGGGGAAGTTGTCGACCCCGTCGACGATCACGTCGTAGCCCTCGATGATCTCCATGATGTTGGAGGCGTCGATCCGCGTCTGGTACTTGACGACCTTGACGTCGGGGTTGAGCGCGTGGATCGTCTGCTCCGCGGAGTCAACCTTGGGGATGCCGATGCGGTCGGTGTCGTGGATCACCTGGCGCTGCAGGTTGGAAAGGTCCACGACGTCGTCGTCGACGATTCCGAGCGTGCCGACGCCGGCGGCCGCCAGATACAGCGCGGTCGGCGAGCCGAGCCCGCCTGCGCCGAGCAGCAGCACCTTGGCGTCGAGCAGCTTCTGCTGTCCCTCGGGGCCGATCTCGGGAATCAGCAGGTGGCGCGAGTAGCGCTCACGCTGTTCGGGGTTCAGCGAGCGCGGGATGTCGACCTCGTAGCCGCGGTCCTTCCACAGCGTGATGCCGCCGGTCATCGAGCGCACGTGCTCATAGCCGAGGTCCTCCTGCAGCGTGCGTGCGGCGTAGGCGGAGCGGTTGCCCGACTGGCAGTAGAGGATCAGATCGGCCGAGCGGTCGGGGGCGGCGTTCTCGATACGCGCCTCCAGATGGCCCCGCGGGATGCTCTTGGCACCGGGGAGGTGCCCCGTGGCGAACTCTTCCGAGCCGCGCACGTCGACGATCGTGACGCCCTCGCTGATCAGCTCATTGACCTCGGAGGGGTCGACCTCTTGTATCTGGCTCTTGATTCGGCGGAGAAGCTCCGCGCCTGACGGGCTCATTATGAAAACTCCTAAACCAGGGTCGGGATTCAGGGACTTCATAAAGTGTAGCGACACTTTGGCCTCTTGCGGACCCTTTGCTGTGAGCTCGCGTGGCGCTCAGGAAACGAGCAGGTACGTATAGCCCACGGAGCTGGGGCTGGCGATGCGCGACCCCTGGTACTTGGCGTTGGCGCGCCAGCTTCCGGGGGTGGGCGGCGAGAAGGGGACGCTGGCGAGCCCGCCGCTGGCGAAGGCCTGGTACTGGCGGTAGAACTGCCAGCCGAAGACGGGGTCGAAGCGCTCGACGTCGACGGTCACGGGACCGGACTCGGCGGGCGCGACCTTCACGGCCAGGGAGAGCCCCTGGCCGGGTGTGGCCTTGGCTGTGCCGAAGGAGATGCTGGTGGCGGTTATCGTGCGCGACTCGCGCTCGAGCGTGTAGGAGCCGGAGCTCTTCCCGCGCACAGAGACGACGGCGTAGTAGGTGCCGGGCCGAAGCTCTCGCTGCAACGTCTGCGAGCCGCTGCCTTGACAGTCGCATTCGATCACCTGCCCAGCCTGGTTGCGCAGCTGCAGCTTGAAGCCCGCGGACGGCGGCGCGGTCAGCCTGAGCGTGAGCTTGGAGTGGCTGGTGACTTCCATGCGGTAGAGGCGCAGCACGTGCACGCTGCGTCCGTTGAGGTAGCCGCGCGCGAGCCCGTAGTTGCCGAGCGCCACGCCAGGCGCGGTTTCGGCGGAGCCGGCGGGCGCGACCTGCAGGTGAAAGCGCTGGAAGCCCTTGCGCGACTGATCGGGTGTCACGTCGAAGCTGTAGAGGCCGCCTTCGCCCGGGCCGGGCGTGAACAGCCGGTATCCGCTGCACTGGATCTGCAGCAGACCGGAGCCGGACCCGCCCCCTCCTTCCCCTTCTTCCAGGCCGAAGGATGTGGTGCCGGGCGCGAACAGCGCACCGCTGACACACGCGCCCTTGGTCTCGTTCGCGAGGTCGATCAGATAGCTGACGCCGGAGTGCATGACGACGGAGTAGGCGGCGTTGATGTTCTGCACGCGGTCGACCTGTCCGCTGGCGCTGCCTGCAGGCAGCGGCGTGCCGGGCGGGCGCACGGCGGGGGTGGGCTTGAAGATTTCGAGCGTGAAGCCCGCGAGCTGGGAGCCCGCCACGGCGGCGACGCGGATCTCATAGAGCCCGTTCTTGGCGGCCTGGAAGGACAGCGACGCTTTGCCCTGCCCTTCGGTTTCCTGGCATTCGACGGAGCTGAGCGCGGATCTGACGGCGTGGTAGACGTCGACGGTGGCGTCGAGCGCGCCACCGGCTGAGATGTCGATCCCGATCCGCTGGGCGGCGCCGGCGCGCACGCTGTACCAGACGGAGTTGGTGGTGGGAACGCGACAGGAGGATTCGCGCTCACCCGCTTCGGTGGTGGCGCCAACGGTGGTGCCACCGATCGTGGCGGGCAGGCCGTGCACAGAGATCGCCTGCGCGTCGGCGAGCGAGTCGTTTGCCGGCACCGGGGGCGGGAGCGGTTCCGCGGAGGCGCCGACGGCGAGCCCGAGGGCGAGGAGGACGAGGAGCAGTACAGCGAGCGCGACGCGCGTGTGCGTCGCCTGAGCGCCAAATCCACCGATGCCTCGAATCCGTCGGATCTGCCGATCGCGGAACATCAGCTCGTAGGTACGCCACCTGGCCTCCGATCTCCTGCATTCCCGTACCCTCAGCCGGATGTCCAAGCAGGCTCGAATGGTCGCGGCAGCGGTCGTGACGGTGGTGCTGGTGGCGGCGATCGTGGTGATCGTGGCGGGCTCCTCCGGCGGCGGCACCGGCTCGAGCTCGGCGTCGATCGCCTCAGCGACGGGGCGGCAATCGGAATTCGTGGGCGCGCCCTTCCCGGGAGCGATCGTCGCACCGCAGTTCACGCTGCGCGACCAGTCCGGGCGCGAGGTCTCGCTGAGCTCATACCGGGGCCGGGTGGTGATGCTGACGTTTCTGTACTCCACGTGCGGCGACACGTGCGTGGTGATCGGCCAGCAGATCCGCGGCGCGCTGAACGAACTGGCGGAAGAGCACGCGCCGGCGCCGGCGGTGCTGATCGTGAGCGCGGACCCGGCGCCGGACACGCGGGCGAACGTCGGCCGCTTCCTCGCTGAGGTGTCGCTGACAGGGCGCGTGCAGTACCTCAGTGGGACCCTGGCGCAGCTGCGTGCGGTCTGGCACGCATATGCGATCAGGCCGGCGAGCGACGGGGCGGATGTGTTCGACGAGTACGCGCCCGTGCTGCTGATCGACGGCGCGGGACGCAAGCGCGTGCTGTTCGAGGCCGAAGAGCTGACGCCGGAAGGCCTCAGCCACGACGTGCGCAGACTCTACGGAGACTCCGGCGACCCCTGATACCCTAGCTGCGAGGTAGGAAATCAAGATGATGTTCTCGACAAAGGCCGAGTACGGCGTACGCGTGATGGTCGAGCTTGCACGCCGGGACGGCGGCGAGCCGGTGCCGCTTGCGGAGATCGCGGCCCACGACGGGCTGCCGCTGGCTTACCTCGAGCACCTGGTCGCGCGCCTGCGCAAGGCGGCGCTGGTGGACTCGCGGCGCGGATCGCGCGGCGGCTACATGCTGGCGCGCCCAGCCGGCGAGATCACGATGGCCGAGGTGGTTGAGGCGCTGGAGGGCTCGATCGCGCCGATCGAGTGCATCTCGCAGGCCTCCGACGGCTCGATCGTCTGCTCGCGAGAGGCGAGCAAAGCGGGCGCCGCGGCGCATGCGTGCCCAACGAAGCTGCTGTGGACGCGTGTGCGCTTCTCGATCGTGAACACGCTGCGCGAGACGACGCTGGCGGACCTGCTGGCGAGCCCCACCCTGCCAGTCGAGGGCTCGACCCCCACGGGACCGGCCCTGCCGACCGTGGGCGTGGAGTCGCTCGCGGCGGCACACCAATCACAACCCCTTACGACGGGAGCCTGAAGACACACATGGCGGACCTAGAGATCACAGACCTGCACGTGCGTATCGAGGAGCGCGAGATCCTCCGAGGCGTTGACCTGGAGATCAACCGCGGTGAGATCCACGCGCTGATGGGGCCCAACGGGTCGGGCAAGTCGACGCTGGCGAACACGCTGCTCGGCCACCCTTCCTATGAAGTCACACAGGGCTCGATCGTCTTCAAGGGCGAGGACCTGACGGAGGCCGCGCCGCACGACCGGGCGAAGGCGGGCCTGTTCCTGGCGTTCCAGTACCCGGTGTCGATCCCGGGCGTGTCCGTGGCGAACTTCCTGCGCATGGCGATCAACGCGAAGCGCGAGGAGCCGATCCAGGTGAAGGAGTTCCGCACGCAGCTGCAGCACGCGATCGAGCTGCTGGACGTGGACAAAGCGTTCACCTCGCGCCACCTCAACGACGGCTTCTCCGGCGGCGAGAAGAAGCGCGCGGAGATCCTGCAGATGGCGATGCTCGCGCCGGACGTGGCGATCCTGGACGAGACCGACTCGGGCCTTGACATCGACGCGCTGCGCACGGTGGCGGAGGGCGTCCAGCGCCTGCACGACGAGCAGGGCCTGGGCGCGCTGATCATCACCCACTACCAGCGCATCCTGCACTACGTGAAGCCGGAGTTCGTGCACATCCTGATGGACGGGAAGATCGTGCTGGAGGGCGGCGTGGAGCTGGTGGAACGCCTGGAGCGCGAGGGCTATGACCAGATCCGCCAGGAGGTTGGCGCGGGCACGGCCGGCGCTGTGGCAGCCGGTGACAGCGGTGTCTGAGGCCGGCGCAGTCTCCAGCAACGGCACGAGCAACGGCGCAACTCCCGTGGCGACGAAGGGCGCGGCCGGGCAGGACTCGGTCAAAGTGAAGGCGGGCCGCCACCGCGAGGCGACGCTGTATCAGGCGCTGCACGGCGCCGGCGCAGGCGACGGACGCACGCTGACGCAGCTGCGCGAGGCGGCACTGCAGGCTTATGAGAGCTCGGAGCTGCCGGTGTGGCGGCGCTCGGGGTTCTGGAGCACGACGCTGGCGGACCTGGACCTGGACGCGCTCGAGACGAGCGTGCAGGAGCCGGGCGTGCCGGACATCGTCACGCGCACGCTGCCGGACGCCCCGCGCGCGGGGCGCATTGTGCAGAGCGCAGGTGCTGTCGTACACGTGGAGCTGGACGAGGCGCTGGCGGAGCGCGGAGTAATCCTGTGCTCGCTGGAGCAGGCGTTCGAGGAGCACCCGGAGCTCGTCAAGGAGTGGTTCTCCAAACGCCTGCCGATCGACCGCCACAAGCTGGAGGCGGCGAACGCTGCGTTCTGGACTGGCGGCGCCTTCCTGTACGTGCCCCGCGGTGTGACCGTGGAGGAGCCGTTTGAGATCGTGTACGCGATCGATCGTCCTGGAATCGCTCAGTACGGGCGCACGCTGGTGGTGGGCGGCGAGACGAGCGAGTTCCGCGTTCACGAGTATGACCTCGCGGAGGACTTTCACGGCCAGGCCCTGCATGCGGGCGCGTTTGAGCTGTACCTGCAGGACGGCGCGCGCTGCCACCTGGCGCAGTTCCAGGACTGGAGCCACGGCGAGGTGTTCGACGTATCCACGCGCTTTGTGGGCGTGGGCCGCGACGCGTACTGCCACTGGCTGCCGGCGCTGTTGGGCGGGCACCTAGTGCGCCAGCACCTGGAGCTGGCGGTCAGCGAGAAGGGCGGCGACATGGCGTTCCGCGGGCTGTTCTTCGCGGAGGAGAAGGAGCACCTGGACGTGTTCGCGGTGGACCTGCACGAAACGGGGCCCTCGGGCGGCGACGTGCACTGGCGCGGCACGGCGACGGGTCAGAGCCGCGCGAGCTTCGAGGGCTTGATCCAGATCGACCCGGGCGCGCAGCAGACGCACACTTACCTGCAGATCCACACGATGATGCTCTCTCCGAAGGCGCGCCTGGACGCGATCCCGTCTGTGCTGGTCTCGGCGGACGACGTGTCGGCGTCGCACGGGGGCACGGTGGGCGAGCTGGACGAGACGGCGATCTTCTACATGCAGACGCGGGGCCTCGACCGCCCGGCTGCTGTGCGGGTGATCGTGGAGGGCTTCTTCGAGCCGCTGATCTCAGAGCTCGGAAACGAGCCGCTGGAGGAGCTCGTGCGCACGCGCATCGAGAGCAAGCTGGCGGCAGCGCGCGAGGACATCGAGACGTATGCCACGTCTCGCTGAGAACGACCTTCTCATGGGGACTCCCTCCGGGAGTCTGGGAGGGGTTCGCAGTGACTTTCCGATCTTCGCGCGGACCTTCGGCGGGCGTCCTCTCATCTACCTGGACTCGGGTGCGAGCTCGCAGAAGCCGCAGGTTGTGATCGACGCGCAGGCGGAGCACCTGCGCAGCCACAACGCGAACGTGCACCGGGGCGTGTACGCGCTGGCGCAGGAGGCGGACGCGGCGTACGAGCAGGCGCGCGAGCGCGTGGCGACGTTCGTGGGCGGACAGGCGCGCACGACGATCTTCACGAAGAACGCGACGGAGGCGATCAACCTGGTTGCGTACTCGTGGGGACGCGCGAACGTGAACGCGGGCGACGCGGTGCTGATCACGCAGATGGAGCATCACGCGAACCTGGTGCCGTGGCAGGTGCTGTGTCGCGAGCGCGGCGCTGAGCTGCGCTACCTGGAGGTGGACGCGCACGGCGAGCTCTCGCTGGAGCAGCTTGACGCGGAACTCGCGCGCGGCGACGTGCGCCTGGTGGCGTTCGCGCACGTGTCGAACGTGCTGGGAACGATCAACCCAGTGGCTGAGATGACGGCGCGGATTCGCGCGGCGGGCGCGGTGTCGCTGATCGACGGCGCGCAGGCGGTGCCACAGCTGCCGGTGGACGTGGAGCACATCGGGGCTGACTTCTACGCGTGGACAGGACACAAGGCGCTGGGGCCGACGGGCATTGGGGTGCTGCACGGCCGCGAGGAGCTGCTCGAGCAGATGCAGCCGTTTTTGACGGGCGGCGACATGATCGCTTCGGTGGACTTCCAGGAGACAACTTGGAACGAGCTGCCGTACAAGTTCGAGGCGGGCACCCCGCCGATCTCAGAGGCGGTGGGCCTGGGCGCGGCTGTCGAGTACCTGAGCGCGCTGGGGATGGAGAACGTGCGCGAGCACGAGCGCGCGCTGACGGCGTACATGCTGGAGCGTCTGGCGGAGGTGCCGGGACTGCGCGCAGTGGGCCCGCCTGGCGCTGAGCGCCGCGGCGGCCTGGCGTCGTTCACGATCGAGGGCATCCACCCCCACGACATCGCCGAGCTGGTGGATCGCGGCGGCGTGTGCATCCGCGCGGGGCACCACTGCGCGCAGCCGCTGATGCGCTGCCTGGGCGTGGGCGCAACGGCGCGCGCGAGCGTGGGCGTGTACAACGACCGCGCGGACATCGACGCATTGATCGACGCGCTGCAGGCCGGGCGCGAAGTCTTCGGGCTCTAGCGCCTGTCTCGCGCGAGCATCCCCCGGATTGGCTCAACGAAGCTGCGTGCGGCGATCCGTCCGCGGGGTGACGCACGATGCCGGGCTCTTTGAGACGCGCATCCCCGACATCGCTGCGCTCCTGGCAACGCCACGCGCTTGACCGTCTGGCCGACTGGCAGGAGGGGCCGTTCCTGATCTCCGCCGCGCCGGGGGCGGGCAAGACGCGACCGGCGCTGGAGCTCGCGCGGGATCTGCTCTCCAGACGGATCGTCACGCGGGTGGCGGTCCTGTGCCCGACGACGCCGCTGACGCGCCAATGGGCGAACGCGGCGGCGGCGCTGGGCGTGCAGCTGCAGCCGGACGCGTCGGGGCCGAGGCCGCCGCGGGACTTCGACGGCGTGGCGGTGACGTATGCGCGCGTGGCGAGCGACCCGGGTGCGTGGGCAGCGAAGGTCTCGCAGGACACGCTGGTGGTGGTGGACGAGGCGCATCACCTGGGCGAGGATCTGACGTGGGGTGAGAGCTTCCGCCGTGCGTTTGCGGCGGCGCCACGCTGGCTGCTGCTGTCGGGGACGCCGTTTCGCTCGGACGCGACACCGATCCCGGGCGTGCACTACGACGGCGAGGGCCTAGCGGTCCCGGACGTCTCCTACACATACGAACAGGCGGTGGCCGACGGCATCTGCCGGCCGGTGGCGTTCGTGACGTTCGACGGGACGCTGTCATGGCGCAGCGGCGATGACGTGATCGAATCCTCCTTTGAGACGGTGCTGAGCTCGCGCGAGGCCAGCCGCCGCTACCGCACGGCGATCTCCACGGAGCTGCCGGACGGCCTGCCGCGGATCGTGAAAGAGGCGGACGCGAAGCTGCGCGAGCTGCGCGCGGAGGGCCACCGTGACGCGGGCGCGCTGGCGGTGGCAGCCGACGGCGAGCACGCGCGCCGGATCGCGAAGCTGGTGACCGAGGCGAGCGGCCACGCGCCGGTGGTGGTGCTGCACACGGAGGCGAACGCGGCGCGCAAGCTGCAGTCCTTCCGCGACTCGCGCGAGCCGTGGATCGTGGCGGTAAACATGGTGTCGGAGGGCGTGGACATCCCAAGGCTGCGTGTGGGCGTGTACGCGACCGCGGCGAAGACGCCGCTGATCTTCCGCCAGATCGTGGGGCGCTTTGTGCGCACGATCCCGGGCCGGCCACCGGAGCCGAGCTGGCTGTACCTGCCGGCCGAGCGCACGCTGCGCGTGCACGCCTCAGAGATCGAAAGCGAGCTGCGCCACGCGCTGCGCCGCGAGGAGCAGGTCGAGGACTTGGATGAGCTGCGCGAGCGGCGCGCGAGCGAGCCCTCGCCGGCGGCGGAGTTCGTGCCCCTAAACGCGGAGTTCGCGGCGCAGATGACGCTTTTCGGTCCGCCCCAGCGGGCACCCTCCCCCGCCCCCGTCGCACAGTCGTCGGCGGAGCCCGAGCGGCCACCGGAGGCGGCGTTCGAGCGCCGCGAGCAGCTGCGCAAGGAGCGCAGCCGGCTGGTGGCGGAACTGCACCGCCGCAACGGCGGCAGTCACCGGGAGATCAACGCGTGGCTGAACCGCGCGGTGGGCGTGGGGCGCGTGGAGACGGCGAGCATACGCCAGCTCGAGCGCTCGATCGAGGTGCTCGTGACGGAGCTCACGCGCGGCGTAAGACGCGCGGCGCCCGGTTGACGCGGGTGGCGCAAGACGCGCGGCGCCCGGTTGACGCGGGTCGACCTACTACCGTGGAGCGGACGGCATTACCCGCCCCCAACCGGTGACGCAATGGACGACCTGTACCGCGACTACATCCTCGATCACTACAAGCGCCCGCGCAACTTCGGCGAGCTGGAGCCGCACGATCTGCAGGCGCTCGAGCACAACCCGCTTTGCGGCGACGAGCTGGGGGTGCACATCCGCGTGGCGGACGATCGCATCGAGGACATCCGCTTCCACGGCCACGGCTGCGCGATCTCCCAGGCGTCAGCGTCGATCGCCTCGGAGGAGCTGAAGGGGATGACGCTGCAGGAGGTTGGCGAGCTGGGCGCGGACTGGATGATCGAGCTGTTGGGGATTCCCGTGTCGGCGACGCGACGCAAGTGCGCGCTGCTGAACCTGAAGGTTGTCCGCGGCGCGGTCACCGGCGATCACGCCTGGCCGAGCTGAGCCGGGGAGCGACTCAGCTCGACCGGCGTTCGCACACCCGCCAACGCAAGCTACGCGGCGACTACGCAGGCGAAGC
Organism: Solirubrobacteraceae bacterium; assembly: GCA_036513335.1. Classification (GTDB taxonomy): domain Bacteria; phylum Actinomycetota; class Thermoleophilia; order Solirubrobacterales; family Solirubrobacteraceae; genus Palsa-744. Next base: position 2,834 of record DATBZG010000010.1, on the reverse strand, counting down.
TACACAGCGGGTACAAACCCGACAAGGGTAGAATACGTAGCTTTGGCGACCGTCGCACGCGCGAGTGGTGAACCCACCAGCGGACAGCTTCGCCGCGCGCTCAGCGCGACCGGCGAGCTGGCGACGCTGCGGCGCCTGGAGGATTACCCGGCGCGTGCACTGTCACTTCTGCACTCCCTGATTCCGTGTGACATCGCGTCGTACAACGCGGTCGACCCGGGATCTGCCTCTGCGACCGTCGTGGCCGACCCGCCGGAGAGCCTGTTCGACGGTGGCGCGGAGCTGCTCGCGAATTTCGCTCACCAAAACCCTCTGATCTCACACTATGCGAGTACAGGTGAGGGGCACGCGCTGCGCATCTCCGACTTCGTCAGCCGCCGCCAGCTTCACCACACCGACCTGTACGACCACGTGTACCGCCCTCTCGACACCGAGTACCAGATGGCGATCACCGTCCCCTCACCGCGACGAGGGCTGGGCAGGCCGGGCGAGTTCGTCGGCCTGACGCTGAGCCGCAGCCGTCGTGACTTCAGCGAGTCCGAGCGGACGCTGCTGGACTTCGTGCGCCCACACTTCAGCGCGACGCTCGCGCGTCTGCATGAGACTGCGCTGTTGCGTGCCACGGGCGAGGACGAGCACTCGGAAGGCTCGCGCTGGCTGATACTGATCGCCCGCGATGACACCGTCGCGTGGGCGAATCGGGCCGCAACGCAAGGGCTCGGCGCCGCGGTCGGACGGCCGCTGCCGGCCGTCGTCGCCGGCTGGATGCGTGGCGCCCGCGCACGGGTGACGGAAGGGCGCGACAGCGGCGGGACGCTGCCCGCAATCCTCGAACACGAGGACCTCCGTCTGCGCGCCCAGCTCGCGCCAGACGCCTACCCCCAGCTGGACGGGCTGTGGCTGACGCCGCTTGCGGAGCTGCCCGGACCGGCGGCGCTGCGCGCGCTCGGCCTCACCCCTCGCCAGGCGCAGGTGCTGGCGCTGGCGATCGAGGGGCGTACCAGCGCACAGGTCGCACAGGCGCTCGTGCTCAGCACGCGGACGGTGGAGAAGCACCTCGAGGCGATCTACACACATCTGGGCGTGGAGAGCCGCGGACAGGCGATCACAGCGTCGCTGCAGGCGCTGTGGGATCCGCTCACTCCCCTTCGCGGCGCCAGCGCCTGCGTCGCTTGCCGGTCAGCTGCCACGGACCGGGTACGAGGTCGAGCAGGACGTTGACGAGCCACACGATCAGCGTGGCCTCCACCAGCGTCCAGAAGCCGTGTATGTAGATGCCGTTGACGATCGCCCTGGTCAGCAGCAGCATCAGCAGCGACACGAAGAACCAGGCGATCCCGAAGGAGATGACCGCCAGCGGCAGCGTCACGAGCCGCAGCAGTGGCTTGAGCATTGTGTTGAGGACGCCGAAGACGGCTGCCGCCTCGAGCAGATCGCCGGCGTCGTGGACGCGCACACCGCTGAGCAGGCCGGCGACGACGGCTAGCACGAGCGCGTTCGTGAGCCAGGAGATGGCGAGCCGGACGGGAAGCGACGGCGAACGGCCTGGTTCCGTTGTGCGCGAACGGCGGAGCATCGGCTGCCAGCGTACGCGAGAGGCCATGCCCCTGCGGGTCCGCTGACCAGGCTCGATACAATTCCTACTGCAGCGCACAGGATTGCCAAGCGAACCGCCAGCGAGGAGCCTCATGGCCACGATTGACCGCACGAAGATCGACAAGCCCAGCCCGATCGTCGAGGACGACCAGGGTCAGTTGCGCGCCCGTCAGGGCATCTCGCGTGAGGTCGTGACGGAGCTCTCGAAGATCAAGGGAGAGCCCGACTGGATGGCGGAGAAACGGCTGAAGTCGCTGGAGATCTTCGAACGCAAGCCGATCCCGACCTGGGGACCGGACCTGGGCGGCCTGAACCTCGACGACCTCGTCCTGTACTCGCCTCCCACGGCGGGGCGCTTCAACAGCTGGGACGACGTGCCGGCGGACATGAAGCAGACCTACGAGGACCTGGGCATCCCCCAGGCCGAGCGCGAGCACCTCGCGGGCGTCGTCGGCGTGTGGCGCCAGGAGCCCGTGTACGAGGGCCTGAAGGAGGAGTACGCCAAGCAGGGCATCCTGTTCTGCTCGATGGACACCGCGATCACCGAGTACCCGGAGCTGGTGGAGAAGTACTTCATGACCAAGTGCGTGCCCGCGCAAGACAACAAGTTCTCGGCGCTGCACGGCGCGGTCTGGTCCGGTGGAGCGTTCTGTTACATCCCCAAGGGCGTCAAGTGCGACCTGCCGCTGCAGTCCTACTTCCGCATGGAGGGCGCCGGCGAGGGCACCTTCGAGCACACGCTGATCATCGCCGACGAGGGCTCTGAGGTGAACTACATCGAGGGCTGCACCGCGCAGACGTACAGCGTCAACTCGATGCACTCCGCGGTGGTTGAGATCTTCGTGCATGAGGGCGCCAAGGCGCGCTACACGACCGTGCAGAACTGGTCCAAGGACGTGTACAACCTCAACACCAAGCGTGCGATCGTAGACGCCGAGGGCACAGTCGAGTGGGTTGGCGGCTCGATGGGCGCCAAGTACGTGATGCTCTACCCCGGCTCCTACCTGATGGGCGAGGGTGCGCGCGCCGACCACCTCAACGTCGGCGTAGCGGGCAAGGGCGTGCACAAGGACACGGGCGCGAAGGTCGTACACCTGGCGCCGAATACGACTTCGAACATCCTCGCCAAGTCGATCTCTAAGGACGGGGGGATCATGGGCTACAGGGGCCTGGTCAAGATGGGCAACAACTCCGCCGGCTCCAAGTCGCGTGTGCAGTGCGACGGCTTGATGATGGAC
>DATBZG010000009.1:0-5474 GCA_036513335.1 Solirubrobacteraceae bacterium | reverse complement strand
ATGACGAGCGAGCGCACGTCAACGCCGCTGATCGCGTGCACGCCGCAGTCCTCGAGCCAGTCGAGCCAGCCGCGCTCGGCGGTGGGCGCGTCCTCGCGGTTGCACGCCTCGCGCATGATCGCTGCGCGCGCCCAGGCGTGCTCGGACTCCATCGCCTGAGCGCTGGTGCCGTAGTTGCCGATGTGCGGGTAGGTGTAGGCGATCAACTGGCCGGCGAAGGAGGGATCTGTCATCGACTCCTGGTAGCCGGACATACCGGTCGTGAAGACGACCTCGCCGACGGCGTGGCCCTCGCTCGGCGAGGAGCCGGTCGCGCCACACGCCTGGCCGTCGAAGCGCGTGCCGTCCTCCAGGAGCACGTAGGCGGTCGGGTCGGTCATGTCAGATGATGAGGGCCTGAATGGCTTTGAACTCCGGTGTGCCGGCGCGCTCGAGCAGCTCGTAGAGCGCCGTCTCAACGGTGCTGAGCACCGCGCCGGCGCCGACCATGCGCTCGAGGCCACACTCGTAGTCGATTTGATGGCGCGAGCCGACGGCGTCGGCGGGCACGTGCACTTCGATCCCGTCGGCGAGCAGATCGTGAACGGTCTGACTTACGCACACGTGGGTCTCGATGCCGCACACGATCGCCTGACCAACCCCTCCGGGGTCGGTGCCCGCGCCGGCGAGGTCGAAGCCGTCGGCGCGCGCGGCGGAGAACACTGTCTTCTCGATCAGCTGCTCGTCCTTGAGCCCCAACTCAGGTGCCGAGTGGCCGAGCCCTTTGGGGTACTGCTCGCTGACGAGTGTGCGCAGGCCGAGGATGCGCGCGGCCTCCAGCAGCGTGGCGCAGGCGCGGGCGACGGCCTCGAAGGAGGCGTACGGGCGAAAGCCCTGCTGTACGTCCACGACGATCAGAGCGGTGCGCTCGCGTGTGAGTAGGGCCATCAGGCGCCCACCATCGACAGGGCGCGGTCGCGATGCGCGATGGCGCCGGCGGCGAGCGTCATCAGCACGCGGCCCTGCAGCGTGCGCCCGGCGAAGCAGCAGTTCTCCGAGCGACTCTCCCACCCGTGCTCGCCGGCGACCCACTCGGCGTCGAGGTCGACCAGCGTGAGGTTGGCGCTCTCCCCCACGGCGATGGTCGGCGTGGGCAGTTCGAACAGCGCGGCGCCGGCAGTCATACGCTCGACGAGCAATGGCAGGTCGATGAGCCCCTGCAGTACGAGGCCGGTGTGAAGCGCTGCGAACGCGGTCTCAAGACCTGTACTGCCCATGGGAGCCTGCTCGAACGGGACCTCCTTCTCGTGGCGGGCGTGCGGTGCGTGGTCGGTGGCGAGGCAGTCGATCGTCCCGGTTCGCAGGCCCTCGATCAGCGCGAGGCGGTCGGCCTCGGTGGCGAGCGGCGGGTGCATCTTCATGCTCGTGTTCATGCTGCGCACGTCCTCCTCGGTGAGCAGCAGGTGGTGCGGGCAGACCTCCGCGCTGACGCGCCAACCGCGCGCCTTGGCGTCTGCGACAGCCTCGACGGAGGCGAGACAGGAGAGGTGCTGGAAGTGCACGCGCCCGTCCTCATAGCCTGCGAGCGCGGCGTCACGGGCGACCATCGTGGACTCGGCGACAGTGGGAATCCCGGCGATCCCCAGCGCAGCACTGACGACGCCCTCGTGCATGGAGCCGCCGCGGGAGAGCGTGGGGTCCTCCTCGTGCAGGGCGAGGACGCCGCCGCACAGCCGCTGGTACTGCAGCGCCTTGCGCAGCATGCCGGCGCTGTGCACGGGCTTGCCGTCGTCGGTGAAGCCGAGCGCGCCCTCCTGCCGGAGCTCTGCCATCTCTGTGAGCTGCTCGCCGGCGAGCCCGCGGGTGATGGCGGGCAGTAAGCCTACGGGCACGCGGGCCTCGCGCTGGGCGGCGTCGCGCAGCGAGCGCAGGAGCGGCGCGGAGTCAAGCACGGGGTTGGTGTTGGGCATCGCGATGACCGCACAGAAGCCGCCGGCGGCAGCTGCGCGCGTACCGCTTGAGATGTCCTCCTTGTGCTCCTGTCCGGGCGTGCGCAGGTGCACGTGGGGGTCGAAGAACGCGGGCAGCAGCCGCAGGCGTCCGGCGCCGTCGAGGAGCTCCTCCGCGCCCTCGCCGCCGGACTCGGGCTCGAGCGTCCCCGGCTCAGCGATCTCGACGATGCGCCCGTCGCGCACACGCAGGTCGCGGCGCGCATCGATGCCCGCGCGCGGATCGAGCACGTGCACGTCGCGCAGCAGCAGATCGGCGGGCTGTTGCAGCCCGCCCACGAGTGCCTCGGTGGCGCTCACGCGGCGCGGCCCCCGACCACGGGTTCCGGCGTCGGCGCCGGTTGCACAGCCGCGCCGTTGGGGCTGGGCGCGGAGTGCCGAGTCTGATGCGCACCGGCGAGCAGCTCGTAGAGCACGGCCATGCGCACGACCACACCGGCTTCGACCTGTGCGGTGATGACTGCCTGCGGCGAGTCGACGACCTCGCCGGAGAGCTCGACGCCGCGGTTGACGGGGCCGGGGTGCATGAGGATCTGGTGCGGAGAGAGGCGCTTGCCGTTGATCTGGTACCAGGCGGCGTACTCGCGGATGGAGGGCACCCAGGTGTCGTTCATGCGCTCGTTCTGCATGCGCAGCGCGTAGACGACGTCGGCGCTGTCGAGCTCGTCGAGCGTGTAGCGCACGTCGCAGCCGAGCGCCTCCACCCCGCGCGGGATCAGCGTGGGCGGACCGGCGACGGTGACCTTGGCGCCCATGCGCTGGAAGGCGAGCACGTTGGAGCGCGCGACGCGCGAGTGCATGACGTCACCGACGATCCAGATGGAGGCGCCGTCGATCGCGCCCAGGCGCTGGCGCAGCGTGTAGACGTCGAGCAGCGCCTGCGTGGGGTGCTCGCGCTTGCCGTCGCCGGCGTTGACGATCGCGGCGCTGCACCAGCGGGAGACCAGCTCGGCGGCGCCGGCCCATGGGGTGCGCAGGACGATCGCGTCAGGCTTGTGGGCGCTGAGCGTGAGCACGGTGTCCTTCAACGACTCACCCTTCTCGACGCTTGAGCCGCTGGCGGCGAAGTTCACGACGTCGGCGGACAGGCGCTTGGCCGCTAGCTCGAAGGAGCTCCGAGTTCGCGTTGAGGACTCATAGAAGAGGTTCAGTACCATCCGCCCGCGCAGCGTCGGCAGCGTCTTGATCTCGCGGTCGGAGACCTCTGCGAAGCGCTCCGCCTGGCTGACGATCCGTTCGATGTCCGCGCGCTGCAGGTCCTCGATCGAGATCAGGTGGTTCATGCCACTCTCCTTCCTGGGGTCGCAGGGCAAGCTGGTCCAGGACGCAGTGAGCGTGGCATGCTGTGCACGCGAGCGAGCGAGGACGCCGATCCAGCGCCGCCATGCGGCCCCAGGACGATCGCGACCTCGTCGACGCCGTCGAGCTCGCGCAGGCGCACGTACACGCGCTCATCGCCGGAGGTGGGCAGGTTCTTGCCCACGTAGTCGGGACGGATGGGAAGCTCGCGATGGCCGCGATCGGCGAGCACGGCGAGCTGGACGCGCTGCGGGCGCCCGTAGGCGAACAGCGCCTCGATCGCTGCACGCACGGTGCGCCCGGTGTAGAGGACGTCGTCCACGATCACCACGGTGAGACCGTTGACGTCGAAGTCGATGTGCGAGGCATGCAGCACCGGCGCGTCGGGGCGCGTGGCGACATCGTCGCGGTAGAAGCCGATGTCGAGGTCGCCGAAAGGCACCTCGCCGCCGATCATCTCCTCGAGCAGGCGATGAAGCCGCTGTGCGAGGAAGGCGCCGCGACGATGGATTCCCACGAGCGCGGGCGCATCCTCGCCGGGGTTGCGCTCGAGGATCTCGTGAGCGATGCGCGTCAGCGCCCGCCGGATCTCGTCCTCTTGGAGGACCACCTTCTCATCTGCCTGCATCGTTTCCTTCCTGGCCTCACGGGACCGGGTTAAAGGAGCCGTTGGAATGTATCAGGGGGAAGCGACGGCCTCCGAGGACTGCTCGCGGGACTCGCTGTTGGGCGCGCCTGCCGCCGGCTCGCCAGCACCGGGGCGCTCCTGTGCGCGCTCGCGCGCGAGCCGCTCGGACCAGCGCTCGAGGCTCGCGCGGCCGCGCTCGGGAAAGGGAACGTCGATCGTGTCGAAGTCGCGCGCGGCCTCTGTCGCCGGGAAAACGGCGCGCGCCTCGTCGCGCACCTCACCACCGGCGTAGCGGCTGGATACGTGCGTGAGCACAAGCAGCCGCACCTCGGCGTCGCGCGCGAGCTCGGCTGCTTGGCGGGCGGTGCTGTGGGAGGTCTGGCGGGCGCGCTCGAGCTCCTCCTCGATGAACGTCGCCTCGTGGACGAGCACATCCGCCTGGTAGGCGGCGATCCTCAGCGCCTCACATGGCGAGGTATCGCCGGAGATCACGACCTTGCGGCCCTCGCGTGTGGGACCGAGCACCTGCTCGGGTTTCACGCCGTCGACCGTCTCACCGCGCTGCAGCCGCCCGAAGTCCGGACCGGGACGCACGCCCAGTTCCTCCGCCAGGCGCGGATCGAGGTGACCCGGCCTGGAATCCTCGACGAGGGCATAGCCGAACGAGACTGGGCCCTTGTGGTTGACGGGGATGGCAGCGATCACATACCCGTCACGCTCGACCGTCTGAGCGGGCGCGAGCTCGACGATGCCGAGCTCATATGGAAGTCGGCCGTAGACGGTTCGCATTACACCCATCAGGTCACTGAGTCCCGGCGGCCCGTAGACGGTCAGCGGCTCGCTGCGCTCCCGCAAGGCGAACGACTTGAGCATCCCAGGCAGTCCCAACCAGTGGTCGGCGTGGAAGTGGGTGATGAAGACACTGTCCATGTCGGCCAGGCCTATCGAGCGCAGCAGCTGGCGCTGCGTTCCTTCACCGCAGTCGAACAGCAGCCTGTCGCCGCCCCGCCTGACAACGACCGCGGGCAGCCCGCGCCGCGCGCTGGGCACCGAGCCGGCTGTGCCCGCAAGGAAAACCGACAGATCCATGCCGGCTACGGTAGCGACGGCCGTGCAAGCGCGGTTAGCCGGCGGGTGCCGTCGGCGCTAAGCTCCGGGGTCGGTGGTGGCGTCAGTGAGGCGTCGTCTGCGCCCGTAGCTCAGTGGATAGAGCGCTCGCCTCCGGAGCGAGAGGTCGGCCGTTCGAATCGGCCCGGGCGCGTGGTGGAAGTGCCTGCAAATTGGCTGGTTTGCTCGGCGGGCTCAGGTGGGACATCGCGCGTATTGGGGCTCGGTGGCCCAAACGGTGGCCCAAACCCCTCGTGCTGTGGCCCGTAAAGGGCGCTGCGGGCATCCGCAAGCAGGGCATCGAAGGCGGCGCCGTGGCCGCGCTTGCGGCGGTCCAAAAGCTGCGCGTACACGTCGAGGGTCATCCTGCTTTCGGCGTGGCCGACCTGGTGCTGGACGTAGGTCACGTCGAAGTTGGTCGCCAGGAGCATGATCGAGACGTAGGTCCGTCG
>DATBZG010000008.1:0-3460 GCA_036513335.1 Solirubrobacteraceae bacterium | reverse complement strand
GGCCGGCGTCATGGGCGCTTGCCCACCACGCCAACTCCCGCGCGCGAGCCCGAATCGCACCATCCTCGAGAGCCCGCTCGACGGCCAGCCGCAGCACCCGCGGCGTGGTGAACCTTCGCGGCACGCGGACCCCGGCGCCGGCCCAGTCGAGCCGCGCGGCGTTCTCGTTCATGTCGCCGATGGCGGGACAGGCGACGGCGGCACAACCGCTGGCGAGCGCGCGCACAAGGGTGCCGTGGCCGACGTGGCAGACGACGAGGTCGCAGTGGGGCATGGTGCGCGAGTAGGAGACCCAGTCGACGACGCGGGCGTTGGCGGGGACGGGCAGCGGATGTGGCGGCAGCCGGCGGTTGTAGGTGGCGAGCACGCGCACGGGCGCGTCGGCGAGCCCACGCAGCGCTGCGCTGAGCATCGTGTGCTGGGAGTCCTGAGCGGTGGAGGGCGCGATCAGCACGAGCGGCGCGTCGGGCGCCACGACGCCACCGCCGTCGGGCAGCTGGACGTCCTCGGCGGGCGGCTCCCACATGAGCGGCCCGACGACGTGGACGTTCTGGCCCCAGTTCTCACGCGCGGGATCTCCGCGGCGCGGGTACTCGAGCTGGGGAAAGGTGGCGACGAGCGCGAGCTCCCGGCTGATTCCCCCGTGGACGTAATCCAGGGCGGGCAGGCCCAGTCGGGCGCGTGTTTGGTTGAGCTCGACGCGTCCCTGCTCGAGCCCCTTCTCGACGACGCGCTGGGCGCCACGCCAAAACGAGCGCCCGAGTGCGGTGCGGGGCATGCGCGCGCCGAGCGAGTAGATAGGGAAGTGGCGCTCGCCGTGGGGATACACGTGGGGGATGAGCGTGGCGTAGCGAACGCCGGCGATCTCGGCGGCGAGGGCGGGGGCGAGCGTGAGGATGTCGGCGACGACGACATCGGGGCGAAGCTCGCGCACCAACGGAACGGTGTCGCGTGTTGCGTGCACGACGGCCTCGTAGAAGTCGAGGTCATCAGATCCCACCCCCCCGGACGGGAAGACCTCATACTCGGGTGCGGGCGCGAAGCGCATGCCCTCGGCCTGGACGTGTTGCTGCCAGCGTCGCCAGGTCTGCAGCGTGACGTGGTGTCCCCGGGCGGAAAGGGCGCGTCCGAGGGCGATCATGGGAAAGGCGTGCCCGGGGTCGCCGAAGGCGCCGAGCAGCACGCGCAGCGGGGATGCTGCGCGCGCGGGCGGTCCGGCGGTTGCCTGCACCTCGTTGTTCAGGCGGCGAGCTCGGCGAGCAGCTGCAGCTGCTGGAGACGCTCGGGGGCGGTGAAGGCGGTGGGGGTGACGCCGAGCGTGCCGACGCCGGCGTCGCGGTAGACGGCGAGACGCTCGCGGATGACGTCGGGCGGCCCGCAGAGCGAGACGGTGTCGATGAGCGTGTCGGGGATCGCGGCCATGGCCTCCTCGCGCTTGCCTTCGAGGTAGAGGTCCTGAATGGTCTGTGCCTCGGCCTCATACCCATATCGCTGCACGAGCTGGTTGTAGAAGTTCTGCTTGCGCGAGCCCATGCCGCCGACGTAGAGGGCGATGAACGGACGCATGGTGTTGCGTCCCTGCTCGAGGTCGTCGGTGATGCAGAGGCTGACGGTGGGGGCGATGTCGAAATCGTCGAGCGATTTGCCGGAGCGATCGGCGCCTTCCTGGAGCAGCGGCCGCAGCTCGGAGACGTGCTCGGGGGAGAACAGCGTGGGGATCCAGCCGTCGGCGATCTCGCCGGCGAGAGCGGTGTTCTTGGGGCCGATGGCGGCGAGGTAGATGGGGATCTGCTCCTGGACGGGGGAGATGGTGAGCTTGAGCGCCTTGCCGGGCCCGTCGGGCAGCGGCAGCTCGAGCGTCTCGCCGTGGAACTCGACACGTTCGCGCGCGAGCGCCATACGCACGACAGCGACGTACTCGCGCGTGCGCTGCAGCTGTTTGGCGAAGCGCTGTCCGTGCCAGCCCTCGGCGACCTGTGGCCCGGAGGAGCCGATGCCGCAGATCATGCGCCCGCCGGAAAGCTGGTCGATGGTGGCGGCGGTCATGGCGGTCATCGCGGGGGAGCGTCCGGGCATCTGGAAGATGCCTGCGCCGAGGCGGATCTTGGAGGTCTGCCCTGCGAGCCAGCCGAGCACGGTGGCGGTGTCGGAGCCGTAGGCCTCGGCGGCCCACACGGAGTCATAGCCCAGCCGCTCGGCCTCCTTGACGATGGTGAGCTGGTCCTCAGAGGTGAGGCCCATGCCCCAGTAGCCAATGTGCACGCCGAGCTTCATGTGCAAGTTTCCTTTCAGCGGAAGGGGATTCTTTGCGGGTGTTGAGGGCGTGCCATACGCTTGGCCGCGCGCCCGCTTGTGATTGGCTGAACAGCCAACAGTGCGGTGCACAGCCTATGCGAAACCGTCGCCGCCAGAGAGCAAGCCCAGTGGAGCGGTTGCGTCTTGCGATCGACTGCCTACCGGTGAAGACGCGCGAGGCGATGCTCCAGGGCGTGCGCGCGAACGGGCGCATCATCGCGGGCGCGTACGTGGACGGCGAGGGCGGCGTTTGCCCGATGCTGGCAGCTCACCGCTGCGGCGGCCGCACGGACTTGCTGTCGTTTGCGAAGTCGTGGGACCGCTTCACGCACGCGAAGCACGGCTCGCGCGCGGCGACGGAGCGCGAGACCAGAATCCTCATATCCCAACTCGAAGACAGCCTGATGAGCTCCTCGGGCATCGACCTGGACGTGGCGATCTCAGAGCACCGTGAGCTGATGCGTCGCGGCCGGCGCGGTCGCAGGCGGCTACCGGAGGCGGCGGACCCGTCGGGTGAGATCAGGGCGAGGCGCCTGGGCGGCCGTGTGCTGGGGAGAGTGCTGGGAGACAATCTCGCTGGGCAGACCGGCCGGCGGTCGCGGTTGCCGGTCTCAGCGGTCAGCTGATCGAGCCGACGCGCTCAAAGTGCGTCGCCTGGGCGCACGAACATCATCTCGGGAACGACGCAGGCGGGGGAGACCTTGAGCAGATAGCGGACGGCCTCGGCAATGTCCTCGGGGCGGATCATGTCCTCTGCTGCGACGTGCTCCTTGACGAAGTCGGTCATGGGCGTGTCGACGAAGGCGGGGCAGAGGGCGGTGGACTTGATGCCCTCGGCGCCTAGCTCCTTGTTCATGGCTTCGGTCCAGCCGACGACGCCGTGCTTGGTTGCGGAGTACACGGACAGCCATGCCTCGCCGCGCTTGCCGGAGATGGAGGAGGTGTTGACGACGAGCACGTTTTTGTGCTCGCCGGCGGCCTCGCGGAGCAGCGGCATGCACTCGCGGTAGAAGAGGACGATGGAGCGCAGGTTGATGTCGAGCTGCATGTCCAGGCGCTTGGTCTCGATCTCGCCGACGGGGGCGCCGACGCCGACGCCGGCGTTGTTGACGAGCACGTCGAGGCGCCCGTACTTCTCGCGATGCGCGGCGACTACCTTCTGGAT
>DATBZG010000007.1:0-3683 GCA_036513335.1 Solirubrobacteraceae bacterium | reverse complement strand
CGCCAGCTCAACGAGGGGTCCGTCTACCCGCACGAGCTGCTGGCGATCCGCGGACGCACCGAGACCGAGGTCTACCTCGTCAAGGAGGTCCAGGAGGTCTACAAGTCACAGGGCGTGGACATCAACGACAAGCACATCGAGCTGATCGTGCGCCAGATGCTCAAGAAGGTACGGGTCGACCAGAAGGGCGACACCGACTACCTGCCCGGGCAGTTCGTGGACCGCTTCGAATTCGCCAAGGCCAACCAGGCGATCAACGATGCGGGCGGCGAGACGGCGCAGTTCGAGGACATCATCCTGGGCATCACCAAGGCGTCGCTCAACACCGACTCCTTCCTCTCCGCCGCCTCCTTCCAGGAGACGACGAAGGTGCTCACCGATGCCGCCCTCGAAGGCAAGATCGACCGGCTCAACGGGCTCAAGGAGAACGTCATCATCGGCAAGCTGATCCCAGCCGCCACCGGCCTCAAGCGCTACCGGCGGATCGAGATCGAGCCCGCCGAACCGCTGCCCCGCGCGATCGACGATGTCGGCCTGCTCGATCAGGACGAGATCGCCGCGGAGCTCGGGCTGGCAGGCGACGGCTTCAACGGCAGCTACGGCCAGGAGTTCGACGCCGACCTCGCTTCGCTCGAGAAGATCGGCGCCGGCGGGACCGACCCCGGCTTCGCCGAGGAGCTCGCCGAGCTCGAGCTGCCCGACGAGGGCGTCGTCGCCGACGAGGAGTAATCGCTGCAGCACACTTGCAGTACCTGGGGCGGCCATGTGGCCGCCCCAGGTCGTTCTGGGCCGACGGTTACGGCAGGGTTCGAGCCCAGCGCTCCAGCTGCAGCGCCTCATCGGCTGTGAGCCCGTGCTGCGGGTCGGTCTGCACGAGCAGCGTCGCTGCTGGGCGCGAACGCGCCCACTCGTGGCAGGCGTCGTTGAACGCGTCGTCGATCCACGCCAGCGGGCGATCTCTTGCATACGCGTCGATCGCGTCGAGCTTCCAATGCGCGTTCGTGCGCCCAACGTTGCGCGCGAAACGCAGGAACGGCAACGCCGGCGGGACGCCGAGGAGGTGGGGGAGATGCTCATTGGCGCGCTCTTCCCAGCCGCTCGCCCACACAAGCTCGTAGGAGGCGGCCAGCTCAAGCAGGTGAGCGGCGGCGGCGGACGAAAGGAAATGGGGTGAGCCTTCGATCGAATGAAACGACCCAGCCGGCGGCCCGTCGCGGTCGTCGGCGGTCCCTGAGGCGGCGCCCCAGTCGCCACGCTCCCAGCCGCCGAACAGCGAGATGACGCCGTCGATGTCCACCATCAACAGCGGTCTGGACGCTCCGCTTTGCGCCTCCGCATGATCTTTTTCCCCGCCAACAGGCTCTTTAGCTCGCATAGAGGTTGGGACGGGTACTCTGCCGGGACGGTTGATGCGCTGAGGTCGCTCGCTCGGAGTAAAGCAGCCACGGGTGCCAGTCGATGACCACAGCGTCAGCCGCACTACCATGACTATGGATTTCGGAATACTCCTAGCGCTCTTGTGCGCCTTCGTGGCGAACCTGGGCTTCTTCTTCAAGTACAAAGGTGCCAACTCGGTGCCCAAGGTGGACGTGCTGCACCCGCTGCACTCCGCCCGCCAGCTGTACTCCTCGAAGTGGTTCACGCTGGGGATGATCATCGCCACCGCCAGTTGGGGGCTGCACGTCGCGGCGCTGGCGCTTGCGCCGATGTCCGTGATCCAGGTGTCCCTCGCAGCCGGTGTGGTGTTCATCGCGGTCATGGCCGAGCGGATGTTCGGCGTGCGCGTCGGGCGCCGCCAGTGGCTGGGACTGTCGCTGACCGCCGCCGGGCTCGTGCTGCTGGGCCTCACGCTCCCGGCGATGCACGGAGCGCACTCGCACTTCTCGCAGGCCGCCATGATCTCCTTCGAGGCCGGCCTGTTCGGCATCGGCGGCCTGCTGCTGATGGGCCCGCACATGGGTGGGCCTACCGAGCACCACGGCATCATGCTCGGCGCCGCAGCCGGAGTTCTGTTCGGTGTGTCCGACACATCCATCAAGGCACTCACCGGCATCACCGGCGCTCACGGGATCGTCGGCCTCGTGCTCAGCCCCTGGCTGCTCGTCGCCATCCTCGCCTCGGTCGTGGCCTTCTACGCCTCTGCCCGCGCGCTCCAGGACGGCGAGGCGGTGCCCGTTATCGCGGTGACGGGAACAGCCGCCAACATCGCCGGCATCGCCGGTGGAATCCTCGTCTTCGGCGACCCAGTGGCCGCCAGCCCCGCCGGTGTGGTGCTTCAGGCACTCGCATTCGTACTCGTGATCGTCGCTGCCGCGCTGATGCCGGCACCCACGCGCGCGCTCGGCGCCGCTCAGCCGGCCTAGCGCTGCTAGCATCTCGCGCGAATGCCAACCACCTCGCAACTAGTGCGCAAGGGTCGTGTGACCCCAAAGAAGAAGGTCGCCACCCCCGGACTGAAGTCCGGCAAGGGTCGCAAGAAGAAGACCGCCGCCCCGCAGCGTCGTGGCGTGTGCACCCGCGTGTACACCACAACCCCCAAGAAGCCTAACTCCGCGCTGCGCAAGGTCGCGCGTGTGCGCATCTCGGGATCGATCGAGGTCACCGCATACATCCCCGGAGAGGGACACAACCTTCAAGAGCACTCAGTGGTGCTCGTGCGTGGCGGCCGCGTCAAGGATCTGCCTGGCGTTCGCTACAAGGTCGTGCGCGGCACGCTCGACGCCGCCGGCGTGAGCGACCGCAAAAAGGCGCGTTCGCAGTACGGCGTGAAGAAAAAGTAGATGCCCCGCCGCGCGCCAGCACAGATCCGCCCCGTTGAGGCGGACCCCATCCACCGCTCCAAGCTGGTCCAGCAGGTCATCAACAAGGTGATGCTGGACGGCAAGAAGTCCACCGCAGAGCGGATCGTCTACGACGCGCTCGCGCTGCTCGCCGAGCGCAGCGACAAAGACCCCGTGGAGACGCTAGAGGCTTCCATCAAATCTCTCACGCCCACGCTCGAGGTCAAATCGAGGCGTGTCGGTGGCGCCACCTACCAGGTCCCCGTGGAGGTCGCCTCAAGGCGCGCCCGCACGCTGGCCGTTCGCTGGCTGGTGGAGTTCGCCCGTCAGCGTCGCGAGAAGACGATGGCCCAGCGCCTGGCCAACGAGCTGATGGACGCGCAGTCCCAACAGGGTGGCGCGTACAAGCGCAAGGACGACATTTACCGCATGGCGCAGGCCAACAAGGCCTTCGCCCACTACCGCTGGTAGCGGCGCGAGGACACGGCGCGATACTGCGTCCTCGGTCGCTCGCGTGCAGAGCACGCCACGCTCCTTGCGTCCTTGTCTCGCTTGGTCCTCGCGCCGCTACGGGCTTGGTGTAGATCTTTTTAGGGGCACCCTCCGGATGCCTCTCGGGGTGGTGGGTTGATTTCACTGGGCTGCCTTAGGTCTCGGCAGTGTTCTCTTTGCCTGCTTCTTCCCCACCGTCTACCCTTGGAGGACGATGTCAGAGGACGAGAAGGACCAGTCGCAGACGGAGCAGACGCCCACGGGTCACGCGGTACCCGTGCCGAAGCGTGACGAGTTCTTCGCCAACCTCAAGCGCTCCTCGCGGCCGCAGCCCAAGACGCCCTCGCCGTCAGCTTGGAACCGCAAGGGCTCCGGACGGGTGCAGGCGCCCCGCGGAAATTCGCGGGGCCG
>DATBZG010000006.1:0-16922 GCA_036513335.1 Solirubrobacteraceae bacterium | reverse complement strand
CCTGCTGGGTGCGCAACGCGATCTTGGCCGCCCGCTCGCTGGGGAGCGCCAGCGCCTCGTCGAAGCCATTGGTGTGCAGCGACTGGGTGCCGCCGCACACGGCGGCGAATCCCTGCAGCGCCACGCGAACGATGTTGTTCTCCGGCTGCTGCGCGGTCAGCGTCACCCCACCGGTCTGCGTGTGGAAGCGCAGCTTCCACGATCGCTCGTCCTGGGCCCCGAAGCGCTCGCGCATGATGTGCGCCCACATGCGCCGCGCCGCGCGGAACTTGGCGACCTCCTGGAAGACATTGTTGTGGCCGTTGAAGAAGAACGCCAGGCGCGGCGCGAAGTCGTCGACGTCGAGGCCGGCGTCGATCGCCGCCTGCACATACGCGATCCCCGAGGAGAGCGTGAACGCGACCTCCTGTACGGCCGAGCAGCCCTTCTCGCGGAAGTGGTAGCCGGAGATCGAGATCGTGTTCCAGCGCGGCACGCGCTCGTGGCAATAACGGAACAGGTCGGTCGTCAGGCGCATCGTCGCATCCGGCGGATAGATGTAGTTCCCGCGCGCTATGTACTCCTTCAGCACGTCGTTCTGAGTGGTCCCGCGCAGCTTCTCGCTGGGAACGCCCTGCTCCTCGCCGACCAGCTCGTAGAGCAGCAGCAGGCACGCCGCGGGGGCGTTGATCGTCATCGACGTGGAGACTTGGTCGAGCGGGATCTCGTCGAACGCCGTGCGCATGTCGTCGATCGTGTCGATCGCGACGCCCGTGCGCCCGACCTCGCCCAGGCAACGTGGGTTGTCGGAGTCCAGGCCCAGCTGGGTGGGCAGATCGAAGGCCATCGACAGCCCGGTCGAGCCCTTGGAGATCAGATAGCGATAGCGCTCGTTGGACTCCTTCGCCGAGGCATAGCCCGCGTATTGGCGCATCGTCCACGTCTGCTTGCGGTACATCTCGCGGTGTACGCCGCGCGTGTACGGATACTCGCCCGGCTCGCCCAGGTCTAGCGTCTCCGGTAGATCCTCCTGTGTGTACAGCTCGGCGACCTCGATGCCGGAGTCGGTGAAACGTCGCGGATCGTCGGGGCCCACGATCGGCGCGACGGTCAGATGCTCCTCGGTGGAGGCCATGTCCGAAAGCATAGAGGCGCGAATCACTAAGCTTCCCCGCGATGAGCACGTGCATGGTCACCGGCGGCGCCGGCTTCCTCGGGTCGCACCTCTGCGATGAGCTGATCGCGCGCGGCCATCGCGTGATTTGCGTGGACAACCTCGAGACGGGCTCGCTCGCCAACATCGAGCACATCCGCGATCCCGACGCGTTCGTGCACCTGGGGATCGACATCATCGAGCCCTACTTCGTGGATGAGCCGGTCGACTTCGTCTACCACCTCGCCTCGCCCGCCTCGCCGATCGATTACCTGCGCCTGCCGCTGCACACGCTGAAGGTCGGCTCCTACGGCACCCACCACACGCTCGGCCTGGCCAAGGCCAAGCGTGCCCGCTTCCTGATCGCCTCCACCAGCGAGGTCTACGGAGACCCGCTCGAACATCCGCAGTCGGAGAGCTACTGGGGTCACGTCAACCCGATCGGCCCGCGCGGCGTTTACGACGAGGCCAAGCGCTATGCGGAGGCGCTGACGATGGCCTACCACCGCCAGCAGGGCGTCGACACGGCGATCATGCGGATCTTCAACTCGATCCTCGCCGACGAGCAGGTGCTCTACGACGACGGCACTGAACTTCGGCGTGAAACAGTCGAGCAGGCCGCAGCGCGGCTCCTACCGTACGCGTTCGCGGCAGGGTACGTTCCGAGGCGACTGCCGCACGGCGCCGGCTCCACAGCGACTGCACTGAGCCCGGCGCTGGAATATCCGCTCGATGGATACACGGTGCCGGCGTTCGAGTCGGGCGGGCGTCAAGTCGCCGCGCCTGCGACGCATCTCATCGCCCATCCGACCGACGCTCGCTGCTTCGAAGTGCGGACGCGTTACGGTCGCTCGATTCGCGTCACTGGCGACCACTCGATCTTCGTCGAGGGGCCTGACGGGGAACCCGTGCCCCGGCTCGTCGAGGAGCTGGATCTCGGTGACAAGGTCGCCATCGCCAGGCGGGTCGAGGTGCCGGTCCGTGATCGCCCGAGTGTGAGCATGCTCGACGTGTGGTCCCGGGCAGAGGCCGATCAGTGGGATCTCGCGGTTGAGGCGGAAGGTGTCGGCGAGCTTGCCTGGGGGCATCGCCACGAGCTGTTTGGCGTGCTCGTCTCTGCTCGCCGCAACAACGGGCCGAACTGGCGAAACGGTGCGTGGACGAAGCTCATTCGCATGCGCCAGACGAACCGCGTGCCGCTGCCGGTGCTGAGGCGACTGCTTCCGCGGCTCCCAGCCGACGCTCGCGTACGTCAGGTACACGCGGGCAGAAGCGTCTCGCTGCCGGCCACCATCGAGCTCACCGACTCGCTGCTGTGGCTGCTGGGCCTGTGGGTCGCCGAGGGCTCGTGGCATGAGAGCAAGAAGGGCGGATTCCTGACTATCTCCTGCGAGGACGCCGTGCTCGCTCGCGCGAAGGAGATCATTGAACGTGAGCTGGGCCTGCATGTCGTCTCGGCGCCCGCCAGCGATGCGCGCTCGGCGGCGATCTTCATCCATTCCAAGCTGCTGCTCAGATTGATGGACCACCTCGGCTTCGAGGGCAACCGCAAGCGCATACCCGGATGGGTCCTTGGGCTGCCGCTCAGCCGCCTCAAGTGGTTCATCGAGGGATATCGCGAGGGGGACGGCGTGCACTCGGGTGTCCGCTTGGAGGAGGGCATTCGACACACCTTCGTGACTACGAGCGACGAGCTGAAGGACGACCTCATCGTCGCCTTCGCCCGCTTCGGTCTCGTTCCTTCCGTGGGACGCTACTTGACGCAGATCCGCAAGAAGACCGGGGATCGCAAATATCCATTCTGGAGCTTGTCGCTCTGCCATGTATCGCCATGGAGTCCCCTGGACTGGGACACGGGGGTGAGTCAGAAGCTCAACGCGCGTGTGACTGGCGATCTGGTGTGGGCGAACGTCACAGGGATCGAGGAGATCGACGCGACGCCGCTTGTGTATGACTTCTCTGTTCCGGATCTAGAAAACTTCTGGGCGGGCACCGGCGTGATGGCGCATAACACCTACGGGAGCCGAATGCGCCCGCACGACGGCCGCGCGATCCCCACGTTCCTGCGCCAGGCGCTCGCCAACCGGCCGATCACCGTGTTCGGCGACGGTAGCCAGACGCGCTCCTTCTGCTACGTCAGCGACCTGATCAGGGGCATGATCGCGCTCGCCGAGTCCGGGTTCCACAACCCCGTGAACATCGGCAACCCGGACGAGTTCACGCTGCTCGAGCTGGCCGAGATCGTAAAAGAGCTGACCGGCTCGAACGCCGAGATCGTCTACGAGGCGCTGCCCACCGATGACCCCAAGCAGCGCAAGCCCAACACCAAGCTCGCGAGCGAGCTGCTCGGCTGGGCGCCCGAAGTCTCGCTGCGCGAAGGACTGCAACGCACGATCGAGCAGTCGGGAGTCGAGATGCTCATGGGTGGCGGCGCGATCTGAGCGACCGGGGCTCGACTGCATGCAAGGCAACTTGCGCAGCTCTGTTGTCCAGCCGCGCAGCCGCTCCGTATGCGAGTGTGCGGTGTTGTGAGTAGTGAGATGGGACCACGCCCGGCGGGAACGTCCACTCCGGCAGCTCCCCCAGCGCGCACTCGCTCCAAGCTACCCTCCTCGGTGGGGGCGCGGACGTCCGCGTTGCGCCCGCCGCTGAGCGCAGCCGTGCGACGCATCGATCTCTCCGAGCAGGACATCCGCCGCAAGCGACCGCCGGCGCTGTCGTTCCTGCTGCGCATGTCTACCGTCAGGCGCCTCGCGCGAGTGGCATCGCTGCTCGCGCTGGACTTCGCCGGCGTCGCGCTGGCGGTCCTCACGGCGCTGGTTCTGAAGGAAACTGTCCACGGGCCGGTACGGCTCTCGAATGCGGTCGAAACGGCGAAGCACTTCGTGCCGTTCGCCTACCTGCTGACGGCGCTGCTGTTCGCGCGCTCGGGCCTCTACGCGCAGCGCGCCCTGCGGCCCGGGCTCTCGCGCATCGTGGGCTCGCTCTTCCAGGTCGCGTTCGTGGCCGTGATCTACGCGCTGGTGAACGGCGAACGCTTCTCCAGCTACTACATCTTCTGGAGCTCGCTGAGCTTCTCGATCCTCTACATCGCCTCCGCACGGGCTCTGTATGAAAGGGTGACCGGCGTTGTGCTGCACGCCGCCGGCTATCACCGCCGTGCGGTGCTCGTCGGACGCGGCAAGCACATCAAGGACGTCGCCAACGCGCTCAGCGACGCGCAGCACTCTCCCGTGCAGATCGTGGGCTTCCTCGCACCCAAAGCGCTGCCGTACAACGGCCTGACGGCGCTCGGCTCGCTCGCCGACCTCGACCACGTGCTCAGCACCGAGCGTGTGGACGAGGTGATCATCGCCGACCCCGACTTCCCCCAGGACGATGCGCTGGAGCTCGTCGACCAGTGCCATCGACGTGGAGTGCGCGTGCGCCTCGCACCGTCAACGATGGAGATCCTGATTCAGCGTGCGGAATTCGTCCCCGGGCAATCGGTGCCGCTGTTCGAGCTCGGCCCGCCGGTGTTCGAGGGCGTGGACTTCGCCCTGAAGCGCACGTTCGACATCGTCGGCGCGACGCTGCTGCTGATCCTGCTGAGCCCGCTGCTCGCCGTCATCTCCCTGGCTGTCCGCGTCAGCTCGCGCGGCCCGGTGCTGTTCCACTCGATGCGTCGCGGCATCGGCCAGCGCCCGTTCGCGTGCTTGAAGTTCCGCACGATGTACTCGGACGCCGAGGAGCGCCAGGCGGAGCTCGAAGAGTTCAACGAGGCATCGGGCGCGCTGTTCAAGATTCGCGAGGATCCACGCTTGACGGCGGTCGGGCGGCTGCTGCGTCGCTTCTCGCTGGACGAGCTGCCGCAGCTGGTGAACGTGGTGCGCGGCGACATGTCGCTGGTCGGCCCGCGGCCGTTGCCGGAACGCGACTACGCGATGCTCGAGGACTGGCACCGCAAGCGCTACCTGGTCCTGCCGGGCATCACCGGGCTGTGGCAGGTATCGGGTCGCTCCGAGCTCGATTTCGACGAGCTCGTCAACCTGGACTTCATCTACCTCGAGCGCTGGTCGCTCGCGCTCGACCTGACGATCCTCCTGAAGACGATCCCCGCCGTGTTCTCGCGGCGCGGCGCCTACTGAGGCTCGAGGCCCTCGATCCCGCCGGTGGCGCCGGCGGGGCGGTGACGCCGTTTGCGAGGCGTCATGCGCGGCTGCTCGGCCGCTGAGGCGGCCTGCGCGTACACGCCCCAGGTCGCCCGCGCGGCATCGTGCCAGCTCCAGCGCGGAGGCGCCGGCGCGGGCTTGCGCAGCGCCTGGGCGGCCGCGATCAGACCCTCCATGTCACCGGGAGCAACGAACGTCGCGCGCTCGCCCAGAACCTCGCGGAGCGCAGGCGACTCGCAGGCCGCCACCGGTGTGCCACATGCCAGTGACTCCACCGCTGGCAGCCCGAAGCCCTCCTCCTTGGAGGACAGCATCAGCGCGTGCGCGCCACTGTAGATCGCGGCCAGTTGATCGTCTGAGACCTGCCCCGTGAGGATCACGTTTGGCAGCTCGCGTGCCCACGGTCGTGTCGAGCCGACGAGGACCAGTGGCATCTCGCGCCGCGCCGCGGCCAGCTTCGCGACCTGCTTGGCCGGGTCTGGATGGCGCAGGCCGCCGACCCACACGAGGAAGCGCTCGGGTAGGCCGAGCTGCGCGCGCACAGCTTCGATCTCCGTAGGCGAGCGCGGGTACATCGACGCGTCCGCCGCCTCGGGAATCACCACCACCCGCTCGCGCTCCAGTCGCAGGTGCTCGACCGCGTCGCCTGCCACCGCCTCCGTCGGCACGATCACCCTGACAGCGCGCTGAACTGCGAGCAGGCGCAGACGCAGGCGCAGTCCTCCGCGCAGATGCTCGCTGCGGCGCTTGAGCGCCGCGAGGTCGTGGACCGTCACGATCATCGGGCAGGGGCTGTGGAGCATCGCCCCGCTCATCCACGGCGAGTGCACGACGTCCGCACCGCGCGAGCGCGCGAGCGCCGACGGGCGGTTCAACTCGAGGATCCGATCGCTGCCCACAACCGTGTCGTGCAGCGCCGATAGCAAGCAGCGCGAGTACCGTCCGACGCCGTCAGGATCGGACACCGGACGGCTGTCAAACGCGACGTTCACGTCCCTGTGCTCACCTTCGCGCGGCTCCCTTGACATCCATCGCGCCAACACTAATCGCTTTGCCAACCTCTGGGTAGATCTGAAAGCCATACTGCATTTCCGATGCCTTCTCGCGACTACCACGAAGCCCTCTGGCAAGGGCTGCCGGAGGGATTCGAGCCGAGCGACTTCGCCCTGCGCAAGAGCTTCCTGCTCGAGCACGTCGCAGCGGGTGAGCGGGTACTCGATGTCGGCTGCGGCGACGGGCGCTTCGGGGGCGAGCTGCTCGATGCAGGTGCGCAGGTCCTCGGCATCGACGTCGCCGAGGAGCCGCTGCGCCGAGCGCGCGCGCGGCGCCCCGACCTCGACGCGCGGCTCGTCCCGGATGCTGGGCCGTGGCAGCTGGAGGACTCGAGCTTCGACCTCGTTTGGGCCGGCGAGGTGATCGAGCACGTCGCCGACACCTCGGCATGGCTTTCGGAGGCTCGACGCGTGCTGCGCTCTGGCGGGAGCTTCGTGCTGAGCACGCCCGCGCACGACCGTCTGACGCTCCTCGCGACCGCGCTCTCCAGGCGCGCCTTCGCCCGGCGTTTCGAGCCACGCGGCGAGCACCTGCGCTTCTACAGCCGCGACACGCTCACGCAACTGCTCGGCGACTTCGGCTTCCAGCAGATCAGCGTGCGGGGTGCCGGTGGCCCGCCCGGCGCGCGCCGGCTGCTGCTCGCGCACGCGATTCGCGCGCGCTTTTGAAGGCCGCGCGCCGGCGCGCGGCCCGTGCGGCCGATTCGCTGCGCACGGCTTCCAGCGCCTGGATGTAGTCGTTGTGGATCTGGATCGCTTCCCGCTCCCCGGCGGCGATCGCTTCCGGCGAGATCGACTCGGGATCGAGGTAGATCGCCGCCTCCAGCTCGTGCACCGCTGCCCGCGGGTCGCCCTCGGAGAGGTCATATCGCCCTAATACCAGCCACGTCTGTGGGTTCGACGGCTGCAACTTCACCGCCTTCGCGAGCGTGTCACGCGCGATCGCGGGATGCCCGGCGGCCTGCTGGACGCTCGCGAGCGTGAACAGCGACACGGCCGACAGGGGATCGCGCGAGACCGCGCTCTGGGCCGCTTGCATTGCGGGCGCTAGCCGATTCTCGTCCAGCAGAGACTCGGCGCTCTGGCGAGCGTCTTCGGAGCGCACCGGCTGCCACTGCGACCACGCGGCAAGCAGCGCCGCGACGATCGCCGCACCGGCCATAGCCAGGCGCACGCTGCTCGACGTGCGCCGGTTGCGAGCGCGCCCGTTGCCGGCCACGACCGTCTGATCGAGGTCGCTCCCGTCGAGGCCCGCGAACGCGTGGATCGCGGTATTGCTGCTCGCGCTGAGGGGTCCGCGGCCGGCGAGCCAGCCTGCGCACAGCAACGCCACGCACGCGTCGCCTGGTACGTACCACGTCCAATCGATGAGCGAATGAGCGCCGAACACGACAACGAGGCAGAGCATGCTCAGCAGCCCGATCCGCTCAGGCGTATAGCGCATAAGCTCGCGCTCCTGCAGGCGCCGCCAGCCGGGACGACCGCCCGCGCGGAGCGTGAGCCACGCGCGCCAACTCGTCCAGCGCCGGTTGAAGGGGTGCGTCGCGCGTCCCGCGGCAGCCATCCACGATGCCAGCAGCGCGAGCGCCACAAGTAGGCCGACGAGGCCAAGGTCGGCGAGCGTCTGCACGATGAAGCCGTGCGCGTGGCGGACGTTCAGCGTCTCGGTTTCGTAGCGCAGGTGCGCGGTTGCGTAGCCTTCCGCGCCCGATCCAAACAAGGGGTGCGCGTCGAAGACCTGCAGCGCCTCCTTCCAGTAGCGCGCACGCACGCTGGCGACCGCCGTGAGGCGCCCCGGCGTGTTCGGGGGCGTCTTCGCGTTGGGGTTGGTGAGCGCGTCGACGGCGTGTGAGACGCTGCCCGTCAGTCCCCTGTGGCTCACCGCCAGCGCCCCCACGAACGCGAGCACCACCAGCGCGGTGGCCGCCAGCAGCGCCGCCCCCGCCCGGCGTCGTGCCAGCAGCGACGGCGGCCGGCGGCCCGTGAGGAAGCCGACGCCCACGCCAACAACCGTGAGCAGGAGGAGCATCGCCACGATCAGGGCGCCCAGCTGGTGTCCTGCGGTGGTGCGTTCAGCCAGCGCCACCCCTTCGGAGCTGAGCGCGTGCCTGGAGAAGTCCCATGCGGCGACTGCTCCCGCCGCGATCACGCCAACGATCAGGAGCGTCGCTCCGCGCAGCCGCAGCGGCACGACGCACAGCCACAGCGCCACGCCGATCGCGAGCGCGACCAGCGCGCCGCGCGAATAGGCGAGCACGAGCGTCAGCAGCAGCAGCCCCATCGCCGGGTAGGCGAGCGCGCGCAGCAGCGCGTGGCCCGTGCGCCGCGCGCCCAGCCAAAGGCAGCAGATCGCGCCCATTGCGGCGCTGAGGCCGACGGCGTTCCAGTAGCCATACGGTTCCTTCAGGCGCGCGTACGCGTTCGTCGATGCCAGGGTCGCCGGGAAGACCTTCGTCGCCAGCGCATACGCGCAGACGATCACCGTCGCCAGCGCCAGGCCGCCGAGGACGGCCGGCCAGCGTTCCGGGGCGACGCGGACGAGGGCGATGCCCGCGGCGAACACGCCGCTGTAGGCGAGCATCCGCCCGGAGTCCTGCCAGCTGTGATCCGGCTGCACCGACCACACGATCGAGATCGCCGTGAGCGCGGTGAACGCCAGCAGCAGCCCTGTCGGCCAGGATCCGTACGCGCGAGCACCCGTGGGACCGAACACGATCGCCAGCGCCACCAGCACGCCCGCGCCGAGCGTGAGCGCGACCTCCGTGGTTGCCATCGATTCGAGGCTCAGCCCGCCCTTGGCGTGGAAGGTAACGAAGCAGAGGACTGCGGCGATCGCCAGCGTTACCCACCACAGGCCCGGCTTGACGCCGCGTCTTGGCCTCGCGGGCACCGGGCGCGGGCGTGCGCTCGCGGACACGGCCGGCGAAGGCGCCCGCGCGGCCAGCGTCGGCGGCGGCTCAGTCGGAGCGGCCGGCACGGACTCGTTTGTGCAGGGCGCCGCCCGCAACGGCCAGCAGGCAGGCGAACAGGAAGGCGAGGGTCGCCAGCAGCGGCGTCGGCATGGAGCTGAAGGCAGAGGCGACGCCCACGTGAACGACGCCCGGGTGGACGATTCCGCCGCCGAGCTTGACCGCTTCCGGGCGCGAGCTCGTGGCTTTGTCGATCGAGCGTTGCTGTGACGGCGTCGCCGTCACAGCAACAGGCGCAGCGATGCTCTGCGCGGCGGTTCCAGCCGCGCCCCGCTTCCCGCCCGCCGCTGCCCGCTCGGCTTCGACGATTTCCGAGGCGCACCCGCTGTACTCTTCGAGGTCAGATTCGGATTCGAGGTCCTTCAGCGCCTGCCGGTAGGCGCTCTGGCTGAAGCCGCTGAGCGATTCGTTGTGCGTGCAGTGCAGGATCACCTGTTCGCCGACGTTCGCCGCGTAGGACGGCGCCGCGAACGCCAAAGTCAGGGCCGCGACCAGCGCAGCGGGCAACGCGATTCTCATAGATCGACTATTCAACGCTACCAATGGCCCCGGAGACGTTGAGGCTGGCCAGTGCGCGTGAGAATCCCTGCGCCCATGCCTCGTGGCTGTAAGCGAGGACATCCTCGCTGCCGGTGCGGCCCAGTCGCTCGCGCAGCGCAGGGTCATTCGCCAGTCGCACGATCGCGCCGGCCAGCGCGCGGCTGTCGCCGGCGGCCACGATCAGGCCGTTGCCGTCGTCGCGCACGAGCCCGCCGGCGGCGGCTCCGACTGCGTCTGTTGCGATCACCGCCAGTTGCTGGTTCATGGCCTCGTTGACAACCAACCCCCAAGGCTCGCGAAAAGTGCGGGTCGCCACGGAAGGCACCACGAGCACGTCGCTGGCGGCATACACGTTGCGCAGCGCCTCCGGAGCGAGCGCGCCCAGGCTCACGATCGGTGCTCCGCTGGCCGCGTCGGGCGAGGCGGGCTCACCGGGTGCCTGCGGCGCGTCTCTCACTCCGGCGAGTGCCAGCGCCGCGCCGGCTTCCTCTGCGCGGGCGGCGCGCCACGCGGCCAGGAGTACCGACAACCCCTTCTCGGGTGTGGGGCGTCCGACGAACAGGAAACGTGTGCGCGCCGACGCCGGCCAGCGTGGATCGCTCGGGGGCGAGACGTCTGCGGATCTCCAGAAGTCGTTGTCCACAGACTGCGGTGCCACGAACACGTTGCGTGCTCCGTGAGTGCTCACGTAGGCGCTCACGTGCGGGCCGTAGGTGACGACCGCGTCGGCGGAGCGGTAGAGGCGCATCAGCGCCAGGTAGCTGAGCGCGTGCGCGGCGGTCCTGGGGTGCGCCCACAGCGACGCCCACAGGATCAGCGGTACGCGCGCGCGCCGTGCACCGGCCCAGGTGGCCAGCGGCGCGAGACGCCCGCCCGTGGGGCAGACGACCGCTCGGTAGCGCCCGCCAGCGGCGAGAGCGTAGAGCTCGTGCGGTTGCACGTGGCGATGGGGGAACGGGAGGTCTCCGTGGAAGTCCGCGCCGCCGTGTAGCGAGCGCCCTCCAAACAGCGCCAGCTCGATCTGCTCGCGCTCGTGTAGACACGCGAGCGCGCCCACGCGATAGGCGGGCGCGTGCCCGGTGACGAACAGGACCGGCTTCAAGCGAGCACGTGCCGGTAGGCGGCGAGGGTCTGCTCGCCGCAGCGCTCCCAAGTGAAGTTGGCGGCGACGGTCGCGCGTGCCCGCTGCCCTGCCTCCCGCAGCCGGTGGGGGTCGGACAGCAACTCGTCGATGCGCTGCGTCAGCCGCTCGATGTCACCTGGCGGCACCAGCAGGAATCCGTCCCCAGCGGCGGCGATCTCCTCAGGTCCCGGCTCGCCGCGACAGCCGATCGCGGGCAGGCCGGCGGCCATCGCCTCGACGTAGGCAACGCCGAACGCCTCGTCCGTGGAGGGCATCACGAAAAGCGTGCAGCGCCTTGCCTGCACGACTGCCTCCTCCGGTGCGAGCTGCCCGCGGAAGTCCACTCGATCGGACACCCCCAGGCGGGCGGCCAGCCCCTCCAGCGCGGTTCGCTCCGGGCCATCGCCGATGATCTCGTAGCGGAGCGTGGGGTGGCGGGGCCCAAGCACCGCCAGCGCGCGCAGCACGTCCCCATGCCGCTTGCGCGCCACCAGGTGCGCGACCGTCACGAGCGATGGAGCGCGGCGCTGGCGCGCGTGCCCGAGTCCAACCGTACCCGGCTGCTCTGGCTCGTCCCAGTCCTCGCGTCGCAGGTGACGTGCGGTGCTCGGCAGCTCCGTGCCCAGGTGCACCACGCGCGTCTCGCGCGCGCCGTGGGCGCGCGCAAGCTCCGCGATGCCCTGGCTGTTGGCGAGCACCAGCGCCGCGGCGCCGAGCCCGCGCGCCACCGCCTGCGCGCCCGCCTGGCCACGAGCGACGGTGTAGAGAACGTCGCCGCCGTGCACGGAGACGATCAGAGGGCGCTCCAGGCCGGCCCTGCGGACGGCGTCGCCGGCGGGGACGGCGTTGTGGGCGTGTACGAGGTCGAACGGGAAGGAGCGCGCAAGCCGGCGCAGCGCGAGCGCCAGCGTGGGCGCCGCCCAGGCTCCCCAGGCGGGGTAGGAGCGCTCACGAGGCGGCGAGACGAACGGGACGTAGGTGATGCTTAGGCCGTCGCGCGTCTGCGTGCGGGGCTCGCGCGCGAGCGCCGTCAGCGCCGCCGCGGCACCGCGCGGACCGGCGGCGAGTGAGGACTTGGGCGGCACCAGGCGGTGCAGGACGAGGACGCGAACCTCTGCGCCCGCCTCGCGCGCTGCCAGCGCCTGGCGGTGCGCCCACACGCCGAGCACCGGGTCACGCAGGCTGGGGTAGAACTCGGCCACCACCGCCACCTTCGGCATGGTGAGCGCCGACTGGCTCACCAGCTGCGGTGGGTCGTGAGGGTGCGGTCCGCTTCGCGCGCGCTCAGATACGGACGCTCGGCGAGGAACGAGCGCGCCTCGGCGATGGCAGCACCTCGCGCGTAGTCAGCAGCGGCGGGAGCGACGCGGTGCGCGATCGCGACAGCGTCGATGACGCCACAGCGCCATCCCCGCTCGCGCGCGAGGGCCGCCCAGTGCACGTCAAGGCCCCAGCCCATGCGCAGCTCGGGGAACGGCAGCAGCGTCTCGAACGTCGTGCGGGCAAAGGCGGTAACCGGACCGATCTCCACGAATGACGTCTCGCGCACGACGCTGCCCGGCCGGCGGCGGGTCACCGGCCACGCGGCATGTGAGCGCAGCCGGTGCGCGGGCTGAGCGAGCGAGAGCGAGAAGCGCTCGCACAGGAAGAGGAAACGGTCGAGGAAGCCGTGCGGCAGCTCGACGTCGTCGTCGATCACGAGCAGCCAGTCGTGGTCTCCTATTGGAATCCCGCCCGCCCACCCATCCGCGCGCCCCCCCCAGGCGGCGAGCAGCAGGTTGAGGTTCTCGAACTTGCCACGCCCGTCTGCCGCGCACGTGTGCAGCTCGACATCGTGGCGTGAGCGCAGCAGCTCAGCTTCGATCGCCTGCGCGAGCGCGCGGCGCTCGGGGCGCACGATCCCGAGCGCAAGTACCCGACGCAGCGGCGGAGCGTGGCGAGCTGCCAGTCCGAGGCGCAGGCGGCGGGCATTGAGGATCTCCCACGCATCGACGACCTCGTCGGTGGCCGCCCGGCGCACCGCGTCGAGGCCGCCGACGGTGCCGCTCGATCCCGACAGGAAGTCATCGCCGCTGGGCTCGCCGCCTGGGCTCGAGGGGAACGTGACGTGCCCGTTCCCGTTCGCCGCCATGCCTGCCAAAGCCCCGCCCGGGGAGCCGGCCGCGTGCCCGGTGCGTTCTTCTGTCGCCTGGCGCAGCCGCCCCCAGCTATGCGCCGCCATCGTCAGCCCGGCGGGGCAGCGGCGGAGCAGGACGTGGCCCAGGCAGCGTGCGAGCGTCGCGAGCTCCGCTGTCGATGAGGGCGCTTGCCCGCGGCGGACGTCGAAGCGCCGGGCGGCGCGTCCGCGCCTATAGGCGCCGCGGGCGAGCGACCGTAGGCGCGCGTCCTCGCCGGTGCGCCTGTGCTCGACAGACGCGGCCGCGACGTACAGGACGCGCGCGCCGGGGTCGAGCGCGCGCAGCCGTTCCTGCCACTCCTGCTCGTCGCCGCCCTCCTCGAGTGAGATGTCGAACGGACCCACACGCTCCAGCGCTGCGCGGCGGATCGCCATGTTCGCACCCCATGCGAAGCGAGCGTCCGTGTCGCCATCGCCGAGATCCAGCGTCGTGATCGGCGGCTGCTCGCGCCCACAAGAACGAGAAGCCCACCTCCGCGATCCCTCCAGACTGGCACGGATGGGGCCGGTGAAGACATCCACGTTGCGGTGCTCCTCCGCGGCGTCCAGCAGAGCCTGAAGCCAGCCGGCACCCACCCGCACGTCGTCATCGACGAACACCACCAGCTCGCCGCCGGACAGGCGTACGCCGGTGTTGCGCGCGACGTTCAGGCCGAGCCGACCCGGGTGCGGCTCGTAGCGGGCGCCGAAGCGCTCGACGAGTCCCCGTGCACTCGGGGAGGGACCCGCGTCGTCGACGACCAGCACCTCCACGCCGGCGGCGGCGGCCTGCGGCGCGATCGACTCCAGCGCCACCTCCAGATAGGACAGGCGGGCGCGCGTGGGGATCACGATCGATGCGGGCAGGGGCATGACTGGCAGAGAGTCTAGGTTTGACGCCGGGATGGTCCTGTTCCTACACAACCGCTATCGCACCACCGGCGGCGAGGAGCGCGCCGTGGAGGACCTGATGTGGTTGGTTCGCGAGTACCTCGGCGAGCCCGCGGAGCTGCTCGCGCGCGACTCCACGGACATCGGCCGCGCCCGCGCGGCCGTCGGCCTGCTGCGCGGCGGGTTGGACGCGCAGGATGTCCAGCGTGCGGTGCGCCTCGGGGACGCGCGCGTCGTGCACGCGCACAACCTGCAGCCGTCGCTCGGCTGGCGTGCGCTGGCGGCCGCGCGGGCGGCGGGCGCCCGCGTGGTGGTGCACCTGCACCAGTACCGGCTGGTGTGCGCGATCGGCGTTTGCTTCACGCGCGGCGCCGAGTGCACCCGCTGTCACGGGCGCGACACGCTGCCGGGTGTGCGTCTGAACTGCCGCGACAGCCTCCCCGAGGCGCTCGCCTACGGCGCGTCGCTGTCGCTTTGGCAGCATCGCCTGGTCGAGCAGGCGGACGCGATCATCGTCCCCAGCCGCTTCGCGCGCGAGCGCCTGCGCGAGCTCGGTGCGCCGCTGGACTGGGAGCGCGTGCACGTGCTTCCGCCGCCGCTGCGCGAACCGGAGCCACGCGCACCGAACGGGGACGGCTCGCCGCGTGCCGACGGGCCGCCGTACGCGCTCGTCGCAGCGCGGCTCGCGCCGGAGAAGGGCGTGGACGTGGCGATCGATGCCTGCCGGATCGCCGGCATGCCGCTGGTCGTGGCGGGCGAAGGTCCGCAGCGCGCGGCGCTCGTGGCGCGCGCCGGCGGGGGCGATGTTCGCTTTGTGGGCCATGTGCAGGACGCGGAGCTCGCGCAACTGAGAGCGGGCGCTGCGATCGCGCTCGCCCCTTCGCGCTCCGCGGAGACCTACGGGCTGGCGGTGGCGGAGGCGCTGGCCGCGGCGGTCCCGGTGGCCGCCAGCGACGTGGGTGCGCTCCCCGAGCTGTTGGAGCCCCCGGAACTGGTGGCGCCGGGAGACGCGACGGCACTCGCCGGCGCGATCGAGCGCCTGGTGGGAGACCACCTGGCCGGCGAGCGCGGGCGCGAGCGCGTACGTGCGCTGGCCGCACCGGAGGTCGTGGCGGACGCGCTCTCCGCGATCTACGACGGCCGTGCGGCGCGTAAGCTGCGCCCGTGAGCTCCCTCCCAAGCGCCCTCGTGACGGGCATCACAGGCCAGGACGGATCGTTCACGGCGGAGCTGCTGCTCGAGAAGGGCTACAGGGTCACCGGCTTGATGCGCGGCTCGGCCGCGGACTCGCTGGGCTGCTCTGAGCACCTGCGCGGCGAGATCGAGCTGGCCCGCGGCGACCTGCTCGAGCCGGACACGCTGCGGCTGGCTGTCGAGCGGCTGCGCCCGGAGGAGATCTACCACCTCGCCGCGCCATCGTTTGTGCCCGACTCCTGGCACCGACCGAGCGAGATCATGGCGGCGATCGCCGGTGCGAGTGCCGCGATCATGGAGGCAGCACGCGATCTGGACGTGGGGGCGAGGGTGTTCGTGTCGGCGTCCGGCGCGATCTTCGGTGATGCGCTGGAAAGCCCCCAGCACGAGGACACGCCATGCCGCCCGACCAACCCCTACGCGGTCGCCAAGCTTGCCTCGCATCAGATCCTGGGGGCGCTGCGGACCCACTACGGGCTGCACGCCAGCTCGGGGATCCTCTACAACCACGAGTCCGAGCGCCGGCCCGAGCAGTTCGTGACGCGTAGGATCACCCGCGGGGCCGCGGCGATCAGCCTCGGACTGCAGCAGGAGCTCACGTTGGGGTCGTTGGATGCGGTCCGCGACTGGTCGTTTGCGGGCGACATCGTCTACGGCGCATGGCTGATGCTCCAGCAGGAGCAGCCGGGGGACTACATCCTCGCCAGCGGCGTCCCGCATACGGTGGCCGAGCTGGCGAGTACCGCGTTCGCGTGCGTGGGCCTGGACGCCGAGCGCTACCTGCGCGTGGATCCATCGCTCGTCCGGCCGCCCGAGCGCAGCCCGAGCGTCGGCGACCCGACGAAGGCGCGCGAGCAGCTCGGCTGGGAGCCGCGCATGAGCTTCCAGGAGCTGGTGGAGCGAATGGTGCTCGCTGACGTGCGCTCGCTGCGCGCGGCGGCAGCGGCGTCCCAATGAGCGCCTAGACTGGCGGTTCTGTGGTGAGCGTCGTCGGTGTGATCGGACTGGGTTACGTGGGCCTTCCGCTTGCGGTCGCGTTTGCGCGCGAGGGCTGCGACGTGATCGCAGTGGACTCAGACCAGCGCAAGATCGAGGCGATCGCGGCCGGTGACTCATATATCGAGGACGTCCCGTCGGAGGCGCTGGCGGAGGTGTCCGGGCGGCTCCACGCGACGACGCGCTACGCGGAGCTCGAGCGCGCGGACGCGGTGCTGATCTGCGTGCCCACGCCGCTGACGCGAAACCGCGAGCCAGACCTCGGCCCGCTGATCGAAGCGACCCGCTCGCTCGCGGGCGTTCTGCGCAGTGACCAGCTGGTGGTGCTCGAGTCGACCACCTACCCCGGCACCACACGCGAGCGCGTGGCGCCGCTCCTGGAGGAGTCGGGGTTGGCCGCCGGGCGCGACTTCCATCTGGCGTTCTCACCCGAGCGCGTGGACCCCGGCCGGACCGACTTCACGCTGCGCAGCACGCCTAAGGTCGTCGGCGGTCTCACCGAGGCGTGCGCCGAGCGTGCGGAGGAGCTGTACGCCCTCGTGTGCGATCACGTCGTGCGCGTGTCCACCCCGGACGCCGCGGAGATGACAAAGCTGCTGGAGAACATCTTCCGCTCGGTCAACATCGCGCTGGTCAACGAGCTGGCGATGCTGAGCGACCGCATGGGCATCGACATCTGGGAGGTCGTCGATGCCGCGTCCACCAAGCCCTACGGCTTC
>DATBZG010000005.1:0-5102 GCA_036513335.1 Solirubrobacteraceae bacterium | reverse complement strand
CGCACGAGGCCGC
Organism: Solirubrobacteraceae bacterium; assembly: GCA_036513335.1. Lineage (GTDB taxonomy): Bacteria > Actinomycetota > Thermoleophilia > Solirubrobacterales > Solirubrobacteraceae > Palsa-744. The sequence goes on along the minus strand of DATBZG010000005.1, from coordinate 5,089 downwards.
CCTGTCCGCTGGCCGCGCCCGCGCCGGTCACGACCGCCGCCACCAGCGCGAGCAGCGCCGTCAGGCTCAGCGCAATCCGACGGTGTCGCGCGACACGCCCTCGCCCACGGCGAAAGATCGCGGCGAGTCCTTCGCCATTCGTGCTGTCGCGGCGCTCTGCTTCATCCATGACCTTGGCCTCCAGCGATGTCTGTCCTGCAGCCGCTTCGCGGTGCCGCGAACGATAGACGTGTGCGTTCCTTGCTGCAGTGTCACGCGGCTCGCGGCCGTTCTTCGCGGAGCTTCATCGGCGATTATTGACGAGCGCCAATAGAAGGCGATAGAGACGTGGCTCTCTGCTAGGGCGAGCTTCGTTTACAGGGCCCCGGCCGAGCGTCGCTCGCTGGATGCGCTTCACCTGGCGACCGCACTGAGCCTCGGTGAGGACCTCGCGCGCTTCTACTGCTATGACGCCCGCCTGGCGGCCGCCGCCCAGGCTCTTGGTATTGAGGTCTCCCAGCCACGTTAGCCTGTGAGGTCAACGATGGTCGTGCGAACCAGTGGCATCCGCCAGCCAAGCGTCTGGGCAAGCCTCGTCAGCGACGAGGCGCTGCTGTTGCGCGACTGGTTGCTGGTTGTCGGGTTCACCGAGGATCTGATGATCCCCGGAGACCGAGAGGGGCTCGTCCATCATTGTCAGTTGGACTGGCCGGAGGGCGGTCGCGTGTTGCTCTCCAGCACCGGCGAGCGGAGTACGCCTTGTCGACCGGGTACCAGCTCGCTGCATGTCGTCACCTCTGATCCTGACGCTGCGATGAAGCGAGTGCTCACGCTCGGCGCCACGATCGTGCACCCACTCGTGGACCAAACTGACTATCCGTCGCGCGACTTCACCGTGGCAGACCCCGACGGCAACCACTGGACGTTCGCGACGTTCGCTGGGTAGCTGGCCCCGCGCGACACGACCTGCTCGTCGAGCGCGGCTTCGGGGTCGTCACGAGCGCGCGATGCTCGAGCGCGAGGACTCAGCCCACCTTCACCATCACGGATCGAGCCACCGTGCTCGCCTGCTCGATCACACCGTGCGCCTCGATCAGCGTGACGCGGCCGGTGAACTTGTAGTTGCCGGCACCGGGCGCGACGAACGAGAGCGACTCGCTTTTCGTGCCCGCCTTCAGCTGCTGCCCGGTGAGCGTGACGATGTGGCGCCCGAGCACCTTGCCTGCCTTACGCACGATCCAGACGAACTCGAGCTGTGCGCTGCTCGGCAGCGTGTGCACGCGAGCACTGATCGTGAGCAGCCGCGTGGCACCCGTGCGCGGTCGGGCGAGGACTTTCAGCCCGCTGGCCGGCGCGTGCGTGGCGAGCCTGTTGGCGAGCATGCGCCTGCGGCCGGCGCCCCGCCCGGTGAGCGTGAGCGCCACCTTGCCGAGGCTCTGCCAGTTGGTTGGGGTGAACGTCGCCTGCTGCCCGGCGCCGAGATGGATCGGGCCGCTGCTGAACGTGCTCGGTAGAGCGTTTGCGCTGACCTTGGAGAGCTCCAGCGTGACGGTGCTCGGCGGGCCGTGGTTGGTGTAGCGCACGCTGCCACCGGTGAAGCTGAGCGTGTCGGGCGCGCCGCGCGCGGCTGTGGTGGTGAGCGTGAGCGAGTGGAATGAACTGGCGCCCGGGTCGTGGACCATCTCGATCGTCAGCGGTTTGCCCGCGCTGCCGGCGGTGAAGCTGAGGCGCCCGGCGCCCGCGTCCACACCGATCTTGTCCTCGACGCCACTTCGCGTGCCCGATGTAAGGAGCGCGTCGAGCCCCGCCCCCATCAGCGAGTCGGTGTAGCTGCCCGGGTGTACGCCGCGCTCGGTGAGGGTGTAGGAGCCAGATGCCGGCAGCAGGGCGGTGGGCGGCGCTGGAGTGCTGCCTCCGGTGAGCGGGAAGTCGAGCGTCGCGTGAGGGATGTGCGTGCTGGCACTCACGTTTTCGCTGCCGTCGGGATTGATCAGCGTGTGTCCCGCCTGGTCGCTCACCTGCGCGAGCGAGCCCGCCGAGTTGACGGAGCCGGCGGCGACCTTGTTGAACGCCGTGGGCAGCACCGGCCGTTCGCTTGCGTTCGTCGCGTACGGGTTTCCGAGCGCGCCGTCGGCGATCACGAACATGTGGTGGGCGTCGCCTTCCCACGTCGGGCTGAACCCGTCGGCGAGCGTCCAGTTGCCGGCAGCGTTCACGTGGATGCGGCTGTTTTCGACTTCCGTCTGGTGGTCGGCGCCGGTTGTGGCGGCCTCGCGGTAGCTGTATGGGGCGTTGGAGTTGTAGATGTCGATGTAGTAGCCGCCGGCCCCGTCGCTTTCGACGTTGTAGGGGATGACCGCGTGGCCGCCTCCGCCCTTGCCCTGGTTGAAGACGGCGATCACCGGCAGGTTGCTGGCGTTGTTTTCCTTGAGCAGCCGGCTGACCTCGTTGACCGTTCGCTGAGGTGAGATCGGCGTGCTCTCTTCCAGTTCGGCGTCCTGATGGGCCCAGGACTGTTCGCTGGCCCAGTTGGCCTGGAACAGCGCGATCGCTTCTCTGAGGGATGCGGATGGTTCCTGGAAGGCGAGCAGCCGGTACGGCGTGATTTCGAATTTGTTGGCAAGTTCGTTGGGGAACGTCGAGAGCGCCTGCTGCACGGCGCTGAGCGACGGATGGTGTGAGAACCATTGGATCAGCGTGGAGATGCCGAGACAAACGCCGCCGCTGCCGACTTCTTCCTCTGCTTTCAGCCACGCGATCGCCGCCGGTGAGGGCACTTCGCCGCCTTCTGTGGAAACGTCGGCCACCTTCGCTCCGAACAGCTCGGTGACGATGTGCTGGTTGATTTCGCCGGGTTTCAGGCCGAAGTTTTTGAAAACGAAGCCCCAGGTGTCGCGGAAGTTGTCGACTTCTGTTTCGGGGCCCTTGAGTTCGCCTGCCGGGGTCTGCACGATGACCGCGCCGCCGGTCGCGTATTTGGGCACTTCGACGACGAGCGAGGAGCCGTTGGGTTCGGTAGAGATCGGTTTGGCGACGCCTCGAGCGTTTCCGAACTGCACGCTGGAGGCCCCGCAGAGCCCGGTGCCGGTGATCGTCATCAGCGAGCCGCCCTCGCCGAACTGCGGTGTGATCGGCAGGCCGAACTCTGATCCGTAGCCGTCCTTGCTGACGCTGAGGATCGTGCCCGGGACGCGTTCCACGCTGACCGCCGTCTGTGCGGCTGGAAACGAGCCGTCGGTGGCGGTGATGGTGTACGTGGCGGCTCCGCTGCCGGAGCCGGAGTTCCTGGTGATTTCGAGCTCGACCGATTCGTGCTGGGCCACCGATTCATGGCTGAGCTTGGCCTGCAGGCCTTCGGTGCTGCCTTCAGAGCTGAGCGTGAGCTGCGATTCGCCCGCCACGAGCTGCTGGTTTGCGATGTTGACGTCCTGCGTGGCGCAGGGCGCGACCTTGGTGGTGTGTTCGCCTGCCTGCACGGCCAGGCCTGGAGCGACGACGAAGACGCTTGTGTCTGGCGGCGGTGTGCTCACGCCTTTGCTCGTCGCTGTGATCGTGATCGCGGTTTCTCCCACCGGCGCCGTCGGCGACACCTGGAGCTCGAGCTGCGTGTTGGCTTCGCCGGGCGCGATCGTGCTGCCGCCGGCGACGGTGACGCCACTTGGAAGTCCGGATACGTGCAGTTCGATCGGTTCTTCCGCGCTGTTGAAGCGTTCGACCGTGACGGGGACGCCGACGGTGGTGCCCTCTCCCCCCATCACCTTGGGTTCTACGGGGGCCAGGGCGATGCGCGCCGGCGCCTCTTTCGCAGGGACGCTATAGCTCAGGTCGTCGATCTCCAGCGGATAGCTTTCAAAGCCTGGGTCCTGGACGGAGAAGTAGGCGATGTTCGGGCTGGCGGAGTGGACCGACAATGGCTCGCTCGCTTTGGTCGCTTTCAGCGGGACTTCGACGCTGTCGCTCGCGATCACTTCGCCTTCCTCGCCGTAACCGATCAGCGTGATCGTCTGGACCGTGTGGTTGGCCTGTGGTATGCCCGCGTAGACGCTGATCGCTTCGGTGGAGGTGGTGATGCGCCCCACCACTCCGTCCCAGTAATGGTCGGTGGCGTCGTCTTCGCAGAAGCTGTACACAACCTGTTCGCCGGAGTGGGCGTTGGCGGTGTCGCGGTAGAGCCTCTGCCCGCAATATTCTTCGCCTGCTTCGTAGCCGATCTCGATCGGGTGTTTGAGCGCACCCACGTGCGGGCTGAATTCGAGCCCTTCGGCGATGTACGGCTCGATTTCGTGTTCGTATTTGCCGAGACCGGGGCCGTATACATCGGTGCCTTCGATCTTTGGCGTCTCGAAGTTGAATTTCTTTTCCGCGGCGGCAGCCGTCGAAGCCGAGACGAGCGCGATCACCAGGACCAGTGGCGCCAGCCCGAGCAGGAGGCACCCCGAACGCGGGTTCCTGAACGCGGCCGATCCGAGCCCGGCGCTAGCCGACTTCAACGGCTTCAGTCTTGTTGATTCTGAAGCCTTTGCCCTTGCCCGCGCCGGAGTCCACCGTGCAGGTGATGCCGTCGGTGGCGGACGTGCAGAGCAGACCGTCGTAGAGGTCGCTGTGCCCGTAGGCGAGCACCGGGGCGGTGCTGTTCCAGTTTTGAAAGCAGCCCTCCGCTTCGTGCGCGCCGGGCGGGGTGATCGATTCGGGCACGTTGCAGAACGTGTCGTTGCCCTGGTTGTCGATCTCAGCGGAGCGCGTGGGCGGCTTGGGATAGGTGCCGCAGGTGCGGTCTTCCGTCACACACCAGACGCTGCGGTCGGGCGAGAGGAATTGCGGCATGTGCAGCGGCGCTGGGACGAGCGTGGCGCCTCCCACGGAGGTGACGTGGTGGGCGGTCATGTAGAAGCCCTTGCCGGTGGCGATCACGGTGCAGCTCACCCCGTAACGCACGACCTGACAGCGGAAGGCGCCGACGGCGATGCGCTTGCCGACCTTGTAGGTGGGGGTGCCCTCCCCGGCATTGCCCAGTTCGCAGGCGTCGGCGAATGCATGGACGTGTCGGGCGCACACCTGCACTTCGCCGGAGGCGGTCAAAATCGCTTTCTGCTGAAAGCTCCTGCTCTCG
>DATBZG010000004.1:0-22366 GCA_036513335.1 Solirubrobacteraceae bacterium | reverse complement strand
GGCGGGCGCGTACTCGGGTGCGTTACCTACGATGAGCGCGCCGACGGGAATGTGGTCAAGTTCGGCGATGCGCAGACCGCTGTCGCTCGCTAGGCCACGGACCCATTCGTAGCCGTTCACGCGATCGGCGACGGGCTTGTCCCCCCACTGCCCGGTCTGTCCACGGGCCACCATCCATGCAACGGCCTCGTCAAGGAGCTCGACCAGGAGCGGGCTGTCGGTCTCGCCGCCGGGCCGTATAACGATGTTTGAAGGCATGCCTACCGTCACGATCCCCGCAGCGACCATATTCCCAAACCATGGCTCTCGCGCAGCGTCATGGCCCCTCGGTCTCGTCGAGCGCAATACACGGTCGCTTCGTGGTCGCAGGATCAGCCAAAGCGCCATCGCGTCTGGCTGAACTGCTCGCCCTTGGCGAAGCCGAGAACGGTCGTGGGCGTAACCCGATAGAGGAGCACCTTACCCGCGCGGATCGCGTCGCCGAGACCGAACCACGTGCCCTCGGGGGCCGTAAAGTGCGCCCCGTACTTCGACTCGTAGGTGTCGATGACCCCGTGGCGCTCCGCTCCATCGCCGACCTCGACGGCCCGTCCTTGGACCACGACATCGAGACCGTCGAGTGCGTTCTGGCCCGTGGTGAGGATGCACTGCGGGTTCTGCTGGAGGTTCTTTGCCTTTCGCTCTTCCGGACCCGTGCAAAAGTACATGGCGTCGGCGTGCCACACGGCCAACAGCGGGGTGACGTGCGGGCGACCATCGGGACGCACCGTTGAGAGCCAAAACACCTCCGCCTCCTCGATGTGCCGGCGTGCCTCCGCCCAATCTGTTGGGGTCGCCTCCGGGCCGCTGAACCCGACGTGGAGTTCTCCAACAGGCATCTCTGCCGCCATGTCATCTCCTTTCGCAACGTTGGCAGACTGTCGAGCGCACAGCGACCGAAAACTCAGTGGTTGAGATCGGAGACGAGTGAATGCAAGCAGCCCGTTTCAACCAGTTTGGAGGGCCGGAGGTCCGGGGTGACGTTCAGCAGCGGCGACGCTGGCCGCGCGGTCCACGCGCTCGCTCGTGCTGCCGGTCGACTGAGGTACGACACGACCCGCACCCTTGTATTCTGACGATGTGACGCGGGCGCCGTTCGTACACCCGCTGCGGGTGCGCTATGCGGAGTGCGACCCGCAGCAGGTCGTGTTCAACGCCCACTACTTCGCATACTTCGACGTTGCGATGACGGAGCTCTGGCGCGCAGCAATCGGGCGCTACGCAGCGATGCTCGAGCGGGGCGTCGACATGGTCGTGGCCGAGGCCTCGGCGCGGTTCCTGAGCGCGGCACGCTTCGACGATGAGCTCGAGCTCCAGGTGTCGATCACGCGTCTCGGTAGGACCGCCTGCACGACGCGACATCGCGTGCTGCGCGGCGAGGAGGTGCTCGTGGAGGGCGAGATGCGCCACGTGTTCGTCGACCCCACCTCGTTCGAGAAGCTGACGATCCCGGACTGGCTGCGGGAGGCGCTCGCCCCTTGGGCAACTACGGAGTAGCTGGCCGCGACTCGGAGTCCATCGACCACGCCATTTGCGGTAGGTGGGGATTCCGCTCGATGGGCGAACCAGAGGTTTCCTCGCCGTCAATCGAGGTGAGTCTCGTTGAGCGCGGGGCCGTCAGCGCCCAGCAGGGCCCGCTGCAGTGCCGTTCGGAGGTTGTCTGCCGCTGCGGCAGTCAGCGGGGAGAGGAACGCGCTCTCGGCCTCGTTGCTTGCCTTCGTTGCGTGACGGAGCACCTCGCGGCCGGCGTCAGTGAGCTCCACGACGTTGCGGCGGCGGTCATCGGCGTCTGGATGCCGCTTCACGAGACCCTTGCGCTCGAGCCTGTCTATGAGCGCAACCATTGTCGTGCGATCGACACCCAGGCGCTGCGCTGACTGTTCCTGCGAGGTCGGCTTATGGTCGCCGATCAGGAACATGACCCCCAGCTCGCGCGGGTCGATGCCAAGCGGCGCCAGCGCGGACACGTTCAGCGCCTCCATCCGCATCATCGCGTGCTTAAGCAGATAGCCGAGGCGACGACTGGCTGTAGCGCCTGGACCGAGATCGACTGACACGGTTGCAGCGTACCGCTGCTCTGATCGTCAGCTACACTGACGATTGGTGTCACGCGAGATCAAGCCGCAGAGTCGCCTTGGCGACTACCGAGACCGGGAAGGCTGAGCAGCTCATGCCGCACCTCAGCTTCGGGATTGCCACCGCGCCCCAGCGGGTCGAGTACGTCGAGCTCCTGCGGGTGTGGCGCGAGGTCGACACGGTTCCCGAGATCGAGCACGCCTGGTTGTTCGACCACCTGATGCCGATCGGGGGCGACCGCCTGGGCCCGATCTTCGAGGGCTGGACGCTGCTCTCGGCGCTCGCGGGGCAGACCAGCCGCGTACGCCTCGGCCTGCTTGTCACCAGCAATCGCTTCCGCCCACCGGCCGTGTTGGCGAAGATCGCCACCACCGTCGACGTCGTCTCTGACGGACGTCTGGAATTCGGCATCGGCGCCGGGTCCCGCACGAGTGTGCCCGGCGCAAGCCGCGAGTACAACGCTCACGGCCTGCCGTACGTCGACTTCGCAGAATCGGTCGATGCCCTCGCGGAGGCGTGCACGGTGATCAAGCGGCTGTGGACCGACAGCGAGCCGTTCGACTTCGACGGCCGCCATGTCCGTCTGACCGGGGCGTTCGCCAACCCCAAGCCCGTCCAGCGGCCGCACCCACCGATCCTCATCGCCGGACGAACCGGCCGGGTACTGCGTGTCGTCGCCGAGCACGCCGACGTCTGGAACATCGCCGGCGTCGACATCGACGATGCAACGACACGCAGCGCCCTACTCAACCGCTACTGCACCGAGATCGGCCGCGAGCCAACATCGATCATCCGCTCGTTTCACGTGCCGGTCTCCTACGACGATCCCGCCAGCACGCGGGACACCGTGGCTGCGGCCATCGACGCCGGCTTCACCCACATCATCCTCAGCCTGAGCACCCCCTACCCGGATGGAGTCGCCCGCTGGGTCGCCGACGAGATCGTCACGCCGTCGCAGCGCTGAACGCACGCACCAAATTCAGCATTCACTCGGGCTCCCCGCCGGCCGTACTCGACAGCCACTGAGGCGGGGTCCAGTCTCCCTCTGGGTCCGTGGTTTGCCCGAGCTCGATCAGATGACCGTCGGGATCGCGGATGTAGCACCGGATCTCGTACTGGTGCTGCTTCGGCGGCGTCAGGAATTGAGCACCACGAGCGCTCCATTCGGCGTACACGGCCTCGATGTCCTTGACCCGGATGTTGAGGAAGCTGCTGACGCGGTCGGGGTCGGGTGGCGTCTCAAGAGTGACCGCGGGCTTGTCGTCGGTCGGGCCCCCGCCCCCATTGATGACGATCCAGCTGTTGGCCAGCGCGACGTTCGTCGGTTCTCCGGAGCGTTCCAACGTGCCACCGAGCACATCGGTGTAGAAGCGCCGAGAGCGCTCGACGTCGTCCGAGACGATGAAGTGGGTCAGCACAATTCCCTCTGCCGGCGGTCTGAGCTCGGCCATCTGCCACCTCCACTGGTTGGGACTCATACCCCGCTTACGGACGGGTCTGCGGCTACACCGCGATGATCGGGGATTCCATGTCGTTCCACGACACATCTATAGGCGACTGCGTGTGATCCTACGGCCCCGCCATCATTAAATCTGAGGGCCCGTCGCACCTAGCTCTAGACGCGACGGCGCAGGCTGCGGTAGGCGGCGTAGAAATGCGCAGCTGCCGCTGGGACGAGAAGCACTGCCCACAAGCGACCGACGCCATAGCCGTACAAGATCGCGGTGAGGGCCACCAACCAGATACCGCTGAGAACTCGTATGGGAACCATGACGCGCCGGTGCCTGTCCTCCCATGCCCATGAAGTGCGCCATCTGGTTCGCAGCCGATCAACTGACGAAAGTCAAGCCGCGCGATGGGCCCGCGATTCGCGGTCTGGACCTGCGCGCGCGCTGTATGGTTTCGGCCGGATGAGCGGTACCACGAGAGAGGCGCTTCGCGCGATCCAGGAGCCGTTGAAGCAGCGTTACCGCGACGAGCCCGCGGCTGCCTTCGTCACGCTCGAGGCCGACGGATCGTTGGACGACGGGGTGGCTTGCACGGTGAACACAGGACGAGCACTGGTGCAGGCGGGTCTCCATCCGGCGACCGGCGGCAACGGGCTGCTGGCTTGCTCAGGAGACATGCTGCTACAGGCACTGGTCGCCTGCGCCGGGGTGACGATGCGCGCCGTCGCGATGTCTCTCGGCCTGGCCGTCAGCGGCTCCGTCCACGCCGAGGGGGATCTCGACTTTCGCGGAACCCTGTCGGTTGACAAGGAGGCTCCCGTCGGCTTCACGGCGATCAGACTGAACTTCGCGCTGGAGACCGATGCGGACGAGGACGAGGTGGCGATTTTGCTGCGTTTGACCGAGCGCTACTGTGTCGTATTTCAGACGCTCGCGGGTTCGCCCGCGCTGTTGGTGACGCGCTCGCCGACCGGTTGAGAGCAGAATGGATGGCCCGTGGTGCGCCAGCGGAGGTGCGCGTTTGTCGTGGTGCCACCCTTAGGTCGTCGCGATAGCCGAATTCGATGCCTGCGGGATACTTCCGTGGCTATGTTCGCGGAGTCTAGGGCCAGCGACCCCATCGCGACCGGCAAGGTCCGGCACTCACGCCACGGCTGCCATTGAGAGGACATGAGGCAGCCCTGGCTCGGGCTCGCCGGGCGCCAGATCGAAGATCACGACCTGCTTGCTGATCTCGGTCAACGCGAGCACTCGCTCGACCTGGGCGGACCCGCGCACGATCAGCAGCCGTCCTCCGGATCGCCTGCAGTCATCAGCAGCGTCGAGGATGACATGAACGCCTGATCCGTCGATGAAGCGAAGCTCGCGCAGATCAAGCACCACGACGCGTGCGGCTCGATGCGCCTCTCCCATTCTCTGGCGGAACTGGGGCGAGGTGACGAGGTCCAGTTCACCGGCGACTTCAACCCAGGCCGTCCCCGAGTCACCCAGTCTCCACGAGCATACGAACGGCGGCGCAGCATTTTCCAGAACAACGGTCGAACTTCCAACGGCCAAGGCCTGAGGCATCTGAACTCCTAGCGGGTTGCCTTTGCAAACGCCGGAAGTCAGGTTGTGTTGCCGCCCTAGAAGCGACCCCAGTGTTGCCCTCCTTCATTAAGTATAGCGCCGCGGCCGCTTCGGCGTCAAGCCGCGAGCGCCGCGTCTAAAGGGGGATGCCGGACGTTCCGGGGGGCGGAATCTCGTGATCGTCGACGAGATCAGTGGGGGCGAGGATGAAGACCTCGCACATCAAGTCGGGGTCCTGCTGGTTGCCACTCATGAATCCGATCACCCTCTTGGCAGTGGCGTCTTCGATGACCTTCGCGAACCGCTCGCGCATGACCTCTTGGAACTCCATGCGCTGCTGGATCACTGCCTGGCCACGGCCACCGGCGAGCAGCGTCTCCTCGACGCGCGAGAAGCCTCCGCGCAGCACGCATACCACCAGGTCGTCTTCGTAATAGGACTTGGCACGCGTGGGCCCTCGTCCGTAGAACTCCTTCAGCAGCGCCACCAGCCCGTCGGAGATCGCCGTGAGGACATCTCCGTGGGCGCCGCCCTGGAGGACGCGTTGTGGACTCATCGCTCGTGAACCTTAGCTCGCTGGACTGCGCTCCAGGAGGTGCTCCGCGTCGCGCTACCCTGGGTGCTCTGGTCGCCCGTCGGGTTCTCGCCCTTCTGCCTCGCGCGCGGGACCCCACCGGAGGACGAGAGAGAAAGGCTGCATGCTGGCACCCAAACCTCCTCTCGACGGTGAGGAGTTGCTCTCATCCGTTACTGAGGCGATGGTCGCGCTGCATCTGCGCTACCACCACCGCAAGCCTGTGAGCGCCAAGACCCGGATGCTCGGTGACGATCTCCTGGCGTGTGTGCTCGGCGGCGTCTACACGGATGTCGAGAAGACGATGATCGAGCTCGAACGCGCTCCAACCGTGCGGGATACACGTAACGCTTTCCAGAGCGCCATGGAGCAGAAGTTCATCGATGCGGTAGAGCGTCTTTCCGGGCGCGACGTCACGGCGTTCATCTCCGACAGCCACGTCGGCCCCGACATCGAGATCGAGCTGTTCGTGCTCACTCCCGCCGCGTCCTGACGGGTAGGAGCAGGCGCTCGCCCACTGTTGCAGTCTGTAGCATCACTCGATGCGTACGGGGGTTCTCGGCGAGAGATCATTCCGACTGTTGGTCGTCGGGCAGGGGATTTCGTCGATCGGCGATGGCGTCGCTCCGGTCGCTCTGGCGTTCGGGGTTCTGCAGCTCACGGGGTCGGTGCGCGATCTCGGCCTGATCCTGGCGGCGCGCTCGCTGCCCCTGATCGTGTTCGTCCTCATCGGTGGAGTGTGGTCGGATCGCCTCCCTCGCCAGGCCGTGATGCTGTTCTCCGACTTTGGGCGCGCCGGCGTGCAGGGGGCAAGCGCGGCGCTCTTGCTGAGCGGCTCAGCCCACATCTGGGAGCTCGCCTGCCTGCAAGCTGTGTACGGCTTCGCGAAGGCTTTCTTCGGCCCGGCCTCGACCGGGCTGCTGCCCCAGACGGTCAAGGCCGAGCAGCTGCAGCAGGCGAACGCCTTTATGGGCGTGAGCGAAAACATGGCGTCGATTCTGGGTCCGGCCGTCGGAGGCGTCCTGGTCGTCGCCGCGGGCGCCGGATGGGGGCTCGCATTCGACGGTGCAGCGTTCATCGTGAGCGCGGCGTCTCTGCAGATGCTGCGTCTGGCTCCCGTCGCGTTCCCGCCACGTCGCAGCACGATCGCCGAGCTGCGTGAGGGCTGGCAGGCATTTAGTTCTCGCCGGTGGCTGTTGGTGAGCGTCGTGTCTCTTGCGTTCATCGTGACGATCGTGTTTGCTCCTCTCGACGTCCTTGGACCCGAGGTCGCACGAGCGCATCTGGGAGGCGCAGGCGCGTGGGCCGCGATCACCACGGCGTTGGGCATCGGTGCGGTCACAGGAGGAGCGGTTGGACTTCGGTGGAAGCCTCGCTATCCGGTGCGCGTCGGTTTCCTCGTAACACTGGCCGGCGAGCCGATCATGCTCGCTCTGCTCGGAGCTGGGGGACCGCTCATCGCGATTGTTGTCTTCGCGCTCATTTCCGGAGTGGCGGGGACGGTGTTCAACGTGTTCTGGTTCACGCTGCTGCAGCGCGAAATCCCTGAAGAGGAGCTCTCGCGGGTGAGCTCGTGGGACTCTCTCGGCACCTACGCCCTGCAGCCGATTGGCCTCGCTGCGGTGGGCCCAATCGCGATCGCGATAGGTCTCTCAACGACCCTGTACGCGGCGGGAGCGCTCGCCGCTCTCACGACCTGCGTAGTGCTCGCGATGCCTGCTGTGCGTAACTTCGCCCCCGTCTCACTCCCCACTGCCGCTGTGGCACTCGATACCGACGAGTGACGTTTTCGGCCTTCTTCAGCCCACGGTCATAAAGGTCCGATTTCCGCTAGACAGGCGCGTTGGGCCGTGTCAGGGTGCGTCCGTGGAGTTCGATTCGGATCGTGTGTGGCAGGCCATCGAGGCGGGCGACCGGCGTTTTGACGGGTGGGTGTTCTGCGGCGTGAAGACGACCGGCATTTACTGCCGCCCCAGCTGCCCCGCGCGAACGCCCAGACGCGAGAACGTGCGGCTGTTCGCGTCCGCAGCCGCGGCGCAGTCGGTCGGCTTTCGTGCATGCAAGCGCTGCCGCCCGGACGCGACGCCGGGTTCGCCGGAGTGGGACCTGCGCACGGATCTGGTCGGGCGCGCGATGCAACTGATCGCCGACGGCCTGGTCGACCGCGAGGGCGTCAGCGGTCTCGCGCGTCGGCTTGGCTACACCGAGCGCCACGTCCACCGCCAACTCGTCGCGGTCGTCGGCGCGGGGCCGCTCGCGCTCGCCCGCGCGCAGCGCGCGCAGACGGCTCGCATCCTGATCGAGACGACCGCGCTGCCGCTCATCAGCGTGACGTTCGCCGCGGGCTTTCAGAGCGTGCGCCAGTTCAACGCGACGATCCGCGACGTGTTCGCGATCACTCCCAGCGAGCTGCGCGCACGTGCTCGCAGCTATGGCCGGCCGCAGGACAGCGGCGCGCTGTCGTTGCGCTTGCCCTACCGCGCGCCGCTGGATGCAGACGGCCTCGTCGCGTTCCTCGGGCTGCGCGCCGTTGCCGGTGTCGAGCAGGTGCTCGACGGCGCCTACCGGCGCAGCCTGCGCCTGCCACATGGCACGGGCGTCGTCGAGCTGCGTCCGGCCGACGACTACGTGCACGCGCGCTACCGGCTCGCCGACCTGCGCGACCTCGGCGCCGCGATGCAGCGCTCGCGCGCACTGCTCGACCTCGATTCCGACCCACACAGCGTCACCGAGGTGCTCGGCAAGGAGCGACTGCTGGGAGCACTCGTGCGCGACGCACCCGGACGGCGCGTGCCCGGTGCAGTCGACGGCCACGAGCTCGCCATTCGCGCGGTACTCGGTCAGCAGATCTCTGTGCGCGGCGCCGCCACGCTCGCCGGCCGTCTGACGGCCGCGCACGGCGACGCGCTGGAGCGACCGCTCGGCGCCGTCACGCACGTGTTCCCGTCCGCCGTCGCGCTCGCCGATGCGGATCCCGCCACGCTCGCGATGCCCGTCGCCCGCCGGCGCGCGCTGCTCGGGCTCACGGCTGCACTCGCGAACGATGAGCTGGTGATCGACGCCGGCGCCGATCGCACACAGACGCGCGAGCGCTTGCTGGCACTGCCGGGAATCGGCCCCTGGACGGCCGAATACATCGCTATGCGCGCGTTGCGAGACCCCGACGCTTTCCTGCCCAGCGACCTCGGTGTGCGCCACGCGCTCGAGCAGCTCGGGCAGGATGGCGAGCCCGCAAGCATCACGAAGCTAGCCGAGCGCTGGCGACCATATCGCGCCTACGCCGTGCAACATCTGTGGGCATCGCTTCCCGCCACACGTGTGAAACACGACAGGAGGCTCACCGTATGACCACGCACGCCGAGAAGGCCGCCCACTTCCTCGATCTCCACGGCCGGGATCGCCCGCTGCTGCTGGCCAACGCCTGGGACGCCGGCTCAGCGAAGCTGCTTGCCTCGCTCGGCTATAAGGCTCTCGCAACCACCAGCAGCGGCTACGCCGCGAGCCTCGGGCGCCTCGACTACGGGATCACGCGCGAGGAGTCGCTCGCACACGCCGCTGCGCTCGTGGTCGCCACCGACCTGCCCGTGTCGGCGGATCTCGAGGACTGCTTCGCGGTGGACGCCGCTGGTGTCGTTGAGACCGTGCGCCTCGCGCTCGACGCCGGCCTTTCCGGCTGCTCGATCGAGGACTGGAACCCACGCGAGCAACGGCTTTATGACGTCGATGACGCGGCCGAGCGCGTCGCCGCAGCGGCCGCGGCGGCGCACGCGGGTGATGTCCACCTCGTGCTGACCGCGCGCGCCGAGAACTATCTGCGGGGCAACCCCGACGTGAACGACACGATCGCACGCCTGCAGGCTTATCAAGCGGCCGGCGCCGACGTGCTGTACGCGCCCGCGCTCGACCACCCCAAGGAGCTCCGTGAGATGCTCGCGGCGGTGGAGCGCCCCGTCAACGTGCTCGCGCGGCAGGGTACGCCGCCGGTGGCAGAGCTGGCCGAGTTGGGCGTGAAGCGCATCTCCGTCGGCGGCGGCTTCGCGTTCGCTGCATACGGCGCCGCCGTCCGGGCAGCGGGGGAGCTGATGAGCGATGGCACGTATCGCTTCACCGAGCTGTCGAGCGTAGGAGCAAAGGCCGCGCGCGCCGCGTTCGTTCTCTGAAGACGTGATTACAGCGAAGCGTGCCGCCACCGTCTACACGTCACCGTCGCTGTCCGCGCCGTCGGGTTGCGCGACGGCCCCGCGCAGCTCCAGCAGCTCCCCGGGCGGCTCTCCTGAGAGCAGCCACGTGCCATCGACAGAGCGCAGGAGTCCGCGGTCGGCGAGCTCGGAGAGCGCGCTGGTCACGGTTGGCCGGCGCGCCGCGACAAGGTCGGCGAGAACCGTATGAGTGAGGCGCAACGGCACGGTGATGCCATCGCTGCGAACTCGACCCCAGCGGTCGGCGAGCTGCCAGAAAAGCATGTGCAGGCGGACGTCGACGCGTGGCTGGTGGACGATCGCCATGTTCACAGCGAGGTTGCGTGAGCGCTCGAGCGCGCGGGCGACGAGACTTCCAGTCAGCTCGGGGTAGCGCGCGAGCCGCTGCGCGGCTCGGATGTCCAGCAGCGCCAGCCGGGTCCGTTGAAGCACTCGCCAGCCGGTCGTTCGCGGCAGCGCCGGCGCGACGTCCTGTCCCTGCCATGGCCGCAACAGGTCGCCCTCCCCGAGAAGCTCGGCCCCGAAGCGCCCGTCGATTCCGACCCGGCGGATAAGCAGGCCTTGCATCACCAGCAGACCGATGCCGTTCCCAATCACGGAAGTCCTCTGGCTGCTCCAACGTCCCGGAGCGATGCTCACCGCTCGGGCAACGCACTGTTCAATCGCCTGCTGCCTGTAGGCGTGCGGGACGGCCTCCGCCAGCGCGGGATCCTCCCCCAGGACTTGACACACGCCTCCGGATGCAGGTTTGGCGCCGCTCACACAAGCAAGTCTGCCAGAGGCCCGCCGTGTCCAATGATCGGTCAGATTGGGGGGCTGGACGAGCGCCGATTGGCCATGCCTGTCAGCACCCTGACAGGCAAACGCTCGCGTTTGCGCCGCGCACGGCAGGCTGGCGGGGACCTCGCCTACGCTCAAAAACAAATGGCTGATACGGCGGTGATCCCCTCAGACTGGCGCGAGCGGCTGCAACGCACGCTCGTGCACCACGCGCCCGAGATGCACGCCGACGACTCACTCGAAGACGCAGTCAGGGCGCTGGCCGCGACGGACGACGACGGCCTACCGATCCTCGACCCAGACAGCGAGCGCGTGGTCGGGTGGCTCACAAACCGGCGGCTGCCACGCGCCTATCACGCCCACATCGACGAGCGATAGGAAAGCTCTGGCGGTGCAGCCCTAATCGCAATCTGCTGCCGCCACGGAGCCAGGGCTCGCAGGCGGTAGCTTGTTCTCATGGCATTTCGCGTGGTCCTTCCTGGCGAGCTCGAGTGGATCACCCGCCCTCACGCTCCTGGCGAGCCGCCCCGCCACGTAGCCGAGTTGAGCGAGACAGCAGGCTTTGCGCATACCCGCGCCAACATCTGGCGCTACGAGCCCGGGGCCGCCGGGCGTCGCCATAGGCACCCCTACCAGGAGGAGACATTCGTGGTCCTCGAGGGAACGCTGTCGATGTACCTGGGCGATCATCCCGAGCGTCACGATGTACCGCCGGGCGGGCTGATCCACATCGAGCCCGGCACACCGCTACAAACCGTCAACCACGGCACGGTCGATCTCCTCGTCTACGCCTACGGCACCCCGCCGGAAGACGAGCACGCCGAGCTGCTCGAGTCCGCCGTTTAGGGGCAGCGAGGGCGGGCTCAGAGCAAGAACGGGATGATCGCGTGAACTCGCGACTTGTACTCGGCGTAGGCGGCTGGAAAGTGCCGGCTCATCACGCTTTCCTCTTGGCGGGCCTTCCACCACAGAGCGCCACATAGAGCGGCGAGCACGACGAACGCGATCACGCGCCCGTCGTCGACTGCCGTCCCCAACCCCATCGCGATCAGGCCTGTGTAGATCGGGTGGCGCGCCAGCGCGTAGGGCCCGGACTCGATCAGCTCGTGGTCCTGCTTGAACGTCACCTCAGCGCTCCAGTTGCGTCCGAGGGTGATCCGCGCCCAAACCGTGAATGCCGCACCGGAGAGCACAACGCAGTCGCACACAACGCCCAACGCGAGCGTCGGGTACCAGAGCTGAGTACGCGGGTGGACGTCCGCGAGCCGTGCCACTGCAAGCAACACCAACGCCAGGACGATCGCCACCACGCGGTAACCGACGAGCCCACCGCGCTCGACCGTGCGCTTGGTGTGAAAGGCCATGGCGACCCAATAGAGGATCCACGCTATCCAGCAGCCCTCAATGAACAGCGATGCCGGACGACTCATCTGGCGGCCGAGGTTCGAGCAGCACCCGGCACCCAATCGAGTCCGAGTACCCCTGCGGCTACTCGCCCGGCGAGCCTCTCGTCGTGTGGCGCCTGTCCGGCGAGCGCGATGACGGCGCCCTCCAGGGCACCGATGAACCCGATCGCGAGAGTTCTAGCCGGGGGCCCGGCCGGAATCGTTCCCGCCCTGCGGCCGGCGTTGACAAGGCGCGTGCAGCGCCTGAGGAGACCGTCTGAGACCTGCTCGAGGTGGCGGCCAACAGGATGATCCTGGCCACTGAACTCGAGTCGCAGCGCGATCGCAACGCGAGCCACATCACGCCGACAGAAGACCGCGTGAGCACGCGCCATGACGATCAATGCGGACACCGGGTCGGGCTCCCGGTCGAGCAGCGGACCAACCTCCTTCTGCCAGGTCTCATCGACCCAGTCGATCACAGCCAAGGCGAGATCCTCCTTGTCCTTGAACTGGTGATAGAGCGCTCCGCGCGTATAGCCGGCATCGCTAGCCACCCGCTCGAGTATGAGGTTCCCATAGCCGTAGCGCGACAGGCCCCGCGCGGCCGACTCGAGCAAGGCGCTCCGCGTGCGTGCACTGCGATCGACCTGCTTGGAGCGCCCACGGCTCGGGGCGCCTGTGGGCGCCGTTCCGGTCTCGTCAGGCGCCTTACTTACATGCATGCATGTAAGTTATCTTCGTCGAGAGCGGAACGCCCCTGCAGCGGACCGGGATTGAAACATGAGGCTCCCGAACAGCGACCACGAAGCTCACGCCTGGCGGATCCGGGAGGTCGCGTACGACTTCAGACTCGAGGATGTCTGGGCGCTGCCAGCCCGGGGCGGTGCCCAGGACTTCGCGACATTGCTCGAAGTGATGGCGTCGCTCGACCCGGCCAAAGCGAGCTCCAAGGCGACTCGAGTCCTGTTCAGCATCCGCTACCGCGTCGGCGGCTGGCTCGGATGGGATGAAGTACAGCATCCGCTTGCCGTCCCCCACGACACCGGAACAAGTCTCAGCGCGCGCCTCCCACCGGATCTTCGCGGCACCGCTTCTGGCTCGGATCTGCGCGCCAAGGACTTCAAACCGCTCTATCGCACCGACGTCGAGTGGGCGGCCGAGCTTTCCAACCGGACCGTCCACGCCGTGATGCACCTCGCCTGGGTCCAGAAGGGAGGTGACGTGTACCAGGGACAGATGGGGGTGTACGTGAAGCCGCGGGGCAGATTCGGCGTGGCGTACATGGCCGCGATCGCGCCGTTCCGCCATCGGGTCGTATACCCGGCGCTGATGCGGGAGATCGAGCGGGCGTGGCTCGATCGCGGGATAGCCGGCCGGCACCCGGCCCCGATCAGGCGGGATCGTTGATCGCCTGCAGCGTGTAGCTGTGAGCGAGGCGCCACGGGCGATCGGCCAGGCGAAACTCACCGGTGTCCGCGAGCAGCTCCATCTGACCGGGCAGCGCATCCCAGGGCACGCTGTCATGCTCGACCAGGCCTGTGATTCGCAGCCCGCGCGCCATCAGCGCGGTCACAACCTCACCCAAGCCGTGGTTCCATGAATACGTTGTCTTCTCCTGGAACACCACATCGGTCGCGACGTAGGTGCCGTCGGCGGTCTCCATCAGCGGCTCCTCGCGCTCGAAATAGGGGTAGTCGACCACCAGCCCCTCCTGGCGCTTCTCGTCAAGCGACCACAACATCGGATGCCCCTCACGGATGAACAGGCGCCCGCCGGGCGCCAGCAGCTCAGTGACGACCGCCGCCCAGCGGTCGATGTCGGGCAGCCAGCACAGCGCCCCGATGCCCGTGTAGACGAGGTCGAAGCGGCCGCCGCCCAGCACCCTCGGGGCGTCGTACACGTCGGCCTCGAAGAACTCCACATCAGCGCCCGTCGCAGACGCCAGCCCCCGGGCCTGCTCCAACGACGCGCTGGAGAAGTCCAGGCCCACCATTCGAGCACCGAGGCGGGCCAGCGACACTGTGTCGGTGCCGATGTGGCACTGCAGATGCACTCCCGTCAAACCGCTGATGCTGCCCAGCCGCGGCAGATCGAAGCGAACCACGCCGCTGAGGAAGCCAGCGTCCTCCAGGAAGCGCTCGACGGAGTAGTCGGGGGACTGCGCATGCGCCGAAGCGCGCTCATCCCACGCCGCACGATTGATCAGTCCATAGTCGGCCACGGGCGGCGATTGTCGCACGTCCCAACGACCTCATAGGACACCTCCGTTGTCCAACAAGCCGCCGATCGGCACGCAACCACCCGCCTCAGAGCGCCGCTGAGCGCCTCGCGCCGGCCGCCCGCCAGAGCACGAGGCTCGTGGCGAGGATCCACGCGAAGAAGGTTGCCGGCACGGCCACGATCACCGTTCCCTCGAGCGACAGGAAGCTGCCGTGGCTCATGAACGAGGCGGCGATCAGGAGGTGCGCGTCTACAGCAAGGAACGCGAGCCATGCGGTCCATGCCGGCAGGCACCGGTATCGCAGGACGAGCGTGGCATACGCTGCCAGGCACACGGCCGTCGGGATCCCCGACAGCGCCAGCAGCGCGAAGGTCAGGTCGCTGAGCGTCGCCGCGAACGCGGGCTGCTGGGGGCCGTAGCTCATCACGCCGGCGATCGCAAACGCTGCGAGGATCAGGCCCGTGAGAGCGATGGCGCCGAACGCAAAGACCGCCGACAGCGGCTGGGGCGCCGGCTCGGCCTGGTGCAGCCACGACCACAGCCCTGCGGTGAAGCACAGGAACAGCCCCATCGCCACGCTGTAGATGTAAAGCGAGGCGACCGTCCGTCCTCGGTCCTCCAACAGGTAGGAGGCGACGCGCGCAGGCGAGGCGTTCGTGCCAGGCGCGCTCCACAGCGGTGGCGCCACGAACGCCGCCAGCGCGATCAGCGCGAAGCTTCCCAGACCCGCCAGCGCGACCAATCTCGTGGCCCGCACACTCAGCCACGCGCCACGCGCCTCACCGTGGCCCGCACTCGCTCGCGCCACTTGTACTGATGCGTCGATCGTCGCCATCTCGATTGCCTCCCGTGTCGGTGGTGGTGGCCGTCGGGCAACGGTGACAGCCACAGGGAGGTCTGTCGATTACCTCCGAGGTAGGTTGCGAAGCATCTCCGCGCTCGCCGCATCGGCAGGGAACGCAAGCTCGATCGAGAGCTCAGAGGTCGTCACCTCGAGCGCGGTGCCAAACGTCGCCACCGTGGCGAACAGCGAGAGCTCGCTGCCATCCGGCGCGCGCAGCCGCATCAAAGGCGTGAGGATCTCTCGGGTCGCGCTCGGAGAGGCGGGCTCGCCCTCGTAAGCCGGCGCCGGGTAGGCCTCCACCTCCTCCAGCAGCGCCGCCAGACCCGCGTCGCCACCGATCGCAACCTGGCGTCTGAGCCTGCCGACGAAGTGCGCCCGCACCTCACCCAGGTTGAGCATCCAGCGAGCCAGTCCGCGCGGGTGCAGACCGACCCGCATCGCGTTCACCGGGGGCTCGAGCAGGTCCGGGTCGATCCAGTCGGCCAGCGACGCGATCGGCGAATTCGCCGCCACCATGTTCCAGCCACGGTCGACGACCAGCGCCGGATAGGGCTCGTGTCCGGTGAGGATCAGGTCGAGCGCCTCGCGCACGGGCGCCAGCTCGGGATCCTCGAGCGAGCGCAACGGGAAGACGGGCGCATAACCCGCCGCCAGCAACAGGTGGTTGCGCTCGCGAAACGGAACCTCCAGCTGCTCTGCCAGAAGCAGCACCATCTCCGCGCTCGGGCTCGAGCGACCGGTCTCCACGAAGCTGAGATGACGCGCCGAGATGCCGGCGTCGAGCGCGAGATCGAGCTGCGTGAGCCGGCGCCGCTTGCGCCATTCGCGCAGCAGCGGCCCGACCCGGGGCTGGGAGCTCGTGCCGGCCATCTCGCGCGCGCCGACTCTACTGCGCCCCGCGCATTGCGCAATTACCTCTCAGGTAAGCGTGCCGATGATCGTCTGCAAACGCCCGGTGGCTCAGCCGTTGATCATCAGCGTGTTGCCTTCGGGGTCACGCAACCAGAACAACGGCGGCACCGGGTCCCCCATGCGGCTCACCTCGGGGTCGACGTCAACACCATCCGCCTTCAGCTGCGCGTGGAAGGCGTCTATGTCGTCGGTTTGCAGACCGATGCCCGTTTCACGTCCACCGGTCGTGTCGCCTTCGGGCGGCGGCGCGAGCGCGATCGTGGTGACCGCCTGCGCCGGCGCCACTTCGACCCAGCGATAGCCGTTGCCGAAGGCAATGTCTGTTCGCTTCTCCAATCCGAGCGTCTCCACATAGAAGTCGATCATGCGCTGCTGGTCGGAAACCGGGATCACAACTGTGTTGATCTTGTTCAACTGGGTCTTGGTGGTGGTCACGGGGTCCTCCTGTCTTGGGTGGTTACGCCGATTGAGACCGCCGGAGCGCGCGGAACTCATCGCAGCTTCGACCCACACGGACGAGCGCGCATAGTCTAGGGGGCGTCGATCCCAGCAGCGATGAGTTCCGGGATCTTCGGCAGTCGTGGCGATGACACGCTTGCGCTCCGCGCAGGCACAAGCCAAAGAGCGGAGGTTCGAGATGGGCAGGATCGTCGCAAGTGAGTTCATTACCCTCGACGGCGTGATCGAGGCGCCGGGTGGAGGCGAGGCCTTTGAGCACGCCGGTTGGTCGTTCGAGTTCGATCGCGGCCAGGACGGCAACAAGCTCAAGTTCGACGAGCTGATGGCGGCGGACGCGCAGCTGCTCGGACGAGTCACCTACCAGGGGTTCTCGGCCGCATGGCCGTCGATGACCGACATGGGAGAGTTCGGCGAGAAGATGAACGAGATGCCGAAGTACGTCGTCTCGAGCACGCTCACAGCCGAGGATGCCGGTTGGAAGAACTCCATGGTCATTCCCGGCGACGACTTCGCCACCCGGGTCGAGCTGCTCAAGCAGCAGGTCGAGGGCGATATCCTCGTCGCGGGCAGCGCCCAACTCGTGCGCGGCCTGCTCGAGCATGACCTGCTGGACGAGCTGCGTCTGATGATCTTCCCGATCGTCCTCGGGAGCGGCAAGCGCCTCTTTGGGCAGGCCGACACGAAGAAGCGGCTGCGCCTGAGCGACTCGACGGCGGTCGGCGCGGATGGCATCTTCGTGCTCACCTATGCACCCGCACTCACGGCGAGCGAGCTGCACGGATGAGCGCGACGGCCGCGCGAGGCGTTCAGTCCAGCCCCATGGGCAGGCCGAATCGCGCGAACACGTCGTCAACCTTCGCTGCATCCAGCGGCTCGTCGGGGTAGCGCGTGAACACCTCGCGTTCGCGCTGCTCGGCCGAGCGTGCGATGAACGCGGTCACCGCGCTCACCCGATTGCCACTGAAGCTGAGCACGTTCAGCGCGAACGGCCGGTAGCTCTCCTCCTGCGCGTTCCACGCGTAGTAGCCGAGCGCCGGCTGTCCGTTGGCGCTCGTGCGCAGCGCGCGCCAGCGCCAATCGCCCGAGAGCGGGAAGGCGGCCGCCCACGCGGCGATCGCGTCGAGCCCGCCGTACCAACTCGCCAGCGGCGGCATCGCAAAGGTGGCGTCCTCCACGAGCATCCCCACGAAAGCGTCCACGTCGTTGCGCTCCCACGCGTCCACATAGCGGTCGAGGAGCTCGCGCAGCGAGTCCTCGCCAAGCGACCGTAGCGTCGCCTGCTGGCTGCGCTCGGGCACGCGCTGCTCGACACCTGCGCGTGCACGCTGCAACGCGCTGTTGACCGCGACCACGGTCGTATCCAGCGACTTTGCGACCTCCTTCGCCGAGAAGCCAAGGACCTCCCGCAGGATCAGCACGGCCCGCTGCGTAGCCGGCAGGTGCTGGAGCGCGGCCACGAATGCCAGCTCAACGCTCTCGCGACGCTCGTAGCTCCCATCCGGCGAGTCCGGCCCGTCCTCCACCCCCAGGATCTCGTCTGGATAGGGCTCAATCCACACCGACTCCACAACCGGCTCGCCCGGGCCGAGGTGTGGATCGGCAGCGGGACCGTAGTCGATCGGCAGCACCCGCTTGGGCCGGCGGGCAATCTGGTCGAGGCACGTGTTGGTGGCGATCGTGTACAGCCACGAGCGCAGCGAGCTGCGTCCCTCGAAGCGCACGAGCGCGCGCCAGGCGCGCAGCAGTGCGTCCTGCAACGCGTCTTCGGCGTCGTGTACGGACGCGAGCATGCGGTAGCAGTGCGCCTGCAGCTCGCTTCGATAGGGCTCCACCAGACGTGCGAACGCGTCCTGCTCGCCTGCGCGGGCGCGACCGAGCAAGGCCGCGTCGCGGAAGCCCTCACGTGTCGAGGCTGCGCTCATCACCGCGCTCGGCGCGCCCTCACTCCTCCATCGGCGAGCCGAAGCGGATCAGGTTCCCGTCCGGGTCCACGTGCGAGCCCTCGCGAAGCTTGTACGGCGTCGGGCCGACCGGCCGTGTCTGCCCGGCGATACCGGGCCGGCTCCACTCCTCATACAGGGCGTCCGCATCGAGGACGTACAGATACGCCGACGCGGCGGCGCAAGAGGGGTCGTGCTCGGGGTCCGCGGCGAGGTGCAGGCTCGTCCGCTCGCGTTCTGCGAAGCCATACTCTTCGCCGCCGGCGTACGCGAGCGTCCTGAAGCCCAGCGTCGAGTAGTGCGCGAGCGCCTTCGGCAGATCCGCAACCGGAAATATCGGGCTGAAGGCTCGAAGCTGTCGCGAGAGTCGGGGCCGAGCAGCGCCCGACTCGATGTTCGTGATCTTGATGCCGGCCAAAGCGAACAGCGCAGATCGCATCGCCTCCACCTGCTCCGCAGGCACGCGCTGCTCCAGCTGGACGTCGACCGCCTCCACGCCACGATAGACCGCTGCCACGGCCTCCTGCCCGCGCTCGGTCAGCTCGAGGTTGATCCGTCGACGATCTTCAGTGTCGGTGCCGCGTTCGACGTAGCCCCGGCTCACCAGCGTGTCGACGAGCTGGCTGACCGCCTGCTTGCTGACGCCGAGATCCGCAGACAGATCCTGCCTGGGTCCCCCCGTCCCGTCGACGCCCGACAGGATGAACGCGCCGTTGCGCGGCATATCCTCGATCCCGATCGAATGCAGCTCTGCGCGGATCGAGCCCGCATACACGCCGCGTGCAGCGCGCATCAAGGTCGGGGTGGCGAGAAAGTCAACGTCGGACAGATCCATCGCCGCGACCTTATCGTCAACGTAGTTGAAAGTCAACTAGCTTGCCGAATACTCACCCTCTCGAGGCGCCCGGCGCTGGATCCCTACGCAGCCACCAGGTGGGAGGGCCATCACGCAACACGACGTCCGTCGCCTGCGTGAACCCGCGCCGTTCATAGAAGCGCCGATTGGCGGTCGTGGAAGTCTCCAGACAGCAGCCCAGACCGACCCCGTCGGCCTCCTCGAGGACGGGGCGCAGCACAGCGCTGGCCAGACCCTCGCGCTGACGCGATGGCGCCGTCGCCAGCACACCCAGATACCAGTACGGGCCCGCAGGCGAAGCCGCGGCAATGGCCGCGTTGTAGCTCGTGTGACGGTCGAACGCCGCCTCACCCGCGATTCCGCGGTAGCGCGCCCACACGCGCTGGGCGTGCTCGACACCCGCCTCGCTCCTGTCCGGCGGGTCCCACATCGCGACCGCAGCCAGATCGTCGCTCACCCACACAGTCCCTGACAGGAGCCTGACATCGAACAGCGCGCCTGCGAACTGCGGAGCAAGTCGCTCGTACCCGGTGCCCAGCATGTACGCCCACGCCGGGTCCTGCGCGAAAGCCGCTGCCACGCTCGCCACCACACCCGCCCGATCCTCCGCGGATGCCTGTCGGACCTCAGGCGGCTTCTTCAACATTGCCGCCGCACGATAGAGCCGCGCCTGCGCTCTCGCAGGCGGGGAGCGAGCTCAGGCTACGCCCGCTGCCCCGTCACAGCCATACAGGTGTTCGCGCAGCTGATCGCAGGTCTCGGCCGACCAGCGCTCGCTCGTCTCCAGCGACTCGATCAGGCTCTCCGCCGATCGCAGCAGCTGTTCGCTCTCCGGCTCGCCGAACAGCAGGGCGTCGGCCGCCTCCAGCAGCTGCTCGCGCTCCTTCTGGTGGAGCTTCGTCGACCCCTGGCGTTCGATCGTTTCCAGCAACGCCGTGTAGTGGGCGCCACGTGCGGTCATTGGCTCTGCTGCGGTCATCATCTGGACTCAAGAGTAGCCACTGGCGCGCAGGACTCCGGCGTCAGAGATCGTGGGCGGCGGACTGCTGGGCCTTCAGGCGTCCATCCTGCGCGTACGCCACGCCCCCAGCGCGAGGAAGACCACGATCCAAACGAGCGACACGATCACCGCCGTGGCGGTGGACATCGTCACCGTCGAGCCGCCCCGCGGACCGTGGTGATCGCCGACGAATATCGGACTGAAGTGCGTGATCGCCTGGCTGAGGATCAGCCTGCGCGAGCTGCCGAGCGATTCGATGTTTTCGAGGATCCGACTCGCGATCAGCTGCCAGCCGATCAGCGCTGTCAGCGCGGCCGGACGCGAGCCGACGAGCGACGAGAAGCCGACGGCCACGACGCACACGATGCCGGTTGCAAACAACGTGAACAGCAGGCCGTTGATCACCAGCGCACCGCCCGGCGTAGGCGTCCCGGAGGCAAGCGCATAGGTGCCGACCACCATCACCGCATAGGCGACCAGCATCACCAGCCAGCACAGGCCGAGCGCCGCCGGCACCCGCGCGGCGAACAGCGCTACGCGCGAGCGGCCAGTCACGACAAGGTCGCGGAATACCCCTGCCGCTAGGTCACCGGCGCCGGCGTCGGTGCCGATCATGATCGCGGCGAGCGGCCCGAAGAACAACGCAAGCACCGGCAGCGCGTCTTCGTAGCCGTGAAGGCCACCCGCCGGCCCGTGCGCTTCCGGGTTCGAAGAGTGCTGCACGCCCTTGAAGATGTAATAGATCACCAGCGGCGCCACTGCCAGCACCAGCGCCCAGATGACCGTGCTGCGCTTCTTGCGCAGCTTCAGGAAGTCCGCTCCGGCCATCTGCAGCGCAATCGTGGCGTTCATGCCTTCACCTCCTCAGGCGCGAGGTTCGAATCGAGCCGCTGGGTGATCTGCAGGAAGCGCTGCTCGAGGCTGTGGCGCACGGGCTCCAGGCGCGTGACGCCGACCCCGGCTCCCACCAGCGCCGCATTGACCTGCGCCGCCGTCTGCGGCTCGCCGGCGAGGACCAGGCGAATGCCCTCGTCGGCGGGGCGCGCCTCCGCTACCAGCTCACTAGCGCCAAGCACACTGAGCGCACGATCGACGTCATCGACACCGAGGATCAGCTCGTGGCGCGCGCCACCGCCGTCGGCGAGCTCGGCGATCGCACCCTGCGTCACGATCTTGCCGCGGTCGACGATCGCTGCCGCGTCGCACGTCTTTTCCACCTCGTCCAACAGGTGAGAGGAGACGAACACCGTTCGCCCCTCCTGCTCGACCATCTCGCGGATCATCTCCCGAAACTCCTGGATGCCGCCCGGGTCCAGGCCGTTCGTCGGCTCGTCCAGGATCAGCAGCAGCGGGTCGGCCAGCAGGCAGCGCGCGACACCCAGCCGCTGGCGCATTCCCATCGAGTAGCTCTTGACCTTCTCGCCCGCACGGTCGGCGAGGCCGACCCGCGCAAGCGCTGGATCGATCCGCGCGAACGTCTCCGGGGCGCGCACCGCCGCGACGATGCGCAGGTTCTCGCGGCCGGTGAGGTGCATGTGAAAGCGCGGCTCCTCCACGATCGCCCCCACGCGCTGCAGCGCCTGCGCTCGCTGGGCCGGCACCGGATATCCGAGCACGTGCATCGTCCCTGCACTGGCCGGGGTGAGACCCAGCAGCGTGCGGATGATCGTCGTCTTGCCGGCGCCGTTAGGACCGAGAAAGCCAAACGCCACGCCACGCGGCACCTGCAGGTCGATGCCGTCCAGCGCCGCGCGCTCCCCGAAGCGCTTGGTCAGGCCGACCGTTTCGATCGCCGGTGTGGAACTCGTGTCCATCGCTACCCATTGTTATCGGCAGCGATCGGTGCGGGCAATCGGGGATTGCCCTTAGGGCCCGTCGAGGCTCACCAGTCGGCGTTGCACCGCCCAGCGGCTGAGCTCATGGCGGCTGGAGAGCTGCAGCTTGCGCAAGACCGCCGAGACGTGCGCCTCCACCGTCTTTACCGAGATACCCAAGCTCTGGGCGACCTCCTTGTACATGTAGCCGCGCGCGATGTGGCGCAGCACCTCACGCTCGCGCGGG
>DATBZG010000003.1:0-18827 GCA_036513335.1 Solirubrobacteraceae bacterium | reverse complement strand
GCGGGGGTCTTCTACGCGGCGACGCTGGTCGAGGCGCGGATGTGCGGGAGCGGGGCGGTGGCGGTGGTCGGCGGCGGCAACTCGGCCGGCCAGGCGTCGATCTTCCTCTCCGGCACCGCCGAAAAGGTCTTCCTGCTGCTGCGCGCTGGCGACCTCCGCGCCTCGATGTCGCAGTACCTGGTCGACAAGATCGAAGCGATCGAGAACATCGACGTGCTCCGCCACACCGAGGTCCGCGAGATCCACGGCGATGCCGTCCTCGCCGGGCTGACGGTGCAGGAGACGCGCGCCGGCGAGCGCCGTGACCTCGACGTCGGCGGCCTCTTCATCTTCATCGGTGCCGATCCTTGCACCGAGTGGCTCGACGGCCAACTGGCCAAGGACGACGACGGCTTTCTGCTCACCGGCGGCGACCTCGACGTCACCCACCTCGACGTCGACCCGATCAACGGCGGTCGCCCGCCGATGCCGCTTGAGACGAGCCTGCCCGGCGTCTTCGCCGTCGGCGACGGCCGCACCGGCTCGATCAAGCGCGTCGCCTCGGCGGTGGGGGAGGGCTCAATGTCGGTGCGCCTCGTCCACCAGTACCTGGCGAGCCAGGCGGCCCTCGGCCGCTCCTAGGCTCTCGGCCGCGTCCGTCGCCCGCGCCGCCCGGTGCGGCGACCGACCCCGGACGCAGAACGACCCCGAGCGGAGAGAGCAAGAGCAGACCCCAGGGAGCAGACCAGTGCCCTTACGGGCGCGAGTGCCTGCGGGAGGAGGGATCGTCAAGCGATACAGAAGAGTCGCCGGCCGCGAGGCGGGCGTGCCACCACAAGCCCTAGGGGGAGCAGATGTCGGCCACGACTTCTATGGAACAGCCGGTCAGCGAGAGTGGAGTTCTGCCGTTTCGGGTGAGCTTTGCGGATGAGGAGCTGGCTGATCTGCGCCGGCGTGTGAGCGCGACGAGGTGGCCGGAGCGCGAGACGGTGAGCGACGATTCGCAGGGCGTGCCGCTCGCATTGATGCAGGATCTCGCGCGGTACTGGGCGACGGACTACGACTGGAGCAGGTGCGAAGGCAAGCTGAACGCGCTGCCGCAGTTCATCACAGAGATCGACGGTCTCGACATCCACTTCATCCACGTGCGCTCCAAGCACGAGGACGCGCTGCCCCTGATCGTCACACACGGCTGGCCTGGCTCGATCATCGAACAGCTGAAGATCATCGATCCGCTGACGAACCCGACGGCGCACGGCGCAAGCGCCGCGGAAGCCTTTCATGTCGTGATTCCCTCCCTGCCGGGCCACGGGCTCTCGGGCAAGCCGAGTGCCACGGGGTGGGACCCGGTCCGCATCGCGCGTGCCTGGGTGGTGTTGATGAAGCGCCTCGGTTACGACCGATTCGTGGCGCAGGGCGGCGACTGGGGCGCCGCCGTGACGCAGACGATGGGCTCACAGGCGGCTCCGGAGCTGCTGGGGATTCACTCCAACATGCCCGGCACCGCCCCGGCCGACCTCGTGCCGGGGTTCGAGCACGGCGACCCGCCGCCGCGGGATCTTTCAGAGGAAGAGGCCCGCGCCTACGCGCAACTGAGCGGCTTCTACGCCAAGCATGTGGCCTACGCACTGATCATGGCCACTCGCCCGCAGACGTTGTATGGGCTTGCCGACTCGCCGATCGACCTCGCGGCCTTCATGCTCGATCATGGTGACGGGACCGGCCAGCCGGGCCTCGTGCAGGGCGTGCTCCAGGGGCGTGGCGACAGTGAGCTCACCCGCGACGACCTGCTCGACAACATCACGCTCTACTGGTTGACCAACACGGGGGTCTCGGCGGCTCGGCTCTACTGGGAGAACAAGGCGGACTTCTTCGACGCGAAGAACATCACGATCCCGTTCGCCATCAGTGTGTTCCCCGGCGAGCTCTACCAGGCGCCGCGCAGCTGGGCAGAAAGCGCGTATCCCCACAACCTCATCCACTACAGCCAGCTGGACAGAGGTGGCCACTTCGCGGCCTGGGAACAGCCGCAGCTCTTCTCGCAGGAGATGCGCGCTGCGTTCAGCTCGTTGCGTTGATGGCCCCGGTGAACGTTCCAGCGGCTACCCAGCCAAGGACCAGAACGTGGGTGCGTGTCAGGGCGCCTCGCGCGTGACCACCGTCAGCGTGGCGTGCTGTCGCACGCGAAAGCCGAGGGACTCATAGAGCCGGATAGCCCCCGTGTTGGTGCTCATGGCATGCAGGAACGCGCGCTCGGAGCGGCGGTGGATACCAGCGATCAACGAGCCCACGAGCCGGGAGGCGAGCCCCTCGCCACGATGCTCCGGCTTGGTGCAGACGGCGCTGATCTCAGTCCACCCGTCCACATGAAATCGCTCGCCCGCCATCGCGATGAGCGCGCCGTCGCGTCGGATGCCGAGGTAATCACCGAGCTCGATCGTTCGTGCGAGGAATGGCCCAGGCTCGGTTTGGGCGACCAGCTCGAGCATGTCGGGGACATCGGAGGGGCCGAGCGGGACCGCCTCTGCGCACTCGCCCCCGGCGACACGCTCCTCGATCATCTGCACCAGCTCGAACGCCTGAACCGCCTGCCAGCCGTCGGGCGGCGGGACATCGCCGTAGCGGCCGGCCACGTACGTCCCTGCGGGGACGAGATCGGCGGCGTCCCGCCAGTCCTGCGCCGTGGGCGGTGTGGGTAGACCGAGGAACGGCGCCACGTCGGCGGGATAGCGGCGGGCGCGCCCGCGTACCTGCGCGAGATGCGCATGCGGGCCGCACAGGGACGCGTACCCAGGATTGTCAAGCAGGGCCTCGTCTGTCGCCGACATGCCTGCTTGAAGCTACTCGCCTCGCTGACGCCCGGTCAGGACGTCGAAGTGTCCTCGGCTATAGCCGTGGACATCAGTTCCAGCCCGGTAGGCAAACCGACGCCATCGGCATCGCCGGGCAACGCCGGCACCCCGTTCTCACGCCAGTCGCGCAGGAACGCGGCGGCCGCGTTGACGTCGAGCGGTCGCGCGAACAGATATCCCTGCCCGCTGTCGCAGCGCTCGTCACGGAGTACGGACAGCTCGTGCTCGCGCTCGATGCCCTCGGCCACGGTCTCCATGCCGAGCGCCTTGCCGAGCTTGACGAGTGTGCGCAGGAGGGTCTCGCCTTCGGGGTTCTCGGCGAGCTGCCAGATGAACGAGCGGTCGATCTTCAGTGCGTCCACGGGGAAGCGCTTGAGGTGTCCGAAGGAGGAGTAGCCGGTGCCGAAGTCGTCGATCGCGATGCGCACGTGGAGGTCCTTGATGGCGCGCAGCCGGCGGGCGGTCTCCTCGGGGTCACGCATGAGCGCCGTCTCGGTGATCTCGAGCGTGAGCGCCTGCGGCTCCAGGCCGCTGTCGGCGAGCGCCTGGCGCACGTCCTCGATGAACTGGTCTGTCTCGAGCTGACGTGCGGAGACGTTGACGGCCATCCCGACGGCGTGTCCGTCGGTACGCCAGCGCGCCCCTTGGCGGCAGGCCTCGCCCAGCACCCACTTGCCGACGTCCACGATCAGGCCGGTCTCCTCCAGCAGCGGGATGAAGTCCATCGGCTGGACGAGGCCGTGGGAGGGGCGCGTCCAGCGCAGGAGCGCCTCGAAGCCGCTGGGCGCCATGCCGGTGAGATCGAGCGTGGGCTGGTAGAGCAGGAAGAACTCTTCGCGCTCGAGCGCCGCGTGCAGGTCCATCTCGAGTTCCATGCGGCTCTGGACGACGTGCTGCATGTCTGACTCGAAGATCACGCAGCGGTTCTTGCCGTCCCACTTGGCGCGGTGCATGGCGATGTCGGCGTCGCGCAATATGTCCTCCATGGATGCCCGCTCGCCGGTGACCGCTCCGATGCTTGCGGTGATCGTGAGACCGACGGTGCCTCCGTCGGCGAGCACGAACGGCTCCTTCAGCGCCTGCTTGAGTCGCTCGGCGATGATCTGCGCCTCGGCGCCGCTGGGCACGTCTTCGGCGAGCACCACGAATTCGTCGCCGCCGACGCGGCCGAGCGCGTCGATGTCCCGCACGACGCCGCCGAGGCGCGTGGCGATCGCCTGCAGCAGCTCGTCGCCGAGGGCGTGCCCGAGCGTGTCGTTAATGCTGGTGAAGTTGTCGAGGTCGACCAGCAGCGCTGCCACGGGTGTGTGCAGCCGGCGCGAGCGTCCGAGCATCTGCTCGCCGCGGTCGAGGATCAGCGTGCGGTTGGGCAGCCCGGTGAGCTGGTCGTGGGTGGCCATGAACGCGAGCTCCTCCTGGCGGCGCGAGAGCTCCTGCTCGATGCGCGAGCGCTCGGCCTCAAACGCGCGACACATCCGCACGAGGGTCACGTCGAGGCTGCGCTGCGTCATGGACAGCGCCGTCGCGAGCGCCGGCGCGGGCAGCTCCAGCTCGCGTGCGCACTCGCTGAGCACCTGGTCCACGGCGTCGCGCCAGTGCAGGCAGCGCTTGGTGACCTCGTCGAGCGGCGCGGCGCTCTGCGCGGCCAGCTGTGCGTAGGCGTGCCACGCCTCGTGACCGGTCTCGCTTGCGGTGGGGGGGCTGCCTCCGGCCATCCAGTCAGCGAGCGCGAGTGTGGAGCTCTGCCCGATCCGCTCGAAGTGCTGCTCCACCGCCGGGTCGAGGCCGTCCTTCGAACCGACGCCTTCCTCGTCGAGGAGCGCCGCTGCGCGGCCGAGCACGTCGGCGACGCGCGAAGCGAGCGCGTCGCCCAGGCGCCGCACGCCCGGGTCGGGCTGCGCTGGAGCGTCCTCGCCTGCGGGCGCTGGAGGCATCACGCCTCCGAAGCTACGAGCTGATCCGTCATCTCAGCGCAAGAGTTCGGCGACAATCGTCTCGGTCTTGAGGGCCGCTTGCCCGGAATAGACGACTGAGCGTCGCCCTATCCATCAGACCTAAACGGATGTCGTAGTACGTAGCGTCCCCCGTCGCCGCGCGCGAGCAGACCGCAGACCTCGAGCTCGCTGAGGCCGAGCAGCGCATCGGAGGCATCGATGCCCGCGCGCGTGAGCTTGTCGGGTGTATCGCAACCCAAGCCGACGCGCTCGAGGATCGCCCGCAGCTCTCTGCGCAAAGCGAGTGGACGATCGCTCGTGTGGCTGTCGGGCGCGGCGCTCGGGCCGTCCTCCGGCGTGCCGAGCGGATACAGCAGCTCGAGTACGTCCTCGGGCCCGCGAACGAGGCATGCGCCGTTCCTCAGCAGCTGGTGAGGGCCGCGTGAGAGGGGGGAGGTGACGCGTCCGGGCATTGCCGCGAGCGGTCGCGCGAGTGCCTGTGCGATACGCGCCCCGAGCAGCGCGCCGTCCGTCTGCTCGCCCTCGACGAGCACCGTCAGCGAGGCGAGCCCGACGACGATCCTCTCGGCGGCGATGCCGCCCCAGCGTCGCCCGGATACGAGAGACGGGAGCTCGGATATGACGCAGCCGGACCGCGTCACGCGTCGGTAGAGCGCTCGCCGCCGCGCCGGGCAGGAAACGCTCAGCCCCCCGCCTAGCACCGCGATGCTCGCGCCTATCGGAGCGTCGAGCGCACCGGCGTGCGCGCCAACTGCAATCCCGTCGCCGAACCCGGCGGCGACGGTCACGCCGCTGGCGGCCAGTCCCCGCGCGAGGGTCCTCGCCATCTCCATGCCGTAGTCGCTGGCGCGTGTGCTGCCAATGATCGCCACGACGGGACGCGCCGCGAGCTCTCCGAGCCGGCCCGCGCTGGCGCTCACCTCGAGCATTTGCGGCGCGCCCACCCCATCCAGCAGCGCGGGGTATTCGCGGGCGTGCCTGCAGACCGACTCCACGTCCGGCAGCGACTCGTCAACGGACTCGGCTTCGAAGCGGGCGTAGCGCGCGCGAAGCTCCGCCCCTCGCCGGCCGGCGAGGGCGTCGAGCAGCTCGCCGTCGGCAAGCGCCAGCAGCTCGAGCAGTCGCTGGCGGTCTCGCGCGCAGTAGTCGAGTGGCCCGCTCAGCTCGCCGAGCAGCCAGCTGCGTCGCAGGCATGACACGCAGGCGCCGCGCGCCGGCTGCGGGTCTGTTCGCGCACCGGAGCTCATGCGATCCGGCTTGCTGCGAGTCCGAGGTCGGGGCGCAGCGCGAGCGCGGCCCCGAGGTCGCTCGCGCGCACACGCGCGCTGGCGTTCAGGTCTGCGATCGTGCGAGCGACCCGCAGTACGCGGTGCTCCCCGCGTGCGCTCAGCAGTCCACCGCGGCGGGCGGCGCCGAGCATCTGCTGACCGCGCTCGTCGAGGCGGACATGCAGCTCCAGCAGACGGGGGTCCATGTGCGCGTTGACGTACACCCCCTCACCGGTGAGCCGGTGAGCCTGGCGCTGGCGCGCGTCGGCGACGCGTTCGCGGGCGTGGCGCGTACTGGTGAGTGGCCGCGCGCGCTGGTCTGTGGCGAGGTCGCGTTGGAGCGTCGCCAGCAGGTCGATGCGATCGAGCAGCGGCCCGCTGAGGCGACGCTGGTGGCGCGCCATGGCGGCTTCGCTGCACGAGCAGCGATCGAGCTCACCCGCGTAGCCGCAGGGACAGGGATTGGTGGCGGCGAGGAAGATGAAGCGCGCCGGGTACACGGCTGAGTGACGGGCCCTCACGATCGCGACGCGCCCATCCTCCAACGGTTGGCGCAGTCCCTCGAGCGTCGGGCGCGTGAACTCGGACAGCTCGTCGAGGAACAGCACGCCGTTGTGGGCGAGCACCACCTCGCCGACGGAGCCGCTGCTGGCGCCGCCGAGTAGCCCAGCGGCTGTGATCGAGTGGTGGGGTGCGCGGAAGGGGCGAGCATGTGCGAGCGCGTGCACGCTCGAGCCGATCAGGCTGTGGATCCGGGTAACTTCGATCGCCTCAGCGCGGCTCAGGGGCGGCAGGATCGCGGGCAGACGGTGTGCGAGCATCGTCTTGCCGGTCCCGGGCGGCCCGCTGAGGAGCAGGTTGTGCGCGCCCGCGGCGGCGATCACGAGGGCCCGCACGGCGTGATGCTGGCCGCGGACGTCACCGAGGTCACCGGCGCACGCGCCGGCCTGCACAGAGATCGGAGCGGGCTGCGAGGAGCGGTCTCGATCGGCGCCGGGCGCCGGCAGCGGGTCCCCAGCTCCGCCCGCAAGCACGCGAACGGCGCTGCTCAGCCGCTCGGCAACGACCACGTCGAGGTCCCCGATCAGCTGCGCCTCGCGGGCACGGGCCCCGGCGAGCACGAGCGTGTGGAGCCCCGCTTGGGCCGTGGCCTGCGCGACGGCGAGCGTGCCGCGGCAGGCTCGCACGCTGCCATCGAGCGCCAGCTCGCCGAACAGGGCGACGCGCTCGAGGCCCTCGCCTGGCAGCTGTCCGGATGCGGCAAGGACGGCGCACGCGAGCGCGAGGTCGAGCCCGGGGCCCGCCTTGCGCATGTCTCCGGGCGCGAGGTTTGCGGTGATGCGCTGAGAGGGAAACTCATAGCCGCAGTTGAGGATCGCGGCGCGGATGCGCTCGCGCGCCTCGCGCACGGCCGCGTCGGCGAGCCCGACGATTGTGAATGCGGGCAGTCCGGGGCGGACGTCGACCTCGACGCTCACGCGCAGCGTGTGCAGCCCCTCGATCGTAAAAGTGTGCGCTCGTGCGAGCACCGTCGCGCCTCCTTTCGCCTGTGTCGGTGGACGCAGAGGAGCACGCTAGGCGGAGCTTGGGATGGGACGCTCGATCGACGTCCCTGTTGGTGCGGTTCGCCCTCGAACCAGTCGGTGCTACAGCCCGTCGGGGTGGCGCGCGACAAAGTCGCCGCCATCCTCGCCGGAGGAGTCCGACCAGCGCGATCCGGTTTCGGCGAGCGCGACGGTGTCGAAGCGCCGGCCGTCGATGACCATGTAGGCGTGTTCGGAGTTGGCGTAGATCGTGATGTAGCGGCCGGGCCCGGCTTCGCCGTAGGACTCGAGTTCGGTGGAGTCCTCAGGTGAGCTGATCAGACCGCCGCCGTGCAGCGCGTAAGAGACTGAGCCGGAGCAGTCATAGCCTTCTGACTCGAACGAGCCGTGCCCGCCGCCGTAGACGTAAGGACGTGTGGCGATTTCGTTGGCGGCGGCGATCACCTGTGCGATCACGCCGCTGGCTTCGCCTTCATCGGCGCCGGCGGACCCGCTGGCGGCGCTCGTGCCGCTGGAGCCATCGGCGGAGCCGGTCGCGACGAGCGCTGAGGCGGGCGGGGTGAGCGTGACGGCGTTGTGCACGCCGACCACAGCCCAGGTTGAGGGCCCGACGACACCGTCCACGGCGAGGCCGTGACGGGCCTGCAGACGACGCACGGCGGCCTCGGTCTCGGGGCCGAATTCACCATCCACGGGCACGTGCAGCGCTGCCTGTAGCCACTCGACGGCTGTGGCGCCGCTGGCGGTGCTCGTTGGCGCATCGCTTCCGGCCGCGCCGCCGGGTCCGGGGGTGAGCCCGGTGTCGGCTGCGGCGGCGTCGACCGTGTGGGCGGCGGCTGTGGCGTGGGGCACGACGGAGGCGGGCGGGGTCAGCGTTTCCTGGCCGTGCACTCCGATCAGGCTCCAGGTGTCGGGTCCGACGATGCCGTCGACGGTGAGGCCGTGGCGGGCCTGGAGGGTGCGTACGGACGTCTCGGTTTCGGCGTTGAATTCACCGGTTGGGGGGAGGTTCAGCGCGCTCTGCAGCTGCTTGACGGCGCCCTGAGCTGCCGCTTCGCCTGCTTCGGCGACGACAGCGGCAGGTGGGCTGAGGGTCTGCTGCCCGCTGACGCCGATGATGCTCCAGGTCGAGGGCCCGACGACCCCGTCGACGGTCAACCCGTGGCGTGCCTGCAGGGTGCGTACGGCGGCCTCGGTTTCAGGCCCGAAATCGCCGTCGGCGCTCAGGTGCAGTGCGATCTGCAGTTGCTTGACGGCGTCCCGGCTGCTCTTTTCGGCTTCGGCGTCGCTCGCCCCGCCGGTGCTGGTCTGGATTTCGCCAGACGTTGATGAGGATTGCGTGGTGCTCTGTTCTTCGGCGACGGCGGGGGTCGTGTACTTGGCGGGTGTGCTCGTCGCGGCGGGCGCAGTTGATCCCATGGGGAGCGTGCTGGCACCGGGCACGACGTTGCTGACGTCGGCGATGAATGCGCTGCCGGCGTTGTTGCTGCGCAGTGCGGCGCTGGTCTGGGGGCCGACGATGCCGTCGACGCTGAGGCCGTGGCTGGACTGGAAGCTGCGTACGGCGGCTTCGGTCTCGGGTCCGAAGACGCCGTCGACTGTGACGCCGCCGAGCGCTTCCTGCAGCAGCTTGACCTGCCGTCCTTCGCTGCCGGAGCTCAGGACGATCGTGTGTTCGGTGGTGGTGGCGGGTCCGGCGGGGCCGGTGCTGGCGGATGCGGCTGTGGTGGCGCCGCCGCTTGCGAGACCGGCGGCGGGGCCGACGGTCAGTGCGACGAGCGCTCCGAGGGAGAGGCGCTTGGCACGCGAGCTGGTGGGTACGAAGCGCAGCTCGATGGCGCGCCTGCGGGCGCGCGATCGCCCCAGCGAAAGCTGCCAGGGCTCCTCGTCGGCGAGGTCGCGGAGCGCCAGCGAGCCGCGCGCGTCGAGCAGGGTGGACAGCGCGTTACGGGCGCCGGTGTGGGCGCCATGACGCGTACGTCCTCTCTGACTTTCGGTACGGCGTGCACGTGAGCGCTCCAGCGATGCGCTCCAGTGGTCGACAACAGCAAGATCACGCGGGGATCCCGGCATCCGAGGCGTCCTTTCAATTCCATTGCATGGCGCCTACGGGGTTAGCTGACGGGCTCGCGTAAACGACTACGCTACGCCACACTGTGTGGCGATTCGCCCCCGCAGCCTCTCGGCTGCTTTGGGTCCCCCGCTCCTGTGCCCCTTGGGGTGCAGGACTCGGCACGAACAGGGCGGCAAGCTAACAGATCTCGCTGCAAGATGCATTACATGGGAAGGTCTGCACGCTTTCTTGCCGACGGAGATGCTCGCGGAACTGCGTACGCGGTGCGTGTGGCACTGATACCTTCGCCCGTGAATGCGTAGGAACGGACTGGATCTGCGGGTGATTCTGGCGCTGCTGGTGCTGGTGATGGTGGCGGGCGTCGTGGCGGTGGTGGCGATCGGCGGCCAGTCCAGCGAACACGCCAAGCGCGAGCAGGCAGCGGCGCAGCATTTCGAGGCGGCTGCGGTGCTGGATCCGCCCAAGGCAGCTCCGGCGCTGGCGCTTCACAACTACCTGGGTCAGCCAGTGAACATCGCCTCCTACCGTGGCAAGGTGGTGCTGGTGACGTTCCTGTACACGACGTGCCCGGACATCTGCCCGCTGATCACCTCGGACCTGCGCGTGGCCCTGAACGAGATGGGCCCGGCGAAGGCCTCGAAAGTGCAGATCATCGCGGTGTCGGTTGACCCGCGGGTGGACACGCCCAAGGCGGTGGCGGCGTTTCTGGCCCGCCATGAGATGACGAGACGGATGCAGTACCTGATCGGGACGCCCAGGGAACTGGGTCGCGTATGGGAAGCATGGGGCGTCGGTTCTCAGCGGGACCTGGAACAGCCGCAGTTCGTGAACCACACGGGGATCGTGTACGGGATCACGGCCTCAGGCGAGCGGCTGACTGCATATGACCCGGAATTCAAGCCGTCTGAAATCGTCCACGACGTGCCGCTGCTGGCAGCTCTTTGAACGGCGGGGAGATGGCACGGCGCCTGCGAGTGCTCGCTGTGACGTTGGTGGTGATCGCAGCGATTGCGCTGGCGGCGGTCTTCGGGCTGGCGCCGGACTCCGCGACCGGCCGGCATGCGCCGACGCTCCCGCATGAAGTGCTCGACGGTGGCCACGCGACGCTCGCGAGCCTGCTGGCGAGCGCGCACGGCAAGCCGGCGCTGGTGGTGTTCTGGGCGAGCTGGTGCGGGCCGTGCGCTCAGGAGGCTCCGGCGCTGGAGCGCTTCTCACAGACGGCGGCGGGGCGCGGGCGGATCGTGGGGGTGGACTGGAGCGACGCGCGCTCGGGCGCGGTGCAGTTCCTGCGCCGCTACGCGTGGACGTTCCCGAACCTGCGCGACGCGGAAGGCCTCGTGGGCAACTCCTACGGCCTGACAGGGCTGCCGACTACGTTCGTGATCGACCCGGACGGGCGCATCCACGCGGCTCTGCGCGGCCCGCAGAGCGAACGCTCGCTGAGGAGGGCGCTGGCGGCGGCGGAAGACGCATGAGCGCCGGCCACTGGGAGCAGGCTCCTTGAGTCGAGCGCCCGATCGCGGAACGCCGAGCGCCAGGTCGCGGGCGTGGATTGCGACGGCAGTGTGCATTGCGCTGGCGGGGCTCGCGCCGGCGGCAACGGACGCGCTCGGCTCGCGGGCTCCGGCTCGCAGGCGCCCACACAGCGGGCGCCTTGCGCTGCGGACAATCCACCCCGCGGGCGCCGCGTACCCCTCTTCGGTGCGGGTGCGAGCGGCGGCCCGCTACCTCACGGGGCGCCAGGGCGTGGCGGCGTTCGCGGTCCTTGACGACCGCGGAGACCTGTCGGGCGTGCACCTGCATCGGCGCTTTCACTCGGCGAGCGTGGTCAAGTCGATGTTGCTGGTGGCCTACCTGCGGATGCTGGCGCGCGCGCATCAACGGTTGAGCGCCGGCGGACAGGCTCTGCTCTACCCGATGATCCACTCCTCGAGCAACGAAGCGGCCTCGGAGGTGTTGGAGATCGTGGGCGAGGCGGCGCTCGATCGCGTCGCCGGCCTGGCGCACATGACCGACTATCAGGCGGCAGGCGCGACGTGGGGCTTCACAGAGGTCTCAGCAGCGGATCTCGCTCGCTTCTTCCTGCATCAGGACGAGCTGATCCCGCGGCGTTTCGTGGGCTATGCGCGCTGGCTGCTCTCGACGATCGAACCGAGTGAGAGCTGGGGGATACCGGCGGTGGCGAGGCCCGAGTTCCAGGTGTTCTTCAAGGGCGGGTGGCTCCCAGAAGTGGAAGGCCTGGTCAACCAGGTGGCGCGCTTGGAGCGCCCGGGGATCGTGTTCTCGCTGGCTGTGCTCACCAAGCGCGATCCGTCGATGGTGTACGGCGAGCAGACGATCGAAGGCGTGACGGCGCGGCTGCTCGGGCGCAAGGATGCTGACGAGGACTGAGCAAATGCCTCCCCGCGAATACCTGGCAGCCACAGCGATATCGGCCTCAGAGCATCCTGTATCCTCGTGTCAAGGGAGCATCACGTGTATGGCATTCGATCCAATCCACCAGGGGCAGCTCTACCTACGTAGCGCCGCGCACGCGTTGCACAGCAAGGGCGTTCTGAGCGTCCCTGAGTCTCCTGAGCCGCCACTGCGCGTGGAGGGCGCGGCACGTGAGCGCTTCCTCGAGCGCGGCCGGCGTCAGACGGCGCGCCTGGCAGCGGAGCTGGAAGAGTTCACCGGATGTGAGCTGAAGTCGCGGCGGGCGCTTGACTTCGGCTGTGGCGTGGGGCGCCTGACGCTGCCTTTGGCTGAGCGCTGCGAGTACGTCTACGGGACTGACATCTCGCGCGCGAAGCTGGCGGAGGCGGACCGCAACGCGAAGGACGCGAACGTGACGAACGTGGAGTGGCTGGAGCCGGAGCTGATCCCGACGTTGAGCGGCCGCTACGACATGATCCACTCGATCCTGGTCTTCCAGCACATCCCCTCCCGCGAGGGCGAGCGGATCTTCAGCGAGCTGTTGCGCGGATTGCTACCGGGGGGCATAGGCGCGGTTCAGGTGACGCTGCGCCCGAGCCGTCGGGCGCCGGCGACGGTCGGCCCAGCGGCAAAGGCGCGATCTGCTGGCAAGGGCCCGATCAGCCTCGTGCGTGGCCTGGATCTCTCGTACCCGTACATGCTGCTGCACTCCTACTCGCTGAATCGGCTGGGAGGGCTGTTGGCGGACGCGGGCGTGACCGATTGGCACGTGCGGTGGTCGGCGCGCAGCGGCGCCTACCAGCCGGTGACGATCTTCTTCCGCAAGGCGATCGCTGAAGCTCAGCTGGAGGACTCGACGAGCGAGGTGAACGGCAGGGCGCCGGCGCCCCCGCCACGAGCGTCTGAGTCGCCACCTAACGCGAACGCGGCCTGACGTCTGCCTGGTAGCCCGACGGCGATTGCCGGGTCGGCTCTCGTCGGGGCTTTCGAGCTGTCGGCCGTTTTGTCGAACGCGTGTGCGGGTATGGGCCTATCGTCCAGAACCCAGACGCGAAAGGCGGCGAGCGACGGCCATGGATGGGCTAAGTGAGCGGCTGGTCGAGCAGATGACGCAGGCAGAGCGGGCGTGCGCAGCGCTCGACCAAACGGTCCGCGAGCTGCGGCGCTTTCAACGCGAAGGTCGCTCCACGCGCGCGATCCCAGCGCTGGCGCGGCAGCGGGTGCTGGGCGAGGGGAGTGCGGCACCGGATGGCGGCCAACCCGCGGGCCTGGCCGCGGGCGCCTAGCGCGAGGACGCCCGCGGCTGGAGCCTTGCGTCAGCCTTCGGCGAGTGCGTGGGCGAAGGAGAAGCCGTCTACGGTTCCAAGGCCGCTGGCTAGGTCATATCCCTTTTTGGCCGCGTAGCCCTTGATGATCAGCGTGGGTTCGCCTTCTTCGGTGAATTCCTCGAAGGTGTTGTTCCCGGAGGTGACGTCGATGATGCCGTTGTTGCCACCCTGCGCCTCGAGCTGATACATGCGCGGGTTGATCAGGCCGAGCGGGTGCCCGGCGATCTGATCAGCGATCGCAACGACCCCGGAGAAGACGGGCGTGGCCACGCTGGTCCCGCCCCAGACACTGAAGGTGCCTGGTTCGGGTTCGTCAGGCACGGTTGTGGGGTAGGAGCTGTAGATGATGATTCCGCCGTTGACGGCGGCGGTCATGCTGATGTCGGGCACGCCGCGGTGGTTTCCGGAGTGCGTGTTGATCAGCTGCTGGTAATCCGGACGCGCGAACACCTTGGACTTGCCACCGGCGCCGGAGACGACGACGGTGCCGAGCTGTTCGTCCCAGACGGTGTCGGGGGAGGTTCGCTGGCCTTCTTCGTCGAGGTGCAGCTGGGTACCACCGACCCCTGTGACGAGCGGGTCAGAGGCGGGCCAGGAGACGGTCTTGTGCTTGAAGTATTCGTCTTCGACGTTGACTCCGGCGACGCCTTCGTCGCCGGGTGCGTCGAGCATGGTGACACCGTCAGCGGCTGCCTTTTCGTTGGCGGAGCGCAACGCCAAGATGGAGGCGTTGTTGGGGAAGGATTGCTCGGTGGCGCTGAAGCTCTGAGAGATGACCTGGCCGAGTTTGTGTTCGATCACGTAGTTCTCGGCTTCGACGATCTGCGGGAAGCCCTGCACGCCCTCGGTCTCTTCTTCAGGTGTCTCGACGAGCAGGATGCTGGCCTTGGGGGCCATCGAGTGGGCCCACTCGACGTCGATCGTGGTCTCGCCGGCCCAGCCGGACATTTCCACGTTGCCGGGTTCGAAGGGCTTCACGGCACCGGCGGGCTGGATCACGTTGAACGTCGGCGGCGCTGGCAGGTTGAAGGTTTTGTCGAACTTCTTGAGGTCCTTTTCAATCGTGGGCGAACCGAAGGAGTCGACGATCACGATCGTCTGGCCCTGGCCTTCGTCGCCCTGCGCGTAGAGCGCCTTCATGTTGTAGGCGGTCTCGACCTGGCTGGGGTCGTAGCACGCGATTTCGTACAGCGCCTCACATTCGGCGGTGGTGGGAGGGGTGGTGCGGTTGAGCAGCACCCGTGGGGCTCCGCGGTTGGCACGGTAAGCACTGGAGACGGCCGTCCCCAGAGCGAGTGTCATGGCCAGGACCGCGACCGCCGCCACGGCCATCCTTTGGCAGAGCCTCATGTGTCCTCCTTGAGTGGCGCGCGCGTGGGCGGGCCGGTTGTCGCCATCCTCGACATCGCCAGTGCCCACGCCGGCTGCGTCGATCCTCAGACGCCTTCGACCGCACCAAGCAGACATCAAGATACACGTCGTTTTGATCGAATGCGCGGCGCCTGGGTGAAAAGGCGCCTCGCACATGTGCTCTCGCGCTGCGCGGATGCCCGCCTCCCAGGAATGGGCCACGGATATGATCCGCAGGATGGCTGAGCGCACGCTGGTGGAGGGTCCTGCGGGGCGGCGCCTTGAGGTTGAAGTCGACGGGCCGCGCGACGGGCTGCTGCTTGTCTCCCACACGGGC
Organism: Solirubrobacteraceae bacterium; assembly: GCA_036513335.1. Taxonomy (GTDB): domain Bacteria; phylum Actinomycetota; class Thermoleophilia; order Solirubrobacterales; family Solirubrobacteraceae; genus Palsa-744. The sequence continues at coordinate 3,725 of DATBZG010000003.1, read as the reverse complement.
ACGCCGAGCGGCGGCAGGCTGTACGAGCCACACGTGAGGGCGGGCGCAGAGCGCGGGATCCGCCACGCGATCTACTCGCGCCCGGGCTACAGCGCCTCGGACCGCTTGGAGGGGCGCACCGTGGCCGACTGCGCGGGCGACGTGGCGGCGATCGCGGACGCGCTGGGGGCGGGGGAGATCCTCATCGAGGGTGGTTCGGGCGGCGGCCCGCACGCGCTCGCATGCGCTGCGCTGCTTCCCGAGCGCGTGCTGGCGGCTGCGTCGGTCGCGGGAGTGGCGCCCCACGACGCGGAGGGCCTTGACTGGCTGGCGGGCATGGGTGAGGAGAACCTCGAGGAGTTCGGCGCGGCGGAAGCGGGCGAGCAGGAGCTTGCCGGCTATCTGGAGGCGGAGGCGAGCGAGATGCTCGGCGCCAGCGGCCCGCAGCTACACGAGGCGCTGGGCGACTTGCTTTCAGCGGTCGACGCGAGAGCGCTGAGCGGCGACTATGCGGCGTGGCTGGCGGAAAGCGTGGATGCGGGCCTCGCGCCTGGCATCTGGGGTTGGTTGGACGACGATCTGGCGTTCGTGAAGGACTGGGGCTTCGAGCTGGGCTCGATCGAGCGACCGGTGACGATCTGGCACGGCGCACAGGATCGATTTGTGCCGTTCAGCCACGGCGAGTGGCTGGCGGCCCACGTTCCAGGAGCGACGGCGAAGCTGCGTGAGGAGCACGGCCATCTGTCGCTGCTGCTGAGCTCCTACGAGGAAATCCTCGACGAGCTGCTGACGGCCGCGGGCCGCGTTTGATCCGAGAGGCGACGACCGGAATCGAACCGGTGTAGACGGCTTTGCAGGCCGCTGCGTAGCCACTCCGCCACGTCGCCAGGAAGGCTCAACAGCGTATCGGGCCGTACGTCGTATGCACGGAAGCACCGTTATGAACTTCTTCTCCGTTCCTTAAGGGCTCTTTGGAGCTTTATTAGCGGCTGCAGAGCCGGAGATCGCACGATGGACCTCCCCAAAAGAATTGGTAGAGGTGATCTGTGAAACGTCTTCTTGCACCCATATTGCTGGCGGCTCTGGTCGGAGGCGTTGTGGCCGGTGCGGCCGTCGTCCTGTTTGGCGGCGGCGACCGGACAACGACGACGACGCCCGCCAGCAGCCCCATAGCGAGCACGTCTACGTCGGCGGGCACCCGTAGTGAGGTGTCCTCGACGGCTCTTACCGCGACGCAGGTCTACCAGCGCGACTCCAAGGGAGTTGTGCTGATCAAGGCCGTCACAGCCGACGGAGAGGATGAGGGCACGGGAATCGTGCTCAACGAAAAAGGCCTGATCCTGACGAACGACCACGTGATCGCGGGCGCGACGAGCATCACGGTGGACGCAACCGGCTCGACGAAAACTACACGCGCGGCGAAGGTCGTCGGCGAAGAAGCCAACCAGGATCTCGCGCTGATTAGCGTCAACCCGTCCGGTCTTGAGCTGAAACCGCTGACGCTCGCGAGCTCGAGCTCTCTTGAGGTGGGCGAAGGCGTGTACGCGATCGGCAACCCGTACGGCTTGGAAGAGACCCTGACCCGGGGCATCATCTCGGCGCTCGACCGCGAAATCGAGGCTCCGGACGGCTCGAAGATCGCAGACGCGATCCAGACGGACGCGGCGCTCAACCCGGGTAACTCGGGTGGCCCGCTGATCAACGCCGAAGGCAAGGTGATCGGTGTGAACTCGCAGATCGCCACCGACGAGTCCTCATCCGATGGCTCGCAGCCGGGCAGCACAGGCGTCGGCTTTGCGATCTCCTCAAACACGGTGGCTGAAGTCGTGAAGAAGATCGAGGCAGGCGACGGCGTGACGTACGCTTCGGTCGAGGGCAGCGTGGCGCGCTCGGAGGAGACCCGTACAGGTGCGGGCTCGGCTGGCTCGACCGAAGAGGAAGCCTTGCGGCGTGCATACGAATCGGGTAGCGAAAGCTCATCCGGGTCGACCGGCACGGAAAGCTACGGCGCAGTCGATCCGTACGGCTCGGAATCCTCAGGCTCTGAAGGAACCGAAGGTCAGGTCGTGATCGTGCCGCGATGACGCCTCAGGGCTCGAGCGCCGGCGGGTGGCACGCCCGGCTTGGCGCCCGCGCCCATTGTATGCGGGCGAATCGACTTGCTCCAGCCGCCGGACAACCGTCCGACGGCTGGCTCGTTGATACCCTTGGCAGCCGATCCCAGGGCGATTAGCTCAGCTGGGAGAGCGCCGCCTCGACAAGGCGGAGGTCACTGGTTCGAGCCCAGTATCGCCCATTTTTGGATTTGGCTCTGGAGCACGGGAATCCCGCCTCGTAGCCCTCGGCTTGGTAGCAATTTGGTAGCAATCATCGGGGCGTATGGGGACGTGGCCGGCGGCCGAGGTGCTCGCAGCGGGCGTCAATCTTCCGTCGGACACGAGCGGACGGCATATCCAGCTGGAGCAGGGTGATCGTAGGTAGAGGCTCTGTCCCCCCGATAGAGATCCCGTTCGATGCTGCAGATGGCTGGGGGCGTCCTGCGAGGGCAGGATTTGGCCCTGTCTGGCGCCCGCGCGCGCCCCTCTCTCGCGATCCATCAGGTGTGTCGAATCTGACTGGATCTCTGACAAATCGAGTCAAATCCTGATAGGTTCTCGGCAATGGCACCTGCTACGAAGGCCTCGCCGACTGTCAGCCTCTACTTCCGCGCCTCGCCGAAGCTCCGCGACGACGCCGAGGAGTTCGGGCTCGAGCGCAGCGTCACGCTGAGTTCAGCGCTCGCGACCCTCGTCGAGCGTGGCCTCGAGGCCGTCAGCAACGAGGGCTCTGTTCGTGCCCTCGAAGCCACGGCGCAGGCTCATCAGCAGGAACTCGCCGTGCTGCATGAGCGCGATCGCGGCTGGCAGACGATGTTCAACTCCCTCCAGGGGCAGCTGCAGACGTTGAAGGTCGGCAAGTGCCCCGCGTGCAAGAAGGGCGTCACCGCCTTCGACCAGCTGCTGGCACGACGCTGCCCCTCCTGTGCCAAGCCGATGCAACAGGTGGTAGTCGAGCAGGCGGAGGAGTTCCCGCCGGCCCTGGCTGCCCTCGTCGGCGCCCTTGGCGGCCTGCTCTTCGGCATGGCCGCCGGCCAGGGCTCCGGCGGGATCGGTGCCTAGCCGCAGCCAAGGACGATGAAACGAAACGACGACCACAGGAGAGGAAGCGATGAAGCCGCCAGGACAGATCGGTAAAGCAGCGACGACCGCACGCATCATCAAGGCGGGGTTCCGTGCCGCCGCCGAGTACGACGAGTTCGGCAGTCTCGTCGGCTATGAAGGAAACCTCGAACGGCACGACTCCTGGAGCCGCGTAGAACAGATCGCCTTCTCGCGCGCCGGCATGGAAGTCGAGGAGAAGGCGACCGCCGTCATCCTCGGCGACATGTTCATCGCCGCGTTGGACCTCCAGGGTGGCGGCACGCTGGTCGCGATCCTGGAGCGCCCGGTGACCGATGCCGCCGCAGAAAAGCTCACGAAGGCGCTGGACTCCGCCGTCGGCGAGTACATCGGCCCAGTCCCGGCCCCGCTCGCCGTTCTCGGCGGCGCCCTGCTGATCGGCGCCCTGGTGCTCGGCGGCGCGCTGGACTGACCGCCGCGGGTCGTCCCCTGAGCGCATCTCGCGGACGCGCGAGGGCCACTCGCCCGAACATCCAGAGCCAGGCCACCGCCCTCCGGGCCGCGACTAGCATGGCCGCATGCCTCCGG
>DATBZG010000002.1:0-4562 GCA_036513335.1 Solirubrobacteraceae bacterium | reverse complement strand
GAGGGAGAGCCCGCGAGCGCCAAGGACCGCACCCTGCTCGAGCTTGCTCCTCACCTCGTACTGGACGGCGCCGTGGCGGCCGCCGAAGCCGTCGGAGCGGGGGAGGCGGTCGTCTGCCTCTGCGACAGCGATGGCGTGGGTGCCCGCAGCGTCGCGCGCGCGCTGGCAGAACGCCACGAGCACGCATCCGCCGGGCACGGCCCGGAGCTGAAGGTTCGTGCCGTTCCCCAGCACTACGTCGCCGGGCAGGAGTCCGCGCTTGCCAACTTCCTCAGCGGCGGTCCCTCCAAGCCGACGTTCACGCCGCCGCGGCCCTTCGAACAGGGCGTAAAACGCCGGCCCACGCTCGTCGCCAACGTCGAGACGCTCGCGCACCTCGCCCTGATCGCGCGCCATGGCGCGCCGTGGTTTCGCCAGCTCGGCACACCCACCCAGCCGGGATCGACGCTCGCCACCCTGTCAGGTCCGGTCGCGGAGCCCGGCGTCTACGAGATCGAGCTCGGAGCGTCGCTGTCCTCGCTGGTGGGAGCCGCCGGCGGCATTGCCTCCGGCGTGCGCGGTGCACTCATCGGGGGCTACTCCGGCACCTGGATCGGCCGCGAGTGGCTGACCGGCGTCGCACTCTCCAGCGAACACCTCGCCGCGCATGGCGCCACGCTCGGGGCCGGTGTCGTGGCCCTGCTCTCCGAGCACGCTTGTCCCGTCGCGGAAGTTGCCCGCCTCGCACGCTGGATGGCCGGCCAGAGCGTGCGCCAGTGCGGGCCGTGCATCCACGGGCTCGACGCGCTCGCCGTGGCCGTCGCCGAGCTCGCCGCCGGGCGCGGGGAAAAGCACGCCGTGCGCCGCATCGAGTACCTCGCCTCGCTCACCGCCCGGCGCGGCGCTTGCGGTCACCCCGACGGGGTCGTCAATATGGTCCTCAGCGGCCTGGAGACGTTTGAGCCCGACTTCGCCGAGCACGCGCGCCACGGGCACTGCGAACGCTGTTCGCGTGCACCCGAGCTGCCACTGCCCGACCGCCCCGTCGATCGGCCCGTACGTGACAGGAGCGCCTCATGAGCCATCGCGTGCGCGTCAACCCGATCGCGTGCGAGGCGCACGGCATGTGCGCGGAGCTGCTGCCCGAGCGCATCACACTCGACGAGTGGGGCTATCCCGTCATCGACGACAGACCCGTCGAGGGCTGGGAGCTCGATCACGCCAGGCGCGCCGCCCGCGCGTGCCCCACGTTCGCGCTGCTCGTCGAGCGCGAGCGTGCGGGGCGCCAACGATGAGCCGCGCCCGGCGCTGAGCGCAGTGCGCCTACTCGCCGTCCCCCGGCGGAGGCTTGCGCTCCAGCTTGCGCCGGGCCGCCCGGCGCTTCTCGGTCAGCCGGCGCTCACGGGACGCCGAGGTTGGTTTCGTCGCGCGGCGGCTGCGCGCGACCGTCAGTGCGCCACGCATGCGCGCCGCCAGACGCTCAAGGGCCAGCTCCCGGTTTCGCAGCTGCGAGCGCTCGTCCTGGGCCACCGCAACCACCCGCGGTCCCTCGCGCGCGAGCATGCGCGCGCGCTGCGCCTCGCTGAGCGACTGCGAGCTTTCCACATCGAAGATCGCTTCCACGCGCGAGGCCGTGACGTTCGCGTGCTGGCCGCCAGGACCCGAGGAGCGGCTCGTGCGCAGCACAATCTCAGCGAGCGGCACCGTCAGCTCCGCGCTGACGCGCAGCACGCGCCGCGGGCCCGCCTGCTCCTCCGGCTCGCTCAACCGCGAGCAGCTGGCGCGCAGCTCACCCCGACTGCCCTCCAGAGAGGTCGTGGACAGCTTTCACGCGCTGCTCCTCACCGGCGCGCACGCGACCGTCGCGTCCGATGTAGCCGTCCTTGCCGCCCGCGCACAGGTACACCGCCTCCACGTCTCCCGCGTTGCGGATCTTGCGCACAGTCGCCGCGTCCACGCGCGCCATGCCGCCCTCGCCCAGCCGCTGCACGGAGCCGTCGCCGAACTCCATCTCGATCGCGCCCCGGTGCACGAAGTACAGCTCCTCCTGGAGGTCGTGGTAGTGAAACCCCGTTTCTATGCCAGGCGGCAGCACGATCGCGTTCACGCCAAAGGCCGTCACGCCCAGGCCCTTGCGCACCTTCCTGAAGCCAGGACCATCGCCCAGGTCCTCCAGGTGCGCCACCGCGTAGCCCTCGCCCGCCGTCACGCCCGGGTACTCCGTTGAAGCCTCCATTTGCTGCTCCTCCTGTCGTATCGGTGTCACGCCACTAATGGTCCGCCACGCTGGCGCCCTCCGGCGACAGCGGCCGACCCTCGTCGGCCCAGCGCACCAGTCCGCCCGCCATCGTGTAAGCCTCGAAACCCGACGCGCGCAACGCCTGCGCGGCCATCTCCGAGCGTCCACCCACGCGGCAGTAGAACACCACCGGTCGCGCGCGGTCGATGTTCGTCGCAGCCTCTGCCGACAGCCGCACCAGCTCGATGTGTCGCGAGCCGTCGATGTACCCCGCCTCGCGCTCGTACGGCTCGCGCACGTCGATCAGCTGCAGCGCATCGTCCTGCGCCATCCAGTCGGAGACCCGCTCGGGGTCAACGACGATGTCCGAGCCGTCTTCCTCGCTGCTCATTCGATGAGCCTACCGCCCTGCCGCCGCGCGAACGCGCCGCGCCGAACCCCGCGACCTCGATGTCGATGGCGCCCAGCGCAGGCGCCAACTGCGCGAAACGGATCGTTCATCACTAGGATCAGCAGTCATGGAGGCTGTGAGCGACGTCTACACGATCCCGCAGGAGCACCTCGACTTCTGCGCCACCATCGGGCAGATCGCGCGCGAGAAGATCGCGCCGCGCTCCGCTGAGATCGACGAGCGCGCCGAATACCCGTGGGACGTGCGCAAGCTGCTGGCCGAGCAGGACATCCTCGGGCTGCCGTTCCCAGTCGAGTACGGCGGCACCGGCACCGGCACGCTGATGCTCAACATGGCAGTCGAGGAGATCGCCAAGGTCGACGCCGCCTGCGCGCTGATCCTGATGATCCAGGAGCTCGGCACGCTGCCGATCCAGCTCTCCGGCTCGGATGAGCTGAAGGAACGCTTCCTGCCCAAGTGCGCCACCGGCGAGTGGTCGCCCGCGTTCGCCCTGTCCGAGCCCGAGGCCGGCTCCGATCCAGCCGGCATGAAGACCACCGCTGTGCTCGACGGTGACGAATGGGTGATCAACGGCACCAAGAACTGGATCACCAACCTCGGCGTCGCGGACTTCTACATCGTCTTCGCCGTCTCCGACCGCGAGAGCCGGCGCCTGACCGCGTTCGTCGTCGAGGCCGACCGCCCCGGCTTCAGCGTCGGCAAGCTCGAGCACAAGCTCGGCATCCGCGCCTCGCCCACTGGCCAACCGATCTTCGAGGACGTGCGCGTGCCCCAGGCCAACGTCATCGGCGAGGTCGGCAGGGGCCTGTCCGTGGCGCTCGGGACACTCGAGCGCACGCGGCTGGGTGCAGCCGCGCAGGCCGTGGGGATCGCCCAGGGCGCCACCGACTACGCCGTTGGCTACGCCCGCGAGCGTCGCCAGTTCGGCCAGGCGATCAACGAATTCCAGGGCATCCAGTTCAAGCTCGCCGACATGGAAACACGCACAGCAGCCTCGCGTGAGCTGCTGTACAAGGCCTGCGCAATGGCCGATCAGGGCCATCCACAGCGCGCCAAGTACTCATCCATGGCCAAGGTCTTCTGCTCGGACACCGCCATGGCGGTGACCGTCGAGGCCGTGCAGGTCCTGGGGGGCTACGGTTATGTCAAGGAGTACCCCGTAGAGCGCATGATGCGAGATGCCAAGATCACCCAGATATACGAGGGCACCAACGAGATCCAGCGTCTCGTGATCGCCCGCACGCTGAAATAGGAAGGCCAGCTCCCCCGGCGATGCGCGACATCCAGCCTCCCGGATCCTCTCCCCTAAGACGTGTCGGCGTGGCCGCGCTCGTCGCCATGTCCGTGGGGCTGATCGTGCTCGTCATCGGGCAGGGCTTCAGCTCCATCGGCGCCGTGCGCGCGCTCGAGGACGTCGCCCTCGGCGTGATCGTCGCCGCCGCGCTGATGGGCAGCGTCGCCTTCGTGGCAGTGCGTATGGCCGGCTGGCACGACCCCGAGTCCGAGAGCGAGTTCGAAGAGATCGTCCGCTACTCCGAGCGCCTCGCCCGCGAAGGCCTCGTCGTGGACCCCGACGAACACGACTTCATGGCGCTCGACCCGCTCAACGACTCAGACTTCGAGGAGCTCGTCCGCGACGCGCTCGACGATCTGCCCGACCTGTTGCGCAACGCGCTCGCACACGTCGCCGTCGTGATCTCCGACGGCGGACGCCGGCGCGGCGCCTACGGTCTCTACCAGGGCGACGGCGCCAGCCGCGACGAGCACCACGACCGCATCGTGATCTTCCGCGACACGCTGCGCCGCGACTTCGGCCACGACCCCGACATGCTGCGCGACCAGGTGACCCGCACCGTACGCCACGAGCTCGCCCATCACGTCGGTTTCGACGAGCTCGGTGTCAGCCGTCTGGACCTCTAGGCTTCCCACGCT
>DATBZG010000001.1:0-7757 GCA_036513335.1 Solirubrobacteraceae bacterium | reverse complement strand
TGGCTCAGCAGCTCCACGAGCGCGGCCGCATCGCGCTCGAGCGCCGCCAGGCCGACGGTGAGGTCCGGCCCCTCCGCCGCCTGCAGGCCCGCCCGGGCAGCGAGCACGCGCACGAGCGGCGCGCGCTCGGGCGAGATCAGGAGCCAGTGCTCGCCGCGGCGGTCACGGCGGAATTCGACGTCGTAGTGCTGCTCGTGCGCGGACCGCGCGGCGGAGCGTTCTGCCTGCTCACCTGCGTTGCCGGGACGCACATCGGCCCCGAGCTCGGAGAGCGCCCTGCGTGCGGCGTGGCTGAGCTCCAGGCCGCCCTCGCGCTCGAGCTCGGCCACGAGCCGCGCGGAGTCCTCGTCCAGTGGCACGAGCGCGCGGGCGATCGCAGGCACCTCCTGCGCCCCCGGGTGTTCGAGCAGGGACGCGACAGCCGCGTCCGCGACATCGGTGGGAAAGCTCAGCCACCAGTCCCGATCGGGTCGCACCAGATCGACGAGCAGGCGGTCACGAGAGCGGCGCGCGCGGCGACGGGCGATCGCGCGGGCGAGCGCGTCGCTCACCTCCGGGCTACCGGGCACACCCCCGAGCAGGCGCGCGAGCGCCTCGGCCTGGTCGGGCTCGAGCGGCAGGCACCACACCCGCCCGACTGGATCCCAGCGGCGGCCGGGAATCGCGCGCAGCAGCTGGCGCAGACCCTCGTCGTAGGGGAAGCGCAGCACCGCCTCATCGTGCTCGAGCGTTGCGGTGAAGGTAGCCGGGGACATGAGCACAGCACGATAGGCATCCGCGGGGATGCCTCGGGGAAGCCGGATCTCGTGGATAGGGTGGAGCGTGGACGTCCACCACCGACGAGGAGCTTCTGAGATGGCAAGCATGCGAGCGATGCAGGTGAGCGAGCCGCGTGGCCCGTTCGAGCTGGTGGAGCGCGAGGTGCCCACGCCCGGCCGTGGCGAGGCGCTGGTGCGTGTGCACGCATGCGGGATCTGCCACAGCGACTCGTTCGCCAAAGACGGCGGCTTCCCGGGCGTCTCCCATCCCCTCGTCCCGGGGCATGAGATCGCCGGCAGGATCGAGCAGCTCGGCGAGGGAGTGCAGGGCTGGGAGGTCGCCCAGCGCGTCGGCGTGGGCTGGTTCGGCGGGAACTGCGGCTATTGCGAGTACTGCCGCCGTGGCGACTTCATGAACTGCCTGCACATGGGGATTCCAGGGATAACCGAAGACGGCGGCTACGCGGACTACGTGCTCGTGAAGGCGAGCGCGATGGCCTCGATGCCCGACGAGCTCGAGGACGAGCAGGCCGCGCCGCTGCTATGCGCGGGCATCACGACGTTCAACGCGCTGCGCCACAGTGGCGCGCAGGGCGGCGATCTGGTGGCGATCCTCGGCGTCGGCGGGCTCGGGCATCTCGGCATCCAGTTCGCAGCCAAGCTCGGCTTCGACACCGTCGCGGTCGCCCGCGGGCGCGAGAAGGAGGAGCTCGCGTTGCGCCTCGGCGCCCGCCACTACATCGACAGCACCGCACAGGATCCCGCCGCGGAGCTCGCGAAACTCGGCGGCGCGAAGGTGATCCTCTCGACCGTCACAAGCGCCCCCGCGGTGACCGCGGTCCTGGGTGGGCTCGGCGCGCGCGGGAAGCTCGTGATCGTGGGTGCGTCCATGGAACCGATGCAGATCCCGCCGGCAATGCTGATCGGCGGCGACAAATCGATCGTCGGACACGCCTCCGGCACCTCCGCCGACTCCGAGGACACGCTCGACTTCAGCGTGCTCAGCGGTGTGCGGCCGATGATCGAGACCTATCCGCTGGAGCAGGCGAACGAGGCCTACGAGCGCATGCTGAGCGGCGACGCGCGTTTCCGCGTGGTCCTCACGACCGGCGCTTGAGCGCGATCAGGCCTCGCGCTCGACTTTGGGCAGCGACTTCGTGATCGAACGCGTGAGCGCAGCACGTACGAGTAGCGCGAGCCCTGGGACCGGCGAGGCGAGGCGGATGTCGTAGACGAACCGTGTACCGCCGGGCGTCGGCGAGAAGCTCATGACGCCCACATGGCCGCGCAGCGGGCTGCCCCTGGTGATGCGGTAGACAATCCGCTCGTACGGGACGAACTCGGTGACGGTCTCCTCGAACGGCGCCAGCGGCCCGATTTTCAAACGCCGGGCCGAGTCGACGCCGTTGCGCTCGCCGTCCTGACCGTCGCGCAGGCGCTCGATCTTTGCGCCGAACACATCCGCCAGGTTCTCGTGCTCGGCCAGGTGGGCGAAGATCGCCGCCTGCGGCTTGGCGAAGTCGTGCTCGATGTGGACGTGGTGGGCGCGCACGACGCGCAACCCTACTCCCAGCGCGATCGAGGCGGGAGAACCGAGCGAGCCGGGGCCGAGGAGGAGAGAGGACGGCCCCGACTCGCTATTGCACGCTTCTCGTCCTTGGCATCTCAGCGTTGGACGACTGCATGGCGCGTGTCTCGGTTCGGCTGCTCGCGCGGCTACGCGAGCCTCGCTGCACACCCCGGGGTCGGGGGGATGGCCGCAAGCTTGGTTGAATGCTCGGAGGTACGATAGTTGGAGCATCGCATATTTGCTAGCGTCAATGCAAGACCCTCGAGCGGAAGCGAGAAAATCGGTGCAGGAGACTCTTGAGATCGACACCGTTGGCATCGTCGGCGCGGGCTTCATGGGGTCCGGCATTGCGGAGTCCGTCGCAAAGTCAGGACTCGAGGTGGTGCTCCACGAGCCGGAGCAGGCGGCGCTCGACCGTTCACGAGCGCAGATCGAGCAGTCGCTCGACCGTGCGGCGCGGGCCGGAAAGCTTCAAGGCTCGACTCCCGGCGAGATCCTGGAGCGCATAGCGTGGAGCCCAGAGATCGAGGCGCTGGCCGGCTGCGGGGCGGTGATCGAGGCCGTCTACGAGGACCCCAACGTGAAGGGGCCGCTGTTCACGACGCTAGACGAGCTGCTGCCGGAGTCCGCGACGCTCGCCTCCAACACGTCCTCGATCCCAATCGCACAGCTCGCCTCCTGGACGAGGCACCCCGGGCGCGTACTGGGCCTGCACTTCTTCTCTCCCGTACCGGTGATGAAGCTCGTCGAGATCGTTATCGGCCTGGACACCGCGCCCGAGCACATCGAGCGGGCGGAGCAGCTGATCGCCGCCACCGGCAAGACCGCGATCCGCACGAAGGACCGCTCCGGGTTCATCGTCAACATGCTGCTCGTCCCCTACCTGATGGCCGCCGTGCGCATGGTCGAGGAGGACTTCGCCTCGCGGGAGGACATCGACGAGGGGATGAAGCTCGGAGCGGGGCATCCGATGGGGCCGCTGACGCTCTGCGACTTCATCGGGCTCGATGTCCTGTACGCGGTCTGCGACTCGCTGTATGACGAGTTCAAGCGCCCCGAGTACGCGCCGCCGCCGCTGCTCAAGCGGATGGTCGTCTCTGGCCACCACGGCCGCAAGAGCGGGCGTGGCTTCTACGAGTACGCGCCGGCCGGCTAGTGCTCTGGCTCAGGACACGAGAACGACTGAACCTAGCTGCCCGACACGTGAAAGCCGTCTGCGTCTTCACGCAGCGCGCGCAGCCCCTCTGATATCTCCTGCAGCTCGCCCTTGCGCAGCGGCGCGGTGCCGAAACGCGCCTCGTTGAGCGCTGTGGTGGCTGCCTCGGCCGCCTCTCGGCCTGCATCCGTGATCAGCGCCAGCGTCGTGCGCCGGTCGCTCTCGTGCCGCGTGCGCTCGACGTATCCCAGACGCTCCAAGCCGTCGACGATGTTCGTGACACTGGTGGGGTGAACCTGCAGGCGCGCCCCCATCTTCCCGAGGGGCAGCGAGCCGCTGCGGCTGTAGAACAGGAGCATCAGACCCTCATAGCGAGGGAACGTCAGATCCCATGGCCGCAGCAGCGTGTTCAGGCGCGCGATCAGGATCTGCTCGGCGCGCATGATCGAGGTAACCGCCGCCATCGCAGGCACTGCCGCCGGCCCCCAGTGAGTGCGCCACTGGCGAGAAGCCTCGGCGATCGGATCGAAGGACAGGGGAGCCACGCGAGGGGAAGCTTGCCACAGGCTCCCTGTCCACGCGCGCAGCCACTTTCAGACGCCGGCGGCGGGCGCCGCTCGTGCGCCCGTCGGCGCGAGCGCCCGCACCGTCTGCGAATGACCCTCCAGCGCGGTCGCCCGGTCAGGGTATTCCCCCTGTGGACAGATCAGTGGCGTGATCCCGCGCCTGCTCATCTCGCTCACACGCGCGCGGCAGTAGCTCGCGTCACCGATCACGTAGCTTTCCTCCAGCAGCCCGTCGGACACGAGCGCTGCGAGCTCGGGTGTTGCGCGTCCCCAGCTCGCGAGGTGGTAGTCGCCGCCTGACTGGTCAGGCTCGCGTTCGGCGTGCTCGCGCGCCGCGTCGGCCCATGCCTGCTGAAGCGCGGCGGCCTCCTGCGCGAAGCCGGCGCGAGCGAACACCTTGTTGTAGTTGGCGAGGTTGGCGCGCCAGGCGACACGGGCGCGCGCGACCTCGCGAGCCTCCGCTGGGCTGTCGGTGACCTGGACGTGGACGAAGCAACAGGCCTCGAACGCGTCGGGGTCGCGTCCGGCCGCCTCCGCGGCGCGGCGCGCCCGCGCCACCCCCTCCTCGAGATACGCCAATGGCGTATACGAGCCGAACAGGCCGTCCGCGATCTCCCCGGCGAGCTCCATGCTGGAGAACGCCAACGTGGCGAGGTAGACGGGGAGATTCGGGCGATAGGGCCTCATCAGCAGCCCCGGTCCAGAGCAGCGATAGTGCTCTCCCTCGTGCGCTATCTCGTGTCCTGTCGAGATCTCCCTGACGAGCTCCACGTACTCACGCAGCCGGGCACGTTCGGGAGTGAACGGGATGCCATGCCAGGTCTCGACGATCGTACGGTGGCCGATCCCGAGCCCGAGCACGAACCGTCCCTCGGAGAGCAGATCGAGGGTCACCGACCCCATCGCCGTGAGTGCCGGCGAGCGCAGAGGCTGGCCGGTGATCGCCGTGCCGATCCTGACTCGCCGGGTGCTCACCGCGATCGCGCCGAGCAGCGACATCGCCTCATAGCCCATGCCCTCGGGAGTGAAGACGTCGTCGTAGCCGCTCGCCTCTGCGAGCTTCCCAAGATCCACGAGATCCAACGCGGACAGGTGCGGGTCCTGGGGCGCGGGAAGCACGAATCCCAGCCTTCCGTGCGGCGCGTCACTTCCCATCGGTCACCTCACACTTTCGTAGTCGATAGAACTGTCAGCCCTTCGCGTTGCCACCGTCGCGCGGCACGACGCCAGACGGGGGCACGGGGAGCTCGCCGACGGCCTGCAGCCGCGCCGTGACCCCTCGCACGGCGTCGAGCTGCGAGCCCTGCCCGAGGATGAACATCACGCCGTCACAACCCGCTCGGCGCAGCTCACCGAGCCGCCGGCGCCACGCGTCCTGACCGCCCCAGAAGACGAAGCGCTCGACCAGATAGCCGGCCAGCTCATCCGACATGAGCCGCGTGTTCTGAGGCCTCGTGCTGTCGGCATGGAAGGCGTAGTCGTAGGCGCTCCACAGCGCCCGCACCTCGCTGTGGAGCGAGTCCGGCACGCCGCGCTCGGAGAGGTCCGCTCCCCGCAACGCACGATTGGCCTGCGCCACGAGCAGCGCGCCCATGTCATCCAGGACGGCCTCGCTGCTCACCTCCAGCGAGACGGACGCCGCCACCCAGAAGCTCTGCTCCTCGCGCCGCTTTCCGGCGGCGATGCGGCGGGAGAGCACCTCCGGCTCGAGGCTCCCGCCGTAGAACATGCCGTCGGCGATCTGACCGGCGAGCTCCGCGGCCTTCGGGCCGTCGGCCGCCATTAGCAGCGGACACCCCGCCAACTCGATGCCGGTCGCCGGGATCGTCGATCCTCTGAATTGGCCGCCGAGCCCGCGCCAGTAGCCGCGAATCGCCGCGAACGCTTCCCGCATGTCTTCGAGGGAGGCGGTTTTCATACCCAGTCCGCGCGCCGCGCTGTTACCTGTCGCGAGCGTCCCGACAGAGCGGCCGTGGCCGAGCGTGTTGAGGGTTGCGAGCATGTTCCCCACCGCGAGCGGGTGGCGCAGGACGACATGCGAGACCGCCGGCCCCACGTGGATGCGCTCGCTGGCCTCGAGCGCCGCAGCCTGGTGGATGTAGGAGTCCTGGTAGACGGCCGGCGAGTCCCCGATGCCGAGCCAGTCCCACCCCGCCGAGTCCGCCTCAGCGGCGATCTCCCGTGTCTGCGAGATCGATCGCGGGAGCGTCAGGAGCCCGAATCGCACCCTACGTAAACCCCTTATGTGTCAACACATGAAGACCGCGGATGGGCTTGTCGAGCGGCATTTCACAGGTACTGTAGGTTACTCGTCAGCAAGGTTCAGCGTACGTCGGGAGCCAACGTGGCGCAAAGTGTCAACATAAAGCGGATTGCGTGGCACGTCGGGCTGCCGCGCGACGCGGGCGGACGCATGCGGGATCCGGAGGCGATGTGGGCGTGTCTGCGCGCGTATGCGGCGGAGCTCGTTGCGAGCACCACCGCCGTTGAGATCCGCTTCGTCGAGCAGTCGACCGGCGTGCTCACGCATCCATATGGCGCCCTCGCGAACACCGCGTACCTGGTGCGCGACGTCCTGCGCTGCGAGGCCGAGGGGTTCGATGCCGTGATGATCGCGCCAGGCGTCGACCCTGGGTTGCTCGAGGCGCGTGCAGCGGCCACGATCCCTGTGAGCGGGAGCACCGAGTCGGCACTGGCGGTGAGCCAGATGCTCGGGCGGCGCGTCGGGATACTGTCGCCGTATCCCGCCTACGCGGCGATGCTCACCGACGCGATCGCCCGCTACGGCCTCGGCGCCCGCCTCATCGACCATCGGCCGGTGCGCGTGTTCGAGCTCGACTATCACGCCGTCGAGGCGAGCCTCGCGGGCGACCCGAGCGCCCTGCTCGAGGAGGTATCGACAGGGGCGGCGGGGCTCGTCGCCGACGGTGCCGACGTCGTCATCACCGCGTTCCAGTTCCTGGGCGCCACGCTGTGGCAGGGAGGCCTGCGCGACTGGTCGATCGACGGCGTGCCGCTGCTGGATTGCGCAGCCGCCGGACTGAAGGTGACGGAGATGCTCCTCGGACTCGCACACAGACCGGGGGTCTCCAAGAGCCGCGGTCCATGGTCGCCATACCGGGACGCCGACCCTGCCGGACTGGCCGCCGTCTCCGCACTGCTCGACGGCGCCGGCACAAGACCCAGGACTGAAGAGGAGCCACGATGAGTGTTCAGAACATGCCGTATCGCGATTACTCGCACATAGCCATGGAGCGCAGCGATGGCATCCTCGAGATACGCCTGCACACCGACGGCGGGCCGCTCGTCTTCAGCCAATCCGCACACCGCGAGCTGACCGATGCGTTCGCGGCGCTCGCCGCCGACTACGAGAACAGGGCCGTGATCCTCACGGGGACGGGCGCGGCGTTCTGCGAGCGCCTCGATTACGCCTCCTTCGAGGACCCGACGACGACACCGCTCGCGTGGTCGAGCATCAAACGCGAGGACGCCGGGCGGATCCGGAGCATCCTGGACATACCCTGTCCGGTGATCGCCGCGATCAACGGTCCTGCACGTGTCCACGCCGAGCTCGGCAACTGGCGCATGGACCCCGAGCAATGACGCGCCCGGTGGCGGTCATCACGGGGGCTGGAGGCGGGCTGGGCCTCGCGTGCGCCAAACGCTTTGCCCCGACGCACGCGCTGGTCCTTGCGGAGCACTCGGCC